>JBPCNO010000072.1:0-29525 GCA_051001135.1 Acidobacteriaceae bacterium
CCTTACCGCTTGTGTCCCCCAGAGCGAGCAGGGGTGCTCTGTTTGTGTCTTCGCCAAAACAGAGGGGGGGGGTCCACCCCCCCCCCCCTTCCACAATTGCGGACCTTAGCTTACCGAACCTTTACGCTCTGCTGCAGGCTGAAGCTCAGCACCGTCTCCGCCGGTATCACGATCTGCTTGTTGCCGGTAAATGCCGTCCCTGCCGTACCCGCGCCGGCTCCGGCCAGTCCACCGATGAGCGCACCTTTGCCGCCGCCCGCCAGTCCGCCGACCAGTGCTCCCAATCCGGCCCCGCCGCCGATGAAGCCGGCGGTGCGCTTACCCTTGCCCTTGTCCTGCTGGGCGTACGTATCGGTCGAGATCGGCACGGGATTGCCTCCGATATTCAGCGAGTCCAATCGAAGGCCCAGCACAGCCCCGCCCTTGAAGCGCCCCTGCGCATTCGCAGCCACCACACGGCCGGAAGCCGCCGAGCCGGACCGCGCCACGGTGTGCCCGTGCACCACAACCGGTGAGGTGAGCGTCGCGTTGAATGGGTCGCCATCGTGGGCGGTCTTCGAGCTGATGGCCGAGCCCAGCCGTACCCGAATGTGTGTCCCTGCGGGAATGGTGTAACTGGTCACCACCGGCGCCGGCGGGGGAACGGCCGCTGCAGGTGGCGGAGCGGTTGCCGCGGGAGGCGGGGTGGTCTGCGCCGCCGGTGGCGTTGTAGCCGCAGGGGGCGCCTGCTGCCCATTCGCCGGCGGCTGCTGATAGCCCGCTTGCTGTGCATTCTGATCGCTCTTGTGGCACCCTGCGGCAAGCAACAACCCTGCGAGGGCAACGGGAAGCATGGACTTGGTGACCAGGGTAGGTTTCATGGCAGCGATAGGATACACCGTTGCTGGGTAGAGTTGCCTATCCGCTTCTTTCCGGGTTCGCCGGCGATATCTCTCCTATAATCTGGAGGTTCGCATCGGGTGCAAGGAGACCGCAGGATGTCCCGCCGGCGCAGTCTGACCATCGTCTCTCTTGGCGCATCGCTGGTGGGCGCGATGCTCATCCTCGCGTCGCTCAACGCCTTCAATCTTCACTTCCTCAGTCCCCGTGGCACCGGTGAGATCTTTGTGTTCTCCGGGCTGACCGTCGTCATCTTCCTGCTCTTGGTCGTGCTGCTGGTACTGCTCGTCCGCAACATTCTCAAGCTGTCGGTGGATAGGCGCAGCCGTGTTTTGGGCGCGCGCCTGCGCACCCGGCTGCTGCTGGGCGCCCTCATCCTCAGCCTGGCGCCGGCGCTCTTCATGTTCCTCTTCAGCTATCTGCTGATGAACCGTTCGATCGACCGCTGGTTCTCGCAACCGGTGGTGCAGCTCCGCGAAAATTCGACCCGCGTCGCGCTCGAGCTCTCACAATATGCGGCGGAGAACGCCCGGGCTGAAGCGGAAGCGCTGGCCAACTCTCCGGCCATGGACCGGATTGATCGCCTGAATCACCGCGGGAACCAGCGGCACAGCGCAGCAGCGCTCGCTACCGTGCAGAGCCACCGCACTACGCTCGAGGGCGGATTCGTCCTCGTCTACTGGCGCGACCAACCGGTCCTGCAGTATCAGCTTCCCTCATCCGCTGCCGGCTATGCCATCAAGCCCTGGCTCGGTGAAGACGATGCGTTAACACCACAGACCCACCTTGCGCTTCCCGCCTTTCTGTTGGCGGCGGCGCGCCGCACCGACCAGCCGGTTATCTCGCTCGCCGGCAATGACTACATTCTCGGCTCCGCCACCACCGCCGCCGGCCGCATGGTCGTCGTGGGACTCCCGCTGCCCACCGGACTGGCGCGTACGGTAGGCCAGATCCGCAGCGGCGCTCGCGACTACTGGACCCTGTTTCGCCAGCGCCATCAGATTCGCAGCACCTACTTCCTGATGTTGCTGCTGCTCACGACTCTGACGCTCTTCGCCAGCTCCTGGCTCGCTCTCTTTCTCGCCAAGCAGATGACTCGCCCGGTGGAGGCGCTGGCGGACGCCATGGACGAGATCGCCGCCGGGCATTACAGCCATCGCGTCACCCTGGGAGCCACCGAGGAGTTAAGCGAGCTGATCCGCTCCTTCAACGCCATGGCAGCGGACCTGGAGCAGAGCCGAACCTTGGCCGAAACCTCCAGCGCGCAGCTCTCTGAGGCGAACCATGCGCTGGAAGAGCGGCGGCGCGAGCTCGAAACGATCCTGGAGACCATCCCCAGCGGCGTGGTCACACTGGACGCCCAACTGCGCGTCCTCCATTCCAATCGCGCCGTACTCGATCTGCTCGAGCTGCACGATGCGGAAAATATGCCCGCCGATGGTTCGCTGGCCAACCTGCCGCTCGAACTCGCCTTCCCTGCCGAAATCGCGGAAGAGCTCCGGCGGATGGCGCGCCGCAGCCAGCGCATGCGCATCAGCGCCAGCGAGATCGAGCTGCACGGCGCGCGCGGCGTGCTGCGGCTCTCCGCGAGCCTCGCGTTGCTCGACTTGCCACGTAACCGTCGCGGTTACATTCTGGTATTGGAGGACGTCACCGAATTCCTCCGCGCGCAGCGCCAGACCGCCTGGAAAGAGGTTGCGCAGCGGATTGCGCACGAGATCAAGAACCCCTTGACCCCCATCTCGCTCTCCGCGGAACGTATCCGCAAGCACGTGGATGCCCCTCTGCCCGACTCGCCCAGTGTGATCCGCAACTGCAGCGCCGTCATCCTGAGCTCCGTCGAGACAATGCGTACCCTGGTCGATCAGTTTGGCGCGTTGGCGCAGTTTCCCGTCGCCCATCCTCAGGCGGTCGATCTGAATACCGTGGTGCGAGCCGCCCTGTTGCTCTTCGCCGGGCGTCTGGAAGACATTCAGGTCGAGCAGCGATTGGGGCGGGACATTCCGCTCGTGCTCGCGGACTCTGAAGCGCTCAAGCGCGCGCTGGCCAACCTGATCGACAACGCCGCCGAGGCCATGCAAGGCAGCCTGCTGCGTCGCCTCACCGTCACTACGTCCCAGAACGAGTCCCGCTCCATGGCGGAGATCGTCGTCGCCGATACCGGCTACGGCATCACCAGCGAGATACGGGAGCGGCTCTTCCTGCCCTACTTCTCCACCAAACAGCGCGGAACCGGTCTGGGCCTCGCCATCGCCGCCAAGATCATCCAGGAACACGGCGGAACTATCCGCGCTGAGTCCAACCTGCCGGCAGGCGCACGCTTCATCCTCGAGTTGCCCTTCGCCGAGACAAATGGACAGATCCAGGACGCGCTCCTCTCCGGCGATGCACTGCCGGGCGCCCCTGCCGCGCGCGCGGAGAGCGGCGTCACGCGATGAGTTCCGCCGTTCACTCCACGATGCACCCCACCATGCATCATGTGCTGATCGTCGATGACGAAGCAGAGATCCGAGAGGCGCTCGCCGGCATCCTGACGGAGGAGGGCTACGTCGTCACTACCACGGCGACGGGCGTCGAAGCGCTTCTCCTGCTGCACGATGCAGCCTACGACGCCGTGCTGCTGGACATCTGGCTGCCCGATCGCGACGGCCTGGACGTGCTCAGCGACATTCGCCAGTTGGACAGCGAAGCGCGTCCCGAGGTCATCATCATCTCCGGACACGGCACCATCGAGAACGCCGTGCGCGCCACCAAGCTGGGCGCTTTCGACTTCCTGGAAAAACCGCTCTCCATGGAGCGCACGCTCATCCTGCTCAAGAACAGCATCGAGGCGCGCCGCCTCCGGCGCGAGAATCAGGAGTTCAAGCGCCAGGTCTCACCGCAGACCCCCATCACCGGCGAGAGCGTTCCGCTCAAGGCGCTGCGCCAGCAGATCCGCCTGATGGCGCCTACCAATGGGCGTGTGCTCATCTTCGGCGAGTCCGGCTCGGGCAAGGAGCTGATCGCCCGCGAAATCCATGCGGAGAGCCTGCGGGCCGACAGCATCTTCGTCGAACTCAATTGCGCCGCCATTCCCGAGGACTACATCGAGACGGAGCTTTTTGGCTACCGGCACAGCGCCATGCCCGGGGGGCCGCCGGAGAAGCGTGGCACCCTCGAACGCGCGCACGGCGGGACACTCTTTCTCGATGAAGTCGGCGACATGAGCCTGAAGACCCAGGCCAAGGTGCTGCGCGCCATGGACGAGCAGCGCTTCACCCCTGTAGGCGCAACCCAGGCTATCAGTGTCGACGTCCGCATCATCGCCGCCACCAACAAGAATCTTGAAGACGAGATCGCCAAGGGCAATTTTCGCGAGGATCTCTTCTACCGGCTCAATGTCATTCCCTTTTACGTGCCGCCGCTGCGCGACCGTCGTGAAGACATCCCGCCGCTGGTGCGTGAATTTCTGAAGGAGTTTGGCCGCGAATACGGAAGGCCGCGCAGCGAGATCAGCGACGATGCCCTGGCGCTGCTGAAGCAGTACCAGTGGCCCGGCAACGTGCGCGAGCTCAAGAACCTGATGGAGCGCGTGCTCATCCTCAACCCGCAGGTGCAACGCATCGAACGCAAACACCTGCCCATGCTGGTCTATCGCGACCCCGGCCGGCTCTCGGCCGACTTTGCCACGCTGCAGGAGGCGCGCGACGCCTACGAGCGCGACTACATCCTCAAGAAAGTCGACGAATGCCACGGCAACATGAGCCGCACGGCGGAAGCGCTGGGCCTCGACCGCACCCATCTCTACCGGAAGATGAAGACCCTTGGCATCAGCGCGCGGGAGTAGCTGCAGATCGTCGGGGCGCGCTTTTATGGTGGCATGCGCGCTTCTCTTGAGCGTCTGCACCGGCTGCACCATCTGCACCGATCAGATATGGAATGAGACCAAGTCCCCAGATGGCAAATGGACCACCCGCTCCACCACCCGCGATTGCGGCAGGATGATCGCTCCCACCACCGGCGTCTATCTGCAGCCCGCCAGCTACCGCGAACGCCGCCTGGGCGAGATCATATTCCTGGTAAAGCATCCTCACCCAGTCGAGGCCAAGTGGCAGAGCCCGACGCTTCTGGTGATCACCTGCCCACAGTGCGGAAGCGATGTACGGGTGGAACGAACCAGCGCCGAGGGCATCCACATCGACTTTCACACTCAATGATCTTTGTCGCCTTTACCCTTTTGCAGCCGGTCATCTGCAGCCGCCGCTTCACTGCGCTCATCCTCATTGTGTGCCTGCCGCTGTGACATATCCTCGAGCTGCCTGCGCCAGTCGAGCGACTCGATGAAGCCCTTGGACTCGCGCCAGTTCTCTTCCACCACTACGTGCAGTTCCAGGAACACCCGCGTCCCCAGCAGCGACTCGATCTCATGCCGCGCCGAGGCGCCGATCGCCTTCAACTTCGAGCCGCCCTTGCCGATCAGGATCGCCTTCTGTCCCGGCCGCTCGCAATAGATCGCAGCCGCAATGCTGGTCACCGGCAGCTTGCCGTCCTTGCGCGGCTTCGCGCCCGCCGGCGGTTCCTCGTAGCGTTCGATCACCACCGCGGACGCGTAGGGCACCTCTTCGCCCGTCTCCATCAGAATGCGCTCGCGGATCAGTTCGGCTACCAGGAAGCGCTCCGGCTGGTCAGTGAACTGGTCCTTCGGATAGTAGCGTTGCCCCTCCGGCAGATGCTCCACCAGCTTAGCCAGCAGGCGATCGAGTCCGTCCTTCTTCTTCGCGGAGATGGGGATCACCTCGGCAAAGCTGTGTAGTGCGCTGACCTGCGCGATCAGCGGCAGCAACTGGTCCTTGGCGATCAGGTCGATCTTGTTAATCACCAGAAAAACCGGGCACTCCAGCTTGCGCACCAGGCTGAGCACGAATTCGTCCTCGCTTTCACCGCCACGCTTGCCTCTGCCAGATGCGGTCGCGGAGCTTGGGCCTTCTGTCTGTGTCCCCGTATCCGGCCCCGTATCCGGCAGACGCAGATCGCGGCTTGCGTCCAGCACCAGCACTACAATGTCGCGCTGCTCCAGCGCATCGTGCACCTCCTGGAGCATGCGGCGATCCAGTTGCGACGCTCCCTTGTGAATGCCGGGCGTATCGACGAAGACGATCTGCGCCGCGTGATGCTTGCCCTTGCGTGCAGGCACCTCCACCGCTCCCTGGATGCGCGTGCGCGTCGTCTGCGGCTTGCTGGTGACGATGGCCACCTTCTCGCCGATCAGCGCGTTCAGCAGCGTGGATTTTCCTGCATTCGGCCGCCCGATGATAGATACAAAACCAGATCGCAAATCCTTACTCTCCGAAATCCCTGCGTCAAGTATCGCCCATGTAGCCCGCATACGTGAACGCAGGTCCCTCGACTCCCGTCGCTCTTTGAGAGACTCCGCTCGACGTCAACCGTTGCGGAGGTGTGCCGGTACTCCGGTGCCCACCCTTTCGGCGCCCGCGAGATATGGTGCTCTCCACCAGCCCGCCAGCGCATGAAACTGCGGAAAACAAACAACGGGCCCACGCGCGGTGTGTGGACCCGTTGTGTTTTGCTGCTCCAGTTTTGTTGGTTACTGGTTTGCCGCCGCGTTGATGAAGCCATTGCCGTTCGGAACGCCCCAGCCGGTTACGTTGTCCCAACCCGGAGCTACCACCAGCGACGTGTCTGTGCCGAAGCTGAAGGCATAGTACGTGCCGCTTGCTACCTGATAGAACGCACTGTAGAACGGGTTGCTTGTCTCAACTGGCGCTTCCAGTTGATTGGGCGAGTAGAACTTCGTCCCGCTGCTATCTGTCACCGAGCCGGATACATTCGTGCTCGATGTATAGGGCGTCACATCCATCAGAGCGCCACCATCCAACGCGGCGATGATTGGCGCCGCCTGGCCGAGAGGATGCCCTGCCCGCTGGTTGGTAATTGCCCAGATCGCAGAGAAAATGGGGCACGCCAAGCTCGTTCCGCCGTATACCTCGACATACTGCGCCCCACCCTGCTGACCATTTGGCGTGATCACAATCTCACCCCCGGTGAACGGGTCAGCCAGTGCCGATACATCCGGCTGCTGACGCCCGGCGCCCGGCAGGTTGTTCTGCCATGAGGGCTTGGGGAAGTACTGGCTCTCGCCTCCGCCCGCGCCACCGTAGAAACCGAAGCTATGCGGCGGATCCAGAACTCTCTTCGAAACCCCTGAATAGAGTTGCGCGTAATTGTTGCCCCAGCCTGTCTGGAAGGAGATGTGCTTGGCGGAATTCAGGCCCATCGTCGTTCCGCCCACTGCTGTGGCATAAGGCGAGTTGGAGGGACTGCTGACGGTTGCCGGCAGACCGTCAGCCGTGTAGTCGCCACTGTCACCCGTCGAGAAGTTAACGGAGATGCCTGCCGCGGCAGCCACTTCGTTCAATGAATTCCAGGTGTTCATGTCATTGGCGTCATCTTCGATCTCAGGCTCACCATAGCTGTTCGAGATGACATTTCCAAGTTGATGCTGAATGGCGTACGAGATCCCGCCCTGGAGGTCCGAGTTGTAGTTGGAAGCGGTGGCTACCAGCGCGATCTTCGCGCCGGGAGCGATCGCATGCGCCCACTCCACATCCAGCGTCGTCTCGCTGGCCCAGCCGGCATTGTAGGCCGGTGTGCCCTGCGGGTTGTACACCGTGAAGTTCGAAGAGCCCAACTGTGGAAGGCCATTGATCGAAGAGAACGCATTGGCATCCGCCAGAATGGTCGGCGAGCCATACGCATCCACAATCACGATCGTCTGTCCCTTGCCATCGAGCCCGTGCTGATACGCAGGCTTCAGGTTGTACGCGGTTTGTACCTCGTTTGCCCCATAGCCGCATGGCGCCAGCGTGCCTACCTGTGAATTGCTGGGGCTCGCTCCATACCGGTTTCCACTGTACGTGCCCACCGGCAACGCCGCGCCGGCAGTAGTGAAGGTGTGTGTCTCCACGCCGTAATTAAAGCAGTTCGACGAGAAGAAGACGCCATTGGGAGTGGTGCTGGTAAGAGGCAGCCCGGCGAACGGCTGACCCGTCTCCGGATTTACGGCCTGCTTGATAAACGGCTCAGCCTGCAACCCGCTCAGGCCGCCAATTTGCGCGACCAGACCGGCAGCGGCACCGCTCAGTTTCGGCTCTGTAGCCGATGCGATTACCGATTTGCCCTTTACCGTGTACCGGTTCAACTGCACGCCAAATGCCGACTGCACGGTGGCGGCCGGGCCGCTCACCCGTACAAACAGGTTCTTCTGATCGGTGGAGACTACCTTCAAGCCCCGGGACTGCAATTCGCGCTGCACCGTCGCCAGATCCTGCGCGGTGGGCATGAACTGCGTTAATTCCTTGGTTGTGAGCCAATGGTGATAGGTGGGAGACCCCTTCTGGTAGAGCTTGCTTACCGTAGCCTGCAAGTCCTTCTGGTTGTGAAGCTTTAGCCAGACCGTGGCCTCTACGGTGCTTTGGCTGTTTTCCGGAGCGATGCTCTGCGCCTGGGAGGCCAGCCTGGAGGCGCGAGCGGTCATTTGTGCGTGAGCCGGAGTTGCGGCGAGGAGGGAAAGGGCCAGGGGCATAATTGCTGAAGCAGAGCCCAGGATGTTGATTCGTCTGGAGATTGTCATTGCCATCCTTTGTTGTTGAAGTCCCGCGCGAAAACGTGAGGGTATGCCCGCCGAGACAAGAAGCCGCACGGCCGCAGCACAAACAGGCGAGATAATCGTGCCTGCCATAGATATGTAGGAAGCCAAGTCAAGCGGAGCATGCGAGGTAGAGCACAGGAAGAGCGAAGCAGCCAAAGCGCAGCAGGCAAATACTTGATCCGTGTTCTTGCAGGAGTGGGCACACTATAGCAAGCGCGGCCGAAGTCGGGCAATCTGTTTTCGAGTGTAAAAAAATATTCCGGGAGGGGGTACGAATTAGCAGGAGATCGATTACGCCGCTGCATTGGCGACAGACGAGATACGCAGCCGCTCGATCCGCCGATCCGTCGATGCCAGCACCTCGAAGCGTGTACCGCCCGCGACCACCACCTCACCCACCATGGGAATCCGGCCCGCAAGCTCGCTCACCAATCCCGCGACTGTGGTGGCTTCGTAGGCGTCTTCCTCTAACTGCGTATCGCCGACCAGCTCTTCCAGCTCATCCACCTCGAGACTCCCGGGCACAATCCACACCCCTGGCGTCTCCTCGATCGGCGCGTCCTGTTCGCTCTCCGTCTCATGCTCGTCGGTAATCGCGCCTACGATCTCCTCGAGCAAATCTTCGATGGTCACCAGGCCCGCTACGCCGCCATACTCGTCGATGACGATGCGCATATGTTGCTTCTCCCGCTGCATGTCGCGCAGCAGCTCATTGACCCGCTTGGTTTCGGGAACGAACGCCGCTGGGCGCTCCAGGCTCGCCACCGTGCGCAGCCCCGCATCCTTATCCGCGATCTGCAGCAGGTCGTGCGAGAACACGATGCCCGTCACATTATCGAGCGTCGCCGCATAGACCGGGACCCGCGAGTAGACGTGGTCCTTCAGCAGCGCAAGATAGTCAGCCAGCGTGGTCTCGGCGGCAACGGCGAAGATGCTCGGCCGGGGCGTCATCACCTCGCGCACGATCTTGTCGCCGAACTCGACCGCCGACCGCACCAGCTCGCGATCGCTCTCCTCCAGTATCCCTTCCTCCTCGCCGGCATCGATTAGCGCATCCACCCCCTCGGCCACGTCCTCCTCCTCCGTCGCCGCGGAAGGCTCTTCCGCCAGCGACGCAATCGACAACAGAAAACCGAGGAAAAACGTGACCGGCGAAATGAGATAGAACAGCAGCTTGTAGCACCACGCCCAACGCACCGCCCACTCCCCGCGCGTGCGCATGAAGAAGACATAGGGCAGCAGCCGGCTGAAGAGTACGACCACCAGCACGATGCTGAACACCGCCTGCAGCACTTCGCTCCAGGTAGGCCGGCCCCATGCCGTAGCGCGATCGAACATCATTGCCCCGAATACCAGGGCCAGCGCAGCGAGAGATAGCTGTGCCAGCACCGCTGCAGAGAGCGAAGCCCGTTCCCGATTGAAGGGTCCCAGCCGTGGTTCCACCCGCTGCTCCCACGCGTCGATGTTGTCCTGGAACTCGCGCGACAGAAACTTGCCCATCTCCGAATAGAGCCGGTCCGCATAGCAGGCCAGCGTGTGCACTAGCAGCAGCAGGCCCACGACGGCGATGTAGATACCGATCATTACTGTCCTGCCTTGCGCTGTCCTGCCTTGCGCTGTCCTGCCTTACGCGGTCCAGCCTTGGGCGGTCCAGCCTTGGGCGATCCTGCTTTACGGCGCTGCGTCGCGGTAACAACGGAGGCGTCGCTCTTCCGCTTGCCTTGAGCGATCGGCGCCGTGCGTGGGCGGCTCTTCGTTCCCGGGCGTGCCGCCGCTCCCCGCGTTCCTTCCACCGGCTTTGCCGCCGGATGGGAGCTGCGTTCAATCAACGTAACCGGCAGGCCGAAGCGCCGCCGCAGCCGGTTCTCCTTCTGCCGCATCTCGCCCGTATCGGTCTCGTGGTCCAGACCAGCCAGGTGCAGCAGCCCGTGCAATAACAGGATCTTCAGCTCCGCTTCGAGCGTGTGGCCCATCTCCGCTGCCTGTCGCACCGCCGTCTCCACTGAGATGGCCAGGTCGCCCGCAAGCTTGCTCTTGGCGTCCCCGTTTGCGCGAGGGCCTGATTCCGCGGGGAAGGAAAGGACGTCCGTGGCCTTGTCCTTGTTGCGGAACCGGCGATTCAACTCACGGATCTGGCCGTCGCTCGCTAGCAGCACCGACACCGCTCCCTCAAGCGAAAGGCCGGCGGCGACCTCGGCGACAAAGGACGCCAGTACCCGCTTGCGGACGCGTGCGCCCGGCGGAAGGCGAAGATCTTCTGGAGGGTCGTAGACGATCATGCGGTGATGTCGTTCGCGCACCACTATTGCCTTTCGTGAGCGGTATCGCGTCGAAACAAAGAACCCGAAAACAACAAGAGGAGAGCACTGCGGCTCTCCTCTCCTTAGTGATTGTACCTGTCGCTCCTTTGACCTTTACTGCGGCTTGGGCGCCGGCTTGGCTAATTCGCCATCCGGAAGCGGCAGCGGCAGCTCGCCCTGCGCCCGCCCAAAGCCGTCATACGCCCGGATAATGCGCTGCACCAGATGGTGTCGCACCACATCGCCATCCTCGAAGTGGCAGAAGCGGATGCCATCTACGCCCTTCAGCACCTCGATCGCTTCGACCAGACCGGAGCGCCGAGGATTCGGCAGGTCGATCTGCGTGATATCTCCGGTGATGATGGCCTTGGCATTATTGCCCAACCGGGTCAGGAACATCTTCATCTGCTCGCTGGTGGTGTTCTGCGCTTCGTCCATGATGATGACCGCGTCGTTCAGCGTGCGGCCGCGCATGAACGCCAGCGGAGCCACCTCGATCACGTTGCGTTCGATCATCTTGTCCACCCGCTCCTGCTCCAGCAGATCGTAGAGAGCGTCATAGAGCGGCCGAAGGTAGGGATCGATCTTCTCCTGCAGCGTCCCGGGAAGAAAGCCGAGCCGTTCGCCCGCTTCCACCGCCGGCCGCACCAGGATGATGCGGTTCACCTTCTTCGCCAGCAGCGCGGAAGCCGCCATGGCTACCGCCAGATAGGTCTTGCCGGTACCGGCAGGCCCAATGCCGAAGACCATGTCCGCCTGTTCGATCGCTTCCACGTACCGTCGCTGGTTGATGGAGCGTGGCTGCACCATGCGCTTGATGCCGCCGGTGGCCCGCTGCTTTCCACTCTCGATCAGGCTACGCAGGGTCACCGCTGAGTCGGCGGTCACCAGTTTCAGCAGCGAATGCAGCTCGCCATTCTGCAGCGTCGTACCCCCTCGTCGAAGCTGCTCGTAATCGCCGAAGATCTGCTCCACACGCGCAACGCTCTCATCCGGACCTTCGACGTGCAAGGCATCCGATCGAAGATCGATGCGTACCTGCAACTTGTCTTCCATCAATCTGAGATTCTCATCGTGGGTCCCGAACAGGGGCTCGATATTGGGCGTGATCTCCAGCGCTTTTTTCTTCAAGGGCAGTAACTACCTCCTGCCGTCCGAACCGGCGACGGCCTATCTGATTGGATGTGATTGGGGTGGGTAAAGAAGCGTGCCGCGAGCAGCTTGGGGGGCACTTTCTGCCGCGTCTCAGGCACAGGCGGAGGGCCTGCCTGAAATTTCTCGCCGCATTGGCGCTTGCCTCGGATGCGCACAGAGTAGCGCCTGTATCCGCGCGCGTCAATCGCTCTTCCGCTAATATTCACACCGGGTTCCGGACGGGCGGGAGATTCAGGTTGTCCGGACGCTATTCAGACCCTGCTGGACGCAAACGCAGGCGGCTGACGTCAGCAACAGCCACAACTCTCGCCCCGCATCGCCCGTTGCCCTTCCAGAAGCAGAATCGGGACCGCGATCAGGGCCGCGTAGCTATCCACCCACCGCAGGTGGAATACGGCATTCGCCCCCAGGCCCACCAGCGTAACCCCTGCCAGATAGGCGCAGGTCGCGGATTGAACAGCATCTGCAGCCAGGGCACGGTCGTTCGTCTGGCGGGCGAGGCTGCGCTTCTTTGCGGCGAGTACGGGCATGGCGATCAGCGCCGCCAGCGTGATCGCCATACCGCTCACGCTGATCTCCGGTTGCGCGCCCCACAGAATTGCAAGCAGAGCCGTGATCGCCACCACCGCCGACAGCACGAAGAGCAGAATGCCCGCCGCCCGTGCCGCGTGCGTTCGGCTCAGCGGAAAGGCCGGCAGAAACTGCAGCAGCACCGCCGTTGCCGAGAGTAGCTCCACCAGGCTGTCGGAACCGAAGGCCAGCAGCACCGGACTGCGGGCCCGCTGCGCGCTCACCATTGCAACGCCGCACTCCACCAGCATCCACGCCAGTGTCACCACCTGAAGCCGGATCACGCTCTTGGAGGAATCCCGGCTTCCCGACGCGTCCCGGCTCCCGCACATTCCGGCCTGGGTTCCAGCCTGGGTTCCAGCCTGGGTTCCAGCCTGGGTCGCACACTTTCCACCTGCGACGGAAGGCGATGGCCCGATCTGTGGCAACTGCGACATCGTGTCTCGTCCTGTCTCCACGGCCTGTCCCCAAGGTCAGATTACGACAGCAAGCGGGTGCCCTGAGTCGCAACCGGATATTTTCGTGATCGCGTCCACATCTTGCGATATGCTGGGTCGCCGCGACTGCGCGCCGGAAAGTAGTGGACAATCTCTGGTTGAGATCCTCGTCCCCTTCCACTCCCCCGCTCCCACGTCGCCGCGCCTCCCCCAGAAAGAAGTTTCAGATGAAAGCGAAGACCGGTCTGCTTCTCTCAGCTCTCCTGGTGGGGCTAGTTTGCGCCATCCCCATGTCAGCCCAGTTGGTCCCATTAGCAACTCAGTCGGACGCAGCGCCGCCTTTCTCCTACTCCGGAGATACCGGTCCGGGCTTCTGGGCGGAGGCCAGTCCGGCCTGCGCTATGACCCCCCGGGCGCGACAGTCCCCGATCGATATTCGTAACGTCGTGGAGGACCCAAGGCTCGCACCGCTGGATTTCATTCGCAGCGAGACGTCATTCACGATGACGAACCCCGGCTACACCATCAGGGCCATCCCCCGGGCGGGGACCAAGCTGGTGCTCGATCATGTCCCCTACACGCTGGTCCAGTTCCACTTCCACACCCTGTCGGAGCACACGCTGCGAGGGCGCCACGCCGCGATGGAGCTTCATGCGGTCTTCGTGGACGAAGATGGGCACGCTGTGGCCATCGGGGTGCTCTACCGGATTGGAAGGCCAAACCGCTTTCTGGCGAGGCTGATCGCCGCCGGTTTGCCCCGCAAGACCACCTCTCCCGCAGTCACCATCAACCGGCTGAATATCGAAGATGCTTTCACCGATACCGCCAGCTACTATAACTATTCCGGAGCGCTTACCACGCCGCCCTGCTCGCCGTCGGTGAACTTCATTCTGCTGAAGCGGTTCGCCCAGATGTCACCGAAACAATTTGAGGCCTTCAGACTCATTTTGGGCAATAATTTCCGCCCTCTTCAAGCACTCAACGGACGTGTCATCCGCGGCACAGTCAAACGAGACGACGACGCGAGTGATCAGGATAGTTCGTCCGACCAGTAGCCTCTGGGGGCGGCCGCGCATTGCCTGCCCCTGTATTGACCGCTGCTGGAAGGACGCGATAGACTTATTCTTTGCAGCAGTAGAGACAGGTGTGTCTCTGCGCATGCACCACTTCCGACAGTCAAGATTAAGGATTCCGTAGATGGCAAATCATGCTTCCTCGCTCAAGCGCGCCCGCCAGACCGAACGCAAGACCGCGGTGAACCGCGCCAACAAGAGCCGCGTCCGTGGCAGCCTGCGCCTGCTTCGCGAGGCGCTGCACAAGGGCGACACGCAGGGCGTGGCCGAGCAGTACCGTAAGACCGTCTCCGCGCTGGACAAGAGCGTGCAGAAGGGCATCCTGCATAAGAACACGGCCTCCCGCTACAAGAGCCGCCTCAATGCTCGCGTCAAGGCGCTCTCAGTCAAGACCGCAGCCTAGCTCCAACTTCGCCTCATCAATAAAGGCCGGTACCTGAGTCACTATCAGGTCCGGCTTTTTTGCTGGTCGTCACGTGCGCTCCGCCACCTCCAGCCTGCTTGCATCCAAACAAGGCATACCGACTACGCGGATGCGCGCACATGTCGTTGACAGAGTGGCATGGCCCAAACCTCTTCCCAGACCCGCTCTTCCATCCCCCGGCGTCCCTTCGGACGGCACCGGGACGTGCAGGTATCCGCGCTCGGCATGGGTGGCCACCACCTCGGCAATGCGGAAGATCTGCCCACCGCAATCAAGCTGGTGCATGGCGCGCTCGATGGCGGCATCACCTTCTTCGATAACTGCTGGGAATACAACCGGGGCAAGTCCGAAGACTGGCTGGGGCGCGGGCTGAAGGGTCGCCGCGACGAAGCCTTCCTGATGACCAAGGTCTGCACTCACGGGCGCGATGCCTCGCTCTCCATGACCATGCTGGAGCAATCCCTAAACCGGCTGCAGACGGACCATCTCGATCTCTGGCAGATCCACGGTGTCTCCTTTGAGAACGATCCGGACCTGTTCATCCGCAAGGGAGGCGCAGCGGAGGCGCTGACCAAGGCCAAGGAACAAGGCAAGGTCCGCTTCATCGGCTTCACCGGCCACAAGCGCCCCGAGATCCACTTGGCCATGCTCAACACCGGCTTCCCTTTCGACGCGGTGCAGATGCCGCTCAACCCCTTCGACGCCAACTTCCTCAGCTTCGAGCAGAAGGTGCTGCCCGAGCTGAATAAGCGCGAAATCGCCGTTCTGAGCATGAAGCCCATCGGGGGCCATGGGCAGCCGGTGCAGAGGGGCGAGTTCACCGCCGAGGAACTCCTGCGCTACGCCATGAGCCTTCCCGTGACCACCACCATCACCGGCATGGAGAAGCCGCAGATCCTGGAGCAGAATCTCAGGGTCGCACAGGGCTTCCAGCCGCTCTCCGCCGCTCAGATGCAGGCCCTCCGCGCCCGGGCCAGGATGGCCGCCGGTGACGGGCGCTTCGAACCCTACAAGATGTCGCTCGCGTTCGACAATCCCGAGGCCCGTCTCGCGCATGACTTCCCTCTCGATGAGCAGCAGATGGAAGTGAAGCAGATGGTGAAGGAGGCTCAGAACGACGGAAAACCCTTCCCCACCATTCAGGCAGGCTAGCTTGAGCAAGGACCGAGTCTCACGGCGCACATTTCTGAAAACCGCGGCCCTCGCGAGCGTAGCCTCGATTGCGAGCGGCCACGCAGCCGGCTCCGACGGAGAGAAAGGATCATCACCTATGGCTGACTCCTCACCGCAGGGCCCGATTCCCAAACGCCCACTCGGCAAGACCGGCCTCCAGGTCTCGATTCTCGGACTGGGCGGCTACCACCTGGGCACGACCCAGACGCAGCAGGAGGCCGACGAGATCGTCGCATACGCGCTCGATGCCGGGGTCAACTTCTTTGACAACGCCTGGGAGTACAACGATGGCCTGAGCGAAGAGCGCGTCGGCCACGCCCTGCAGGGAAAACGTGACCGAGCCATTTTGATGACCAAGGTATGTACCCATGGCCGTGGCAAATCGGTGGCCATGCAGCAGCTTGAGCAATCCCTCACCCGCCTGCGTACCGATCACCTCGACCTGTGGCAGATCCACGAGGTCGTCTACTACAACGATCCGGAGAAGATCTTCCGTCCCGACGGCGTCATCGAGGCGCTCGATCAGGCCAAGAAAGACGGGAAGGTGCGCTTCGTCGGCTTCACCGGCCACAAGGATCCCTCCATCCATCTGCGGATGCTGGCGCACGGCTATCCCTTCGACACCGTACAGATGCCGATGAACTGCCTGGACGCCACCTTCCGCAGCTTCGAACAGCAGGTGCTGCCGGAAGCCAACCGCCGCGGTATGGCGGTGCTGGGCATGAAGAGCCTTAGCGGCAGCGGCGAGATGGTGTCGCACGGCGCCGTCAAAGTGGACGAGGCGCTGCGCTACGCCATGAGCCTTCCTGTCGCCACCACCATCAGCGGCATGGAATCGCTGGACGTGCTCAAGCAGAACCTGGCCATCGCGCAAAACTTCCAGCCGTTCACCCCGGCCGAGATGCAGCAACTGCGCGAGCGCACGAAGTTCTTCGCCAGCGACGGCCGCTATGAGCTGTTCAAAACCACCGTCAAGTACGACGGCAACGTAGGCCGCCAGCAGCACCAGTATCCCGACCCGCAGAAGCTCCCGGCGTAGCGCCCAGAGGGTGCAGCCATCGTGAAGGAAGCGGAGGGTATTTCTTGTTCCCGCTGCTACTTCTTCGCCGCAACAGCCGGGGGCGGCGGCGGCGCGGCAGGCACGTCGTACACCTCGATCATCCCTTTGTTCAACACCGCCAGCCGGTTGCCGTCCGGCGACAGCGCATAGTTCTCTCCGGCGCTCGCGATCGGCTGCACCAGCAGCGCCAGGCGCAGGCCGCCGGTCTTCGCGTCCAGCACATCCACAAACTGGCCGCGCACCTCCGTATCGCCGAACGAATCGTATTGCGCCACTGGACGATCCACTGCGATCCACGCAATCGCAAAATCACTTCCGCCGGTCGAAGCCGCTATGGTGGGCCACGCAAAGTCCGCCCGCCACCGCCCCGTCCACAGCTTCTTGCCGTCTACTCCGACTGCGTCCGCTTGCCGGTCCGGCGCGTGCGTCGAGCACGCGCTCAGCACCAGCACTGTTGACGCATTCACGAAATCCGTCTGCGGCGGGCAGCTTGACATCAGTTGGGCCACGATATCGCCGCCGTTCTTTTCGGGCTTTTCAAAGGGATGGAAACGCAGCTCCCAATGGTTTGGCCTGGTTTGCACCTGAGTCACGAACCCTTCCACGTTGGTGGGAAGCGGACCGGGCCGCTCCGATTTCGCGGCCAGCTTCAGTTGCCTTTGACCCAGATCGATCATGCGGATCTGCACGTCTTCGTCCGGCGGGTTGGTCCCCCGGTCCAGAGCCCGCTGCCGCAGTCGCGCGTGTTCCTCGGGCGTGTGCCGCTCCGCGTCCATCTCGACCATCAGCATCTTGCCATCGGGAGATACCTGCACCTGCTGCAGATGGCTCGGCGCGTGCAGCAGCAGCGTCAGTTTCAGTGAGGCATCGGTAGTGAAGAGATCCTCGGCCTGCCGCAGCAGTATGCGCCCGTCGCCAAGCTGCCACAGGTAGGTGTTGCGATCGTGCAGCCGCCACTCGGTGCGCGCCGTCTCTTTCCCACTCGGCAACTCCAGCACTACAGCCTGCACATACTGGTCGCTGCCCGACTCATGCTCGTCGCGTTTCATCAGTCGCGGCTGATGGAAGGTGAACAGCAGGTGGTCCGCGTCCAGAAAGTTCAAGGTCGCGAAGGGCAGGCGCACCAGCGTGTAGATGGGACCGGGCGCTCGATATCCAAGCGGCTCTGTCGGAATGCTGAACTTCGGCGCGAGGGGACTCTCATGCGTGCTCGCATACAGGGAAGCCCAGCCTGTCACAAAGAACAGAGAGGCAGAAAACAGCGCGCCGGAGAGCGTGCCAGACAGCAGGCGCCTCGCCGTCCTCGCACTCCACCTGTATTTCATCGCTTCGCGTTCCTGTGCCACGTGCTTCTATTCTCCACCCTGCGAGCGGGTTTTCTCTCCCGTCACTCAGCGGTTGACTTTCGATTCAGCCGCGCCGTCTGATACCGTACACAGTCAGTCCCGCATCTTCCGGTACAGGAACCCGCATGCCTATCAGCCGTTCTCCGCTCGTCTGTGTCTTCGGCCTCCTGCCCATCTTCGGCATCGCCTGCTGTCTCCAGGCGCAAGCGCCGGTTCCCGCGATGACCAGCCAGCAGACGCTCAAGCAGCTTCACGGGCTTGATCCGGCCCTGCGCGACACCAGCGTCGATCCCTGTTCCAACTTCTACCAGTACGCCTGCGGCGGCTGGCTCAAGCAGAATCCCATTCCCGCCGACGAGTCCTCCTATGGCCGCGGTACGGAGCTCGAGGAGCAGAACCGTCTGGTGCTTAAAGCCATTCTGGAGAAGGCCGCTGCCGGCGGCACCGGGCGCTCGGCCGACGAGCAGAAGATCGGCGATTACTACGCCACCTGCATGGACACTGGAGCCGTCAACGAGCGCGGGCTGAACGATCTCAAGCCGATACTCGCCGAGATCAACGGGGTATCCTCCAAAGACCAGTTGCCACCGCTCGTCGCCAGCCTGCAGCAGCGTGGCGTTCCCGCGCTCTTCCGCTTCGGCTCCGAGCAGGACTTCAAGGACGCCACCCAGCAGATCGCCGCCGTCGACCAGGTTCGCCTGGGCCTGCCCGAGCGCGGCTACTACCTGCGCACGGACCCTCCATCGGTCACGCTGCGCAAGCAGTATCAGGAACATGTGATGCGCATGTTTACGCTTGCGGGCGAGCCCCCGGCACAGGCCGCCAAGGATGCGCAGACGGTAGTCGATCTGGAGACCAGGCTGGCCACTGCCTCCCTCAGCAACGAGCAACGCCGCGATCCCAAGTCTCTCTACCATAAGACGGATCTCACAGCCTTTCGCACCCAGTTCTCCGCCTTTCCTCTGGAGCCGTTCCTGCGCTCGGCCGACGTGTCAGTCAGTTCTCTCAATGTCGCCGTGCCGGCCTACTTTGCAGGGCTGAACCAGCTCATCGCGCAGACCGACCTCGCCTCCCTGCAGACGCTGCTCCGTTGGAACCTGCTGCACGGCACACCCGGTACCGCCCTGCCCGCCGCCCTGGACGAAGAGCAGTTCCGCTTCTACGGCAAGACGCTCTCCGGTCAGCCGGAGCAGCAGGTACGCTGGAAGCGCTGCGTGCGCTCGGTGGATGGTGCGCTGGGGGAGGCCCTGGGCCGCGTGTACGTAGAGCAGCGCTTCCCTCCGCAGGATAAGCAACGCACGCTTGAGATGACCCGCGACGTCGAAGGCGCCATGCACAGCGATCTGGCGCAACTGAGCTGGATGAGCGCCCCCACCAAGGCTCGCTCCGAAGAAAAACTTGCCGCGGTCTCCAACAAGATCGGCTATCCCGACAAGTGGCGCGACTATTCCAAGCTCGACGTCAAACGCGGCGATGCGCTCGGCAACGCGAACCGCGCCGCACACTTCGAGAAGGCGCGCGATCTCGCCAAAATCGGCAAGCCAGTCGACCGGGGTGAATGGGACATGAGCCCGCCGACCGTCAACGCCTACTACGATCCGCAGATGAACGACATCAACTTTCCCGCCGGTATCCTGCAGCCGCCCTACTTCGATCCGTCAGCCTCGGATGCCGTCAACTACGGAGACGCCGGCGGCGTCATCGGCCATGAGCTGACCCACGGCTTCGATGACGAAGGCCGCCAGTTCGATGCGCGGGGCAACTTCGACGACTGGTGGACACCCAAGGACGCGACCGAGTTCAACCAGCGCGCCGCCTGCGTGGTGAACGAGTATGACGGCTTTACCGCCGTCGATGCTCTGCACGTGAATGGCAAGCTCACGCTGGGAGAAAATATCGCCGACCTGGGCGGTCTGCGCCTGGCCTATATCGCATGGATGAAGCGCGAGCAGCAGCCCGGTATTGCGAAGGAGACAGAGCTGGCCGGCATGTCCCCGGCGCAGCAGTTCTTCGTCTCCTATGCGCAAGGCTGGTGCCAGAACAATCGCCCTGAAGACCTGCGCCTCCGCGTGCAGACCGACCCCCACTCACCGGAAGAGTTCCGCGTGAACGGCGTGGTCGTCAATCTGCCGGAGTTCCAGCAGGCCTTTAGCTGCAAGGCCGGCGCGCCGATGGTCAGCAAGAACCGCTGCAGCATCTGGTAGATCCTTTCGTGGCTCTCAACCACCCTTAAAGCGGTATTTCCTATCCGTGCTGTGCGCGACCATCCTGAGCGTAGCGAACAGTGTCCGCGGATTCGTGCCCGATGAAGTGTCTTTGGCCGCACCTACGATAGTCTGGCCTGGATCCGTGAGAAATATATCGGAATAGAGCTTGACGAGTACCCAACAGGGGAGAACCTGGCGTGACGGAGAAACCACTGGCATTCTTGGTTCTGCTCAAATTGTTAGAGACAGCGGTTGGCCACCAAGCAAAACATGCTCTGTTAGAGCCTTTCCCCTGCCTCACAATCAAAGATGGACAGACCGGAATTCCTTCGATTCAGAATGCAGGCAAGATCATCGCCCAGCATGTCGGGTTGGGCGATCTGACATTCGTCATAGCTGTTGCAACTCAGGAACCCTCCACTGCGGGTCACATTGAACTGCGTCAAGGGTCTCGTGAAGTGTTTGTTGAGCTTTCACCGGACATTTGCGACTCCAAGGATGCAGTCTTAGCAACCCTCAGCCATGAAGTGTCACATAAGTTTCTCCACACTCCCGGGGTCCGGAACGGCTGGACACAATTAGAACAGGAGTTTCTTACAGATGTAACGGCCGTCTATCTTGGTATGGGCAAGATCATGTTGAACGGTTGCGAATGTCAGTCCTCTGAGTGGAGCACGCAAGGCGGCCGGACAATCAAAACGACGCGTGTTCTAAAGACAGGGTACATTTCGAAAGAGTGCTTCGCGTTCGTCTATCGTTTGATTTGTGAGATGCGGCAGATTCCCGCCGATCAGTTCCTGAGCGGCTTATCCGATTCTGCTCGGCACGCCGTTTTGAAATGTGAGCGGGAGTATAAAGATTGGTTTAGCTCCGACTACCATGATCATGCAAGGGTGGGACAACTCACTGATGCTCTCCAAAGTGCGATTCTCGAATGCCAAGAGCGGGCTGCTCAGCGTGACCGAGCCTTGCGGAAGGCGCAGCAAGAGCTTTTGCAATTAAGCTCTACTTTGCGGGATTCTCATTCGCCTCTTCTCGACGCAAAGTTGAGAGTTGCTAGGTTACTCGAACCGCATCCAAACCCTAGTCTTAGATATGTGAATTACTTAGAAACAAGAGAAGCCGTAGATGAATTGACTTCTAAGAGTACAGAACAGATAGACGACCTCCGGTTGGGATGGAAACATATCGAAGCGATCTCAGCAGGGGCAAGAGCGCAGACCCAAGCTAACCCCCACGAGGTCGTCGAGTGTCCGATAGATAAGGCCAAGCTACGGGTACCAACTGGAAAGAGACGGCTATTGGTCACATGCTCATCCTGCAAATATAGATTTATCGTGAGCACGGAGGACGAGACGGAACAACCGCTATTCGCAAATGCGAAAATAATAGCGAAACGACGCGTGAGTCCACTGCGGACGCTGCTTGGTTGTTTCGGGAGGTAGACACAGACCTGTACATCTGATTAGATATCTACTTCGACCCAGGCTCGTACACTGCCGCGCCCACCCGCTACCTCTCATTGGAGCGGGCGGTCTGGACGCAGCGGAGCATAGACAAGCATAGGCAAGGTCCTTGCTAACCCATCATGTAGCCAGGCCTCAGCCCTTCGCGGGAGGTCCGGGTGCTACCGACGGGCCTTGCGCCGGGGCGGGTGGTTGCGCGGGAGCCGGGATGGCAGCGGGCTTGGGGGGCTGAATGCCCAGGTAGCCATCGACCGTGGCAACGGGGATGCTGAGATTGTTGGCAATCTGCGAGAGCATTTGGCCTTGCTGCTTGAGCAGCCGAACCTGCGCCGCCTGGGAGAGCCTCACAGTATCGGTGGGCGCGGCCTTGGGGTCCGGCTGAACGGGTGCAGAGGGCGTGGACGCGGATGAGGCGGCAGAGGGCAGCGTCGAAAGTGAGCCGTGGATGGAAATAGCCATGTGTCTTCCCTTTCCGTACATCTGCAATATCGACGGATCGGCTCGATTCCATGAGCCGGTGTCCTATTTCTTCTCCGGCTCCTTTTTCTCCGGGTCATAGACCGCGACGCCCACGAGCGAGTCTGCGCAGCCGTAGTACAGGTACCAGCGCCCCTCAAAGAACACCAGCCCTTCGGCGAAAGTAGTGCCAGCGGCATATTGGCCGCTGCGCTCGAACGGCATCTCCGGCTGAAAAAAAGGCTTTGCCGTGCGGTGCAGCAGCCGGGCGGGCTGGTCGGCGGCAAACAATGCTTGCCCAACGGCATAGGTGCCGGCGGGCAATCCCGGAGCGCCATTCACGGCTGCATTCTTCCCGTTCGCACTCTTCCCGTTCCCATTCTTTCCGTTCCCGTTCTTGCCGTTCCCATTCTTGCCGTTCCCGATCTTGCCATTCTTGCCGTTATAGACCAGCAGGATGCCGTCCTTTGTCACCAGCGGCGGCGGTCCCACCTCGGGCAGTCCGCTGTCGAAGTGCCCCGGCCGCGCGGCCAGCAGCACCACCGGCTTTCCGTCCTTGCCCTCGATCGGCGTCCAGTGAATGAGGTCGGTGGAAGTCGCAAGCCGCACCTCGCCCTCGCCCCAGTACATCCAGTACTTGCCCTGCAGCCGCGCGGCGATCAGCCGGGAGCCGTCCAGCCGCGTGACAATGCCGGCGGACTTGTACTGAAGGTGCGTGTACTTGCCACCGGGTTCAGAGCCAAACGCCGGTCCATACTTGGTCCAGGTGTGCAGGTCCCTGGAGGTCGCGATGCCCACCGTGTACGTCTTCCGGTTCCACTGGGTATACGTCAGGACATACGCGCCATCTTCGCTTTCGACTACGCGCGGGTCTTCCACGCCGCCCGGCCATTCGCGCTCCTTCTGCCCATCCTCCGCTGGATAAAAGATCGGCGCCGGTCCCTGCGTGAAGTGAATGCCGTCCGTGCTCTCCGCCAGCCCCAGCCGCGAGGTGTGCATGCCGATCTGCATGGTGCCGCTGTCGTCCTCGGCGCGATAGAGCACCTCTACCTTGCCGTTGCGCACCACGGCTGCCGGATTAAAGGTGTGCAGCGCCTCCCAATGCACCGGCGCCTTGCGGATCGGATCGTCGAAAACCGCCTGCGGCTGCGGCGTGATGATCGGCGCGCTCCCCGGCGGCCGGCGGAACGGTCCCAGCATCCACGTCTGCCATCTCGGGGCTTGCCATTTGCCTTCTGGTCGAGATCCGTGTGGCTTCGATCCCGCGGCAAGACCACCGGCGGCAATCAGCAGAAGGACCGCAGCAGCGCCTCCGCATGTCGTGAGACTTCGCGTCCGAGCGGCCATCTGGATTCTCATCTGGGGCAGTGTAGCAAGCGCACGCCCTGTCCATCGCCCGGCCAGCCGTCAGCGCCGTGCGCCGTTTGTCGCTACAGTGGATGAGTGTCCGCGCCCTCCCCACTCGTTTCCGCGTCCGATCGTGCACTCGCGCGCACCCGCTGGCTGGGCTATGGTGCGTGCGCACTCGCCGGCTGCTTCTGGGGCACGGGGTTCTACTTCGGCAAGGTGGTGCTGGCGGAGATGTCCTCCGCGCACATGGTGCTCTACCGCTTTCTCTTTGCCTGCATCGGGCTGTTCCCGTTCGCGCTGCGCCACGCCCCGAGCTTCACGCGGCGCGAGTGGCGTCTGCTGCTGATCGCCTCGTTTCTCGGCATCCCGGTGCAGTTCCTGGTGCAGTTCTACGGACTCTCGCTCACCACCGTGTCGCACGCCTCGCTGATGGTCGGCACCATGCCCGTGATCCTCGCCGCCGGAGCGACCCTCTTCTCCGGCGAACGCCTGGACCGCGTGGGCTGGCTGGCGCTCGCCGGGTCGAGCGCCGGCGTAGCGCTCATCGTCATGGGCGGCCAGCACGCGCACGCCACCGGCCCGCAGCCTTCGCTTGAGGGAGATCTGTTGATCGTCCTTGCGCTCTGCGTCTCGCTGGGATGGATCCTGATGAACAAGGAATTGATGCAGCGTCATTCCGCGGCCGTCGTCACCGTCTATGGCGTCTACTCCGGAACGCTGATGATCATCGTCTGGGTGCTGCTCAAGGATGGCCTGCCGCCGGTGCGCTCCGTCTCCGCTCGCGCCTGGATCGCTTCGGCCGCCAGCGGCATCCTCTGCACCGCCGCCACCACCCTGCTGTGGAACTGGGGCCTGAAGCACGTGCCCGCTTCCCGCGCCGGCGTCTTCCTGAACATCGAACCCATGCTCGGCTCCTTCCTCGGCGTCAAGCTGCTGGGCGACCGCCTCGGTCCCGTGGCGTGGATCGGCGGAGCGCTCATCATCTCAGCCGCCGCCACGCTCACCACCCGTCCGCACCAACCGGAGGTAGGCCCGCTCTTGGAATAATGAGTACCTTTGAATAATGAGTACCTTCGGCACCTGGGTCAAGATCATGGCCCGAGGCGGGCAGTTGCAGAGGCAAGTCCCTCTTTTGCAATGGCTTACGATCCTACCGAGCTCGGGTCCACTGACCTGCATTGTCCCGCTATCGACGCCCGGTATTACCGTGGTACCATTGGCGAACAAAAGGCGAATAGAGGTGACTCCCATGGTGGTCAGTGCTGCCGCAGCGGTTCAGGGTGTACGCGAGATTGCCGATCTCGTCCGCAAATATAACGACTTCCCGCTCTATGAAAAGATCATCCATCTTCAGGCCCAGGTGCTGGAGCTGACCAGCGAACGCTCTGCCCTGAAGGACGAGAACGACGGCCTCAAAGCGCGCCTGGGAGAGCGCACCGCCACCGTCTTCCGCAATCCCTACTACTACGCGGCCGAGGACGATGTGCCGCTCTGTCCCCGCTGTTACGAGACCACCGATCACCAGCTTCGGGTGCACCTGACGCACCCGCCCAGCGAAATGAGCCATGGCTTCGGCCGCATCTGCCGTAACTGCAAATGGTTCTTCCTGGAAGGCACGCCGCCGCCTCTGCCGCATCGCCGCACCAGCCGCCCGCGCAAGCCTCGCCGTTAGAGCGCTATGTGGAAGACCTCAGGCTCAGGACGTGTTCCGCGGGCCGGGCGCCGTCACCTGCTGATAGCCGGCGGGCACCTGGAAGTGCGATCCATCCACTGGCGCGGTTGAAAAATCGCCCAGCGTGGTGCTCGATTCGATCAGTACGCTCGCCGCCGGAGCGGCAGGCTGGCCCTGTGCATTCTCCGCCCCCGCGTTAGCGGCAGCCCCTGCTCCATTCGCCGCTGCCGTTTCAGACTGCGCGGTGTCGGCTGCCTTCTTCTTGTGCCCAAATCCTCCAAACCCGCCGCCGCCCAACGCCGAACCAAACCCGCCCAGTTTGCTCGCCACGATCGATGTCGCTGTCTGCTGGGCGACATCCCCGCCGCTCGGCATCGCCGGACCGTTCGACGCCGGAAGCGGACCCTCCGAAGCCGCCGGCAGCGGCTGCCCGTTGGCCGTCGAACCCATCCGCATCACCTGCAGCACCGGCACGCCCTTGAGCTTGCTCACCTCTTTGGCCAGATCCGCCATGCCCTTGGACGCCCCCGGCTGCGATTGCAACATCGCGGCGAATCCCTGGTTCGGATTGCCGCTGAAGACCTGCCCCATCTTCTTCGCGAACTTCTCGTCGAAGGCCCGCACCTCGTCATACACCGGCGTGCTCGGCGCCAGCCACATATCGTTGGTGATGGCGAGCGCTCCCGTCTGCTGCGTCTTCTTGTCAGTGGCATTCAATGCCATGGTCATGATGGCTTCCTTGGTGCTCAGGCCGGAGACCTCTTTCGTCGCACCCGTCTCCCGCACGTGCACGTCGAAGGACATATCCACATCCTGCGGCTGGTTGGCGGCTTGTTTCTGCGGTTCGGGCTTAGCCTCCTTGGCCTTGGCCGCCGCCTCCTGCTGCGCCTGCTCGATGCGCTGCCGCATCTGGTCGAAGGTGGTGGTGGTGTACGTGCGCTTCACCGTATCGATGTTGGTAATCGTCTCGGCGTCCAGGTCGATGATCTCCGTGCTATCCGGCCGCACCCGCGCCATGCGGTTGCCGCTCACGTAGACCTCGGAGGTGATCGGCTGGTCCGCCTTGCGCGCCTGCGAGCTGAAGGTGCCCGCCATCTTCATCAGCCCGACAATCGAGCCGCCCGTAATCTGCGTCGTCTCCTTGTAGGAGGCGTCTGCAAGGAGTGCACCGGGAATTGCGAAACACGGAATCGCAACCCATAGCGCGAGTCGAACGCAACCTGTCGTCTTTGAAGGCATAGGTACCTCTCGTCAATCAACGTTCCTGAAAGGGCCCGACATCCTTGCACAACAACCGGGGCGGAGACCTGGGTTTCCGCTGACGCTCGCTCAACCGCTCTCACTCAGCAATGTTCACCGGCCCACCGCAGACCAGGTCTGCCGAGAAATCCTGGAGTGGCAGAAAGAGATGTGGAGGAGGCGCGACCACTCTACGCCGCGCCACCTCCGCACTGTCAACTGCATTCGGGGACTTGCGGGGGAGCTTGGCACTCACCTCAACCGGAAGACACAAACTTGCCATCTCGACCGCGTTTAGCGGAATCTCGGTCGCGTTTAGCGGAGTGAAGGGATCTGCTTGTCTTCGCGCCAGGACTACGCTCGTATTCGAAGAAGATGCCGCGCGATGCGCCCGCTACATCTCCATGGCGTACTGTTCTGTCAGCAACGACGGCCGGGGCTCGCTGGCCAACTCCAGCACCAGCCGCTCCAGCACCAGCCGCTTGTCCGGCGGCGAGGAGCGCACCTCCAGATCGGCGCGCGCGATCAGCCGCAGCGCCCGCGAGAGTTCCTGGCGGGAGCGATACCGGCGCGCCTGCCGGATCAGATCGTCGGCCGCGAACGGAGGCATGCGGAAACCCTGCCACAGCGCCTGCCAGATGGCGCGCGAGTCGCGCACATTCTTCTCCAGAATGACCAGCATTTGCCGGAAGGTCCGCGCCAGCATGTACAGGTGCCCGATGGCCGAGTCGTCGCCGCCGTCAGAGGCGTTGAGCAGCCCCTGCAACAGCCGCAGCGCGCGCGGCTTGTCCTTGGCTGAGATGGCATCCGTCAGCTCGTACAGCGAGCGTTGCTTGGCCGCCAGCACCATGGTCTCCACGTCGCCCAGCGTGATGGGCTTGCGCACTCCATTGGCGCCGGCCACGGGCGCGCCCACGCCGTTTGGCGTCCAGACATACAGCAGAAGCTTTTCCAGCTCGCTGGCGATCAACATCATGTCCGCTCCCAGCGCATCCGCAAGCTCGCGCGCCGCATCCGGCTCGATCGCCGCCCCGCGCTCCTCCGCCGTCGCCATCAGCCAACGCGCCGCATCGGCCTCATCCACCCGCGGCAGCTCCACCATGCCGCACCAGTCGCCCAGCGTCTCGCGGATGCGCTCGTAACGCTCCTTGTCCTGCATCTCCATGCGGCGCAGATCGGCGGGCAGATGAAGGTGATCGGCCACGAACAACAACACTGCCTGCGGGTTGGGTGAGCGTGCGTAGGCATCCAGCGCGGCAAACTCGTCCTTCTTCGAGCCTCGGCCGTAGAGCGTCTTCAGGTTGCGCAGAAAGATCACCTGGAAGGGCGCCATGAGCGAAGGAGTCTGCGCGCGGTCGAGCGCCTCAAAGATGCCCACATCGCCCAGATCCAGGTCGGAGACCGCAAAGTCACGGAACGCTGGATCGACCAGCGCTGCGAGCGCCGCCCGCCGGCAGCGCTCGTAGAGAAACGTCTCGTCGCCGAGCAGCACATAGCCGGGCCTCAGCGGTGCGCCACCGGCCGCTGCCTGCACCTCTTCGACGAATCGATCCGCCGAGGCGAAGCTCCGCATTGCGGTTGCCGGCACTATACGTCCTCCTTCTGCCATCGATTGCTCATGGCTGAACTATCTCTCCTCCCGCGCGCTGTCATACTCTCCGGCACACTGTCATCCTGAGCGAAGTCGAAGGATCTACGTTTTCTGTTCGATCTATAGCGGACCGTTAGCGCGCTCAGAACGACTCCAGCATATCGCTCACCAGGGACTGCGCAAAGTCTCTTCCCAGGCGCTCCATCGCGGGGGAATCTTCCTGGATAAAGCTGGCGAGATCGGCCGTCGCTTCGTACTGCTGATGAAAGCTATAGCGCTGATGCTGGTAAAGCACGCGCCCGTCACGGTCGGTCAAGGTCACGTTCGCGACCACCGTGATCATGTAGCTGGACGACTGGCCGGTCTTCGAGTTGTAGGTGTAGGGCACGATGGTTTCCGTCAACACCACGCCCTTGAGGGTGGCATCCGCGGTGTTCTCATCCCCGCTCTCGACTGCATACTTGGTCCGGGTGTTAAGCTCGCGCACCACCGCCCGCGTAAGCGTCTGCTCGGTGTGGTAGAACTGCGTCCGGTTTTCAAAGTAGGGAACGGCGAGCGTGTGAACCGAACTCGGCAGGTGTGCCGCCGACCCAAGCTGGTGATAGCCGCACCCGGAGAGCATCCGCAGAGGGACCAGGAAAAGCAGAAGGACGTTGCGCACCATGCTCCCGCTATTCTCGCAGAGTGGCGCGGCTCTTCTCCGGCGCATGCTCGCAAAAGCAAACGGCCATTCCAGAGAATGGCCGTTCGAGTGTGCCTGCACGAAGTGCCAGGTCCGGGTTACGCCGGAGAAGGGCTGCCTTCCGGGAAACCGGCCGCGCGGCCTGGTTCCGGCTTGACCACCTTGACCTCCGGATCGCCCGTTCCCGGCCCGTTGGGTGGCAGGTTCATGGGTGGAAGATCCCGGCCTTCGATGAGCATCTTGATCTCATTCGAGTCGATGGTCTCCCGCTCCAATAGTGCCGTTGCCAGCCGGTGCATGACCGGCTGATTGTGATCGAGAATGCCGTACGCCGACTGGTAGGCACTGTCCACCAGGCTGCGCACCTCGCCGTCGATCTGCCGTGCCGTCTCCTCGGAGAAATCGCGATGCTGCGCGATCTCGCGTCCCAGGAAGATCTGCTCTTCCTTCTTGCCGAAGGTGAGCGGACCCATACGGCTCATGCCGTACTCGCAAACCATCTTGCGCGCCAGTTCCGACGCGCGTTCGATGTCGTTGCCGGCGCCGGTGGTCATCTGCTTCAGGAAGATCTCCTCGGCGCAGCGGCCGCCCATCAGGATGGCAAGCTGCGTTTCCAGATAATCCTTGGTGACGGTGTGCTTGTCGTCCTCCGGCAATTGCATGGTGACGCCGAGCGCCATCCCCCGAGGAATGATCGTGACCTTGTGCAGCGGGTCGGCGTGCGCGCGGGTGGCGGCGACCAGCGCGTGTCCGGCTTCGTGATATGCCGTCACCCGCTTCTCGTCGTCGGAGAGCAG
>JBPCNO010000073.1:0-14123 GCA_051001135.1 Acidobacteriaceae bacterium
GTAATGAGGAATAAAACCATGATGGCACCGGCGTAGACGATGACCTGCACGGCGGCGACGAATTCCGCTCCGAGCAGGAGAAACTCGGCGGCGAGCGCGCCCATCACGACGATCAGCGACAAGGCGCTGTTGATGGGGTGTCGCTGCAGGAGCAGGTTCAATGCCCCGCCGACACACAACAGACCGAAGATGAAGAAGATCGCTAGATACATGGGTCAGCGGTACGAGTCAGCAGAAAGTCCATTCTACTTCAACGAAGGCCGAGCCACAGGCTGGTGCCGATGATGTTCGCGATGGCCAGCGGCAGTAGAAACTTCCAGCCGAAGCCCATCAACTGATCGTAGCGGAAGCGCGGCGTGGTGCCGCGTACCCAGATGTATAGCAGGATGAAGCAGAAGACCTTCAGCACGAACCAGAAGACCGGCACAAATGCGCGGAGGACGATGTTGTGCGGCGCGGGCAGCAGGTGGCCGAAGGGGCTCGACCAGCCGCCCAGAAAGAGCAGCGTCGCGACGCAGCCGACCGTAATCATGTTGGCGTACTCAGCCATGAAGAACATAGCGAACTTCATCGAGCTGTACTCGGTGTGGTAGCCGCCGGTCAGTTCGCTCTCCGCTTCGACCAGATCGAAGGGCGCGCGGTTGGTCTCGGCATAGGCGGAGATGAGATAGATGAAGAATGCGATGATCTGGAAGCCGCCAAAGACGTTCCAGGAGATCAGCCCGTGCGCGCTCTGGCTGTCGACGATATCGCGCAGGCGCAGCGAGCCGGCGCGCATGACGACCCCGACCAGCGAGAGGCCGAGGGCGAGTTCATAGCTGACCAGTTGCGCGCTCGCGCGGAGCGAGCCCAGCAGCGAATACTTGTTATTCGAAGACCAGCCGGAGAGCGCGATGCCGTAGACGCCGATGGAGGTGACGCCGAGGATGATCAGCAGGCCGATGTTGACATCGGCGATCTGAAACATGTCCACGCCATGCCAGCGGATATTGACGCCGAAGGGTATGACGGCGATGGAGGTAAGCGCGCAGACCAGCGCGATGACCGGAGCCGCGAGATAGAGCGGGCGGTCGACGCTGGTGGGCATCAGGTCTTCTTTGAGGAAGAGCTTGAGCCCGTCGGCCAGGGGCTGCAGCAAGCCGAAGGGGCCCACGCGACTGGGTCCCCAGCGGTTCTGGATGCGCCCTACGACCTTCCGTTCCACCAGCACGGTGTAGGCGACAGCCGTGAGCAGAATGAGTAGCACCACGACGATCTTGAAGAGCGACAGCAGGAAAAATATCAGCAGTGAGGTCACTGGTTTCTATCACTTTCTTAGAAGTGTCACCTGCGGTGCCTGGGCATAGGCCTTAGTCTGCGGCCGTCTCAGTTGGAGCGGCGTTCTGCGAGCCGGGGTACGAGTCTTCATGCGATTCCAACACCTCATGCAGTTTGCCGCAGTATCGGCCAAGCGTGCCGGAGGTGAAGAGAGTGTCATTAGATGGAAAAACCAGATCGCGAGATGGAGAAACCAGATCGCGCCGGCCGGCCGGAAGATCCTCGATCTGCACCAGATCGGTGTGAACATCGGAACCCGAGAGCAGGGTGAGCCGTGAGAGATCGTAGCCCGGAACCAAGCGCGCGATCTCATCCAGCATGGCGTAGGGATCGAAGGGGCTGGTCTTGGGCTCGATCTCGCGCGACGCCAGCCACACCGAGTGACGGTCGGCCTCCCCGGATTGCGCGCCGCGCGACTGGCCGCTGTCGGAGCGCAGCCCGCGGCCGAAGGGAACCAGCTTGCGAGGATCGGCGCCCATGCGGTCCGCGAGCCGGACCATGAGTTCGAAGTCGGTACGCACACCACCGAGGTCGCCAGCCTTCTTGACCATCTGCTGATCGCCGTAGGTGTTGGTGACGGTGCCACCCTTCTCATAGAGATTAGCCACCGGCAGCACGACATCGGCAAGCTGCGCGGTTTCGGTGAGGAACATATCCTGCACCACGAGAAAGGTATTCTCGAGCGTCCGCGGATCGATGCCGTAGCGGGCGACAGGATTCGACCCGACGATGTACATCGCGCCCATCTCGCCGCGACCGGCGGCGTCGAACATCTGGATCAGATCGAGGCCCGGCGTCTCCGGCACGCGATCATACTCTTCAGCGAAGGGATTGGGCTGGCCCACCGGCCGGTAGCCGGGGAGCAGATCGGGCAGCAGTCCCATATCGGCGGCGCCGCGGGAGTTGACGTAGTCGCCGAGCGCGGCGAATTTCGACTCAGGAAAGGTGAGGCCAAGATCGACCAGTGCGTGGATCTCCGCACCGCGCAACTCGGAGCCGAAGATGACCAGCAGGCTGTTTTCGGCACGAAGCGCGTCGCGGAAGTCGGCCGCGCCGGGAACACCAGCGAGTTCCGTGGCGTCGCCGCGCAGGAAGCCGAGGGCATCCGCATAGCCGCCGGGCTGGATGGCGAGGGTGGCTTTGGCCTGACGGCGCAGCTTGATCTCGGCATCGTTGACGATGAACAGCTTGGCCTGGTTCAGCCGGACGTTGGTGCGCAGGTTCCAGGCGAGGGCGGGGTGCTGCTCGGTCGGGTCGTTGCCGATGAGCAGGATGGCGGGCGCCGTGGCCGCGTCGCGCAGGGAGGCAGTGCGTGCTCCCTTGGCGGCAACCGCGTGGGCGAAGCTGGCGTAGTCGGCGGTGCGATGATGGTCGATGTTGTTGGTGCCGAGCACGGCACGCGCGACCTTCTGCAGCAGGTAGTTCTCTTCATTCGTGGTGCGGTTGGAGCCGATGACGCCGATGGCTTGGGAGCCGCGGCCCTCGCGCACCTCGCGCAGCTTCTTCGCCGCGTGGTCGATAGCCTCCTCCCAGGTCGCGGTGGTGAACTCGCCATTCGACTGGCGAATGAGCGGCTTGGTCAGCCGGTCCGGATGGTTGGCGAAGTCGAAGGCGTAGCGGCCCTTGATGCACAGGAAGTCGCCGTTTATGCCGCTCTTGTCGCGGTTGTCGCCGCGCACGATCTCCATTCCCTCATCGGCGCGCCGCACGCCAAGCGTGGTCTTGCAGCCGTCTCCGCAGTGGGTGCAGACGGTGGCGACGTGGTTCATCTCCCAGGGCCGCGTCTTATAGCGATAGCTGCCGGAGGTAAGCGCGCCTACCGGGCAGGCGTCGATGCACATGCCGCACTCTTCGCAATCCAGATGGTCCTGACGATTGGGCGCGATGGTGCTCGTAACGCCGCGGTTCTGCACCCCCAGCGCCCACACGTCCATACCCTCGCCGCACATGCGGATGCAGCGGTAGCAGAGGATGCAACGCGGGCGATCGAAGAAGACCACCGGCGACCACTGCTGTTCCTCGCGGTGCTGCTTGATCTCGACATACTGCGACTCCGGCGCGCCGTAGCGGAAGGTCATGTCCTGCAGCTCGCACTCACCGCCGGCATCGCACACCGGGCAGTCGAGCGGGTGATTGCCCAGCAGCAGTTCAATCGTGGCCTTGCGCGCCTGCGCGATCTCCGGCGTCTCCGTCTGCACCACCATGCCCTCCGCCACGGGCGTGGTGCAGGCGGTCTGCAGCTTGGGCATCTTCTCGATGCGGACCACGCACATGCGGCAGGCCGCCTGCAGCGAGAGTCCGGGATAGTAGCAGAAGGCGGGAATCTCGAGCCCCGCCGCACGGCAGGCCTCAATGAGCAAGGTGCCCGCGGGTGCGGTGAGCTTCTTGCCGTCTACGGTAAAACTTACATCAGCCATGGTTACGCCGAAATCCTTTCACCAGACGAGGCGGACTCAGCTCTCGGCATACTCGCTGGCATCTCCAACGCCATTCTCTCGACCACATAGTAGAGGACGCCATCGGCAAAATCGTCTGGCGCGAAGTCGACTTGCGTCGTGGCCGGGGTTGGCATGGGGTCGCCATCGCCGGCCATCCATTGCAAGTGGCCTTCTAATGCTTCGCGCATGTTCGCGCGCATCTCTTCAAGCGTGTCGCCAACGGAAACGCAGCCCAGGATGTCGGGGGCATAGCCGCTGAAATTCGACTCGCCCTTTGCGTACACCACGAGGAAAGTCTCGATCATTTCAAACCCGCCTGTTTCAGAATACTATGCAGAATCCGGCCCTGGAGATCCTTGGAGCCATGCATCGGCACAGTGACCTTGCCCGGCTTCACCGGGTGTTTGAAATGACGATGACTGCCGGTCTGCGAGTCGAATCGCCAGCCATCGTCTTCAAGTAGGCGGATGATTTCACGCGCCTTCACGCTCCAACTAACTCGCCCGTGTGCTCGTGCGCATAGGGGCAGGGCTTGCCGTTGAGATGGCCTTCAAACTCACTACGGAACTTCTTCACGAAAGCGATGGTCGGCATGGCCGCTGCGTCGCCTAGCGGACAGAAGGTGCGGCCCAGCATGTTCTCCGCCAGGTAGCCGATGTTGTCGATGTCCTTCAGCACCCCGCCGCCGGAATGGAAACGGGTAAGCGTCTTCTTCAGCCAGTCGGTGCCTTCGCGGCAGGGAATGCACCAGCCACAGCTCTCGTGGGCATAGAACTGCATGGTGCGCAGCGCGAACTCCACCATGCAGGTTTGGTCGTCGATCACCACGATGCCTGCCGAGCCGAGCATGCTGCCGGCCTTGCCCATCTGGTCGAAGTCCATGCCGATGTCGATCTCGTCCGGCGTGAGCACGGGGGTCGACGAGCCGCCCGGCACTACGGCCTTGAGCTGCCGCCCATTCGGGATACCGCCGGCCACTTCGTAGATGGCGCGCTTGAGGTTGTAGCCCATTGGCAGTTCGTAGACGCCGGGACGCTCCACGTGGCCGCTGATGCTGAACAGCCGCGTGCCGCCGTTGCGCTCCGTGCCCAGCTTGGCGTACGCAGCGCCACCCATGTCCAATGCGTGCGGCACGCTCGCGATGGTCTCGGCGTTGTTGATCACCGTGGGTCCGCCGTAGAGGCCGACCACCGCAGGGAAGGGCGGCTTGATGCGCGGAATGCCGCGCTTGCCTTCGAGCGACTCCATCAGCGCCGACTCTTCGCCCACCTCGTAGGCGCCTGCGCCGGTATGCGAGATGGCGTCGAACTCGAAGCCTAAACCGCAGACGTTCTTGCCCAGAAAGCCGCGCTCGTAGGCCTGCGCGATGGCGCGCTCGGTGATCTCGAGGAGGTAGCGATACTCGCCGCGCAGATAGATGAAGCCCATCTTCGCGCCGATGGCCAGACCCGCGATGATGGTGCCTTCGATGACCGCGTGCGGGTCGTGCAGGAAGATGAGTTGATCCTTGCAGGTGCCCGGCTCGCTCTCATCTCCGTTGACCAGCACGTACTTGGGCCGGTTGCTCTGCTTGGGTACAAACGACCACTTGAGGCCGGTGGGGAATCCCGCGCCGCCCCGCCCGCGCAGGTTCGAGGCCTTCATCTCGTTGATGATCCACTCCGGGCCCTGCTCGATGGCCTTACGCAAGGCGCTATAGCCACCCAGCTCGATGTATTTGTCGATGTCGGCAGCGCCCTGGCCGAAGCGCCGCGAGATTACCTTGACCTCTTCGGGATGGGAGACGAGTGTTGGCATGGGCTAGCTCCCTTCGCCCTTCTGGCGATAGCTCTCGAGCACCGCGTCCATCTTGGCCGGTGTCAGGTCGTCATGAAAGTCGTAGTTGACCTGCACGGCGGGCGCCCAGGAGCAGGCGCCGATACATTCCACTTCTTCAAGTGAGAAGAGGCCGTCCGGCGTGGTCTCTTTGTTGCCCACGCCCAGCCGCTCCTTGCAGTGATCGAACAGTTCGTAGGCCCCGCGCAGCATGCAGGAGATATTGGTGCATACCTGCACGTGATACTTGCCATGCGGCTTGGTGTGCAGCAGTGAGTAGTAGCTGATGACGTTGCGAACATCGAGCTCGGTGATGCCGATACGCTGCGCGATCTCGGCGATCACCGCGTCCGTAACCGCGCCGACCTCATCCTGCGCGTAGAGCAGCATGGGCACAAGAGCGGAGCGGCGCACCGGATAGAGCGTCACCAGCTTGTCAAAGCGTGCCGCCAGCTCAGGAGAAAAAATAGTGGTCTCTACGTCGCTCATCGCATGATCTCCCGCGCCAGCCGCTCTGCCACGATGTCCATCTCCTCGGTCTTAAGCTCGCCGGCTTCGCCGTTCGCCGTAATCCGGCCATCGTCTCCGAGGGTGAAATCTATTGGCTGGCCTTGCTCGCGCTGCCAGCTACCCTGGTTGCCCTGGCGCGTGACCAGCAATTGCCGCTCTCCTGCCCGCACCAGAACGCTGTCCGCGCTGACCTCCAGAATCGCCTGCCGTGGCCCGTTCAGCCCGTGCGCGGAGGTGTAGGCGCGCAGCAGAGAGACGAACGAGCTCCAGAGCTCCCGCGCAACCGCATCTTCAGAGGGCGCCGCGACGGTCAACGGTCGATCTCCCCCAGCACGATATCGATCGAGCCGATGACGGCGACCACATCGGCGAGCAGCCGGCCCGCGCACATGGCATCGAGCGCCTGCAGGGTAGCGAACGAGGGATTGCGCATGTGCACGCGGTAGGGCTTGGCCGTGCCGTCGCGGACCACGTAATAGCCCATCTCGCCGCGCGGCGATTCGATCGCCTGATAGACCTCGCCCGCGGGAACGGGGAAGCCTTCGGTGACGATCTTGAAGTGGTAGATGAGGGCTTCCATCTCCGTCTTCATCTTCTCGCGGTCGGGCAGAACGATCTTGGGCGCATCGGCCTTGAGCGGGCCCGTGGGCATGCCGTCGAGCGCCTGCTGGCAGATACTGATCGACTCGCGCATCTCATCCAGCCGGACAATGTAGCGCGCCCACACGTCGCCGCGATCGGAGACCGGCACGTTGAACTGGAACTTTTCGTAACCGGAGTAGGGCATGTCGCGGCGCAGGTCCCAGTCCACGCCGCTGGCCCGCAGCGGCGGCCCGGTGACGCCCAGCGCGATGGCATCGGCGGCAGACAGGTACCCGACGCCCTGAGTGCGGCTGATCCAGATAGGGTTGCCGCTGAGCAGGTTTTGATACTCCTCGATCTTCTCCGGCATCACCCGCAGCAGAGCCTGCACACGCTCGTAGAAGTCCACCGGCGGCTCGAGAGCGACTCCGCCCACCCGGAAGTAGGAGGTCATCATGCGCTGGCCGGAGACATGCTCGAAGATCTTGAGCAGCTCTTCGCGTTCGCGGAAGCAGTAGAGGAAGACGGTCAGCGCGCCGATGTCCATGGCGTGCGTGCCCAGCCACACTAGGTGGGACTGCAGACGGGTGAGCTCGTTGAGCAGCACACGCAGATACTGCGCGCGCTCCGGGATCTCCAACTGCAGCAGCTTTTCGACTGCCAGGCAGTAGCAGAGATTGTTGGTCAGCGGACACAGATAATCGATCCGGTCGGTCAGGGGGACGACCTGCTGATAGAACTTGGCCTCGCAGGTCTTCTCGATGCCGGTATGCAGAAAGCCGATATCCGGCACTACCCGCAGCACCGTCTCGCCGTCAATCTCCAGCACCAGGCGCAGCACGCCGTGGGTGGAGGGATGCTGCGGTCCCATGTTGAGGACCATGGTGCGGTCGCCGGAACCCTCGGCAACCCGGGGTTCGAGGATCGGATCGATGGTGAAGCTCGCCGCATCGGGCATGTTGCGGTTGCTGGGCAGGGTCGGCGGCATCAGCGGTAGCCCTCCACGGGGTAGTCCTTGCGCAAGGGGAACCCCTCCCACTCGTCGGGCATCATGATGCGGCGCATGTAGGGATGCCCACCGAAGCGAATACCGAAGAGGTCAAAGACCTCCCGCTCATAAAAGTTTGCAGAAGGCCAGACGGGTGTGATGCTGGCGATCTCCTGGTCGGCGCTGTGGACCATGGCGGCCAGGCGGATGCGCGCCTTCAGGCTGAGCGAGAGGATGTGATAGGTCACCTGGAAGCGCGGCTCGAGCGGGAGGTAGTCCACGCACGTCACGTCCTCGAGAAAGTTATAGCCGGCGCCCTGCACCACCGCCGCCGCCTCACGGATCAGCAGGCGGTCGATCACCAGCGTCAACTCGTCGCGATCGAACTTGGCGTTGACGATGGCGCCGGCGAGGCCGGTTTCGAGCGCCTGGATGGCAGGGTTCGAGGCATGGGCCTGGAGCACGGCGTCCTTGTCATAGAGCGACATATCGAGCATGGCTAGCGCGCGCTCTTTTCCGGGATGGCCCTTTGGGCGCTGCCATTATGGGAGGCGCTGGTTTCCGCGGCCCAGTTGAGCACACCCTTGTTCACGATGTAGAAGAAGCCCACGAAGACGAAGCCGAGGTAGACCAGCATCTCCCAGAAACCGAACATGCGGGAGCCGGTGATGGCCGGTAGTTGCCGATAAATGACCGCCCAGGGCAGCATAAAGACCACTTCCACGTCAAACAGAATAAAGAGCATCGCGACCATGTAGAAGCGGACGGAGAAGCGGCCCCGGGCGTCGCCCTCGGCGATGATGCCGCATTCATAGGCCGCCAGCTTGGCGCTGGTGCGGCGATGCCTGCCAATAAAGAACGAGCCGGTGACCATGGCTACGCCCATGCCCAGCACGATCAAGATGTGGATGAGCAGCGGGAGGTAGTTCCAGAAGTAGTTTGGAGTGTGCATCGCGTCCTGAAGACCGACCGTACTCAACCGCGCGGCGTCTTCCCTGAGACTAAGTTTTCAACAGAGGCGCGTCAAGCGAGGCAGCGTTCCGGCAGCGATGCGCTGAAAATGAAATCGTGCCCGGGGCCTGATCTGGCGCGGGCTCTATGAGATTTCCGCTTGGCGGTTGAGGGAATTGGATGGCTCTGCCCCATCGACCGGCGCGCGCGCGACTTGAGCGGGGAAGGGGTACCCTCGCCGTGGTCCGAACCAAAATGGACCGGGCTGATCCAAAACGGCAAGGGGCGAACAAAAAGCGGAAATAAATTGCCAAAAGCCGTCCGCGCTCAGCGATAGTGAACGCAGACGTTGCTTCACTCACTTGCTGTCCTCATTTGTTGTATTCATCTGCTGCCTTGAGAGGAAATCATGGCTACATCTCCACTGCCTTCCCCCATTTACCCGGCCCAGGCTCGCGCCTCTGTTCCCGCTTATCTTTCCCCGGCCCAACTTCCCCCCACCCAACTTCCCCCGGACCCAATGCCCCCGGCGCCGGCAGCCGCTCCGGTTGCCGAGAATGCCGGCTTCGTATCGGCCTCTTCGGTCGCCGCACCAGCGCCACCGGCCCTTGCCGCGGCGCCCGCCTCTGGCGTGCGAGCGGCTCGGCGGCAGATCTCACCCATCAGCGGCATGGCGCTCGAGGCGCTGGGACATGCGATCGAGTATCTGGCGGACGAGTATGCGTTGCATGCAGGCCGGCTCGCCGCTATCCATGCCCATGATCCGCAGGTGGAAGCGATCCAGATCCTGATGGCTGCCAACCGGCAGGTGTACTACGATTGCCCACTCGCGCCGAGCTTGTCGGTGCGCTGCAAGCGGGTAATCGCCCGCCTGTGGGGTTGAGTCGTGAGGGGAGCGCGGGCGGCTCACGGGAACGGCCGGGCTGTTACTCTGCCGATATGCAGGTGACTATCAACGGCCAAGACCGCGTATTGACGGAACTGGTTGCAGGCGCGAACGTCCACGACCTCATTGAGGCGCTTGCCCTCAAGGGAGACCGCATCGCAGTGGAGCAGAACGGGGCCATCATCCGCCGGCCGGAGTGGAATGTGACGCCGGTGGCAGAAGGTGACCGCTTCGAGATCGTGCACTTCGTCGGAGGCGGCGCCGGGCAGGCTGGCTCGCAGCCGGAGTGTGCTCCTCGGCTCATGCGCCTCGCAGGAGGCGCTTCTGTCTAGCAGAAGACCACGCGAGGCCCAGGCGGTCGGCTCGGTAATCTCCGCAATCACGGCAATCATTTCCAGGATTTCTCGCCGAACCTCGCCCAGCGGAATGCGCCGGATAACCACCCTATGCCTGCTCGGCCTTCTCTCAGCCTGTGCGCTGCCGCTGACCGGGCAGACCCCGAGTAAGCCGATCGATCCGGTGCGGCCAACGTTCATCGTTCCGGACCTAAAGCCCGATCAGCCGATGCGTATTCTCGTCTACGGAGACATGCGTTTTACCAACCCGTTCAACACCAGCGACACCTCGCCGCGCGCGCGGCAGTGGCTGGCGGCCAAGGTGGCGGAAGAGCATCCCGACGCCGTCTTCATGACCGGGGATGTACCGTTCAGAGGCAGCAATCCGGCGGACTGGGCGGTGTTTCGCCGGGAGGCCCAGTCCTGGTGGACAGACAAGTTGCGCGTCTATCCGACCATCGGCAACCACGAACTGATCCCCCACGCCACCACCGGGTTGAAGAACTACTACGCAAATTTCCCGCAGGTGGGGGGGCATCCGTTCTACTCCGTGCTGATGGGCAACGTGTTCCTGATCAATCTGGATTCGTCACAGCCGATGTGGCCAAGGGGCGCGCAGGCGGACTGGATCCGGGGTCAAATCGACCACACTCCGCCCAGCGCTGACTTCGTTTTCATCATGCTGCATATACCGCTGATCGCGGATGTGCAGAGCGAGTTCATCGCCAACATTCCCAGCCCGGAGGCGGTGGTCCTCCGCCGGTACCTGGAGGCTCGCGCCGCAGTGGCGCCGCAGAAGTTCATCGTGGTCAACGGCCACATCCACAACTATGAGCGGTTCGAGATGAACGGCATCACGCATATCATCACCGGAGGAGGCGGCGCGGCCCCCTATCCCGTGCTGCTGCGCGGCCCCGACGACAAGTACCGCGATACCGCCTTTCCGGTCTTCAACTACGTGATTTTGACCATCGAAGGAAAACACGCCGACGGCAAGATGTATAAGATCGCCGATCCGGAGGCGAAGGAGTACCAGGTAGAGGTGAAAGACACCTTCAGCGAAGACGCGCACTAGGAGAAACGGGCATCCCGGTCATGTTGGACGAGACGAAGTGAGTCACACGGTAGTCGCGCGTTCGGAGGTAAGCTGGGGAGCGCGGCCTTAGCCGTCAGGAGACGTCATGACCTTTAGCGGATCGGATCAAGTACCTTGGCCGGAGCTTTCGTGGAATGCGTGGGAGCAGACTGCCGCCACGCTGCACATGTGGACGCAGATCGTTGGCAAGACGCGCCTGGCGCTCGCTCCGTTGCAGGCCCAGTGGTGGAATACGACGCTCTATGTGAGCGCGCGCGGGCTCGCCACCTCCGCCATGCCCTACGAGGGTGAGTTGCTGGAGATCGAGTTCGACTTTGTGAGCCACGATCTCAGGTTCCGGCTCAGCACCGGGGCGATGCTGTCCGTGCCGCTCCGCGCACAATCGGTCGCTGCCTTTTATCGGGAGTTCCAAAGCTGCCTCTCGGCTCTGGGGATCTCCGTCCATATCCATCCGGTACCGGTCGAGATCGCCAATCCGATTCCGTTCGCCGAGGACACACAGCACGGCGCCTACGACCCGGAGTATGCCCATCGCTTCTGGCGCATTCTGGCGCATGCAGAGGAGCTGTTTCAGCGCTTTTCCTCGCGCTTCGTGGGGAAGATCAGCCCGGTGCACTTATTTTGGGGGAGCTTCGCTCTGGCGGTCACCCGCTTCTCCGGCCGCCCGGCGCCTCCACGCAAGGATGCCGACGCCATCACGCGGGAGGCGTACTCGCAGGAGGTGATCAGCGCGGGATTCTGGCCGGGCAACGGCGGATTTGGCAGCGCCGCCTTCTATTGCTACGCGGCGCCGGCGCCCGCAGGGCTCGAATCACAGCAGGTTCGACCCGCGGCGGCAAATTACAACACGCAGCTGGGCGAGTTCGTTCTGAAGTATGACGATCTGCGGGCGGAAGCCTCTCCGGACGAAGCGCTCATGGATTTCTTGCAGAGTTCCTACGAGGCGGCCGCGAACCTCGCCAAGTGGGACCGTGCCCTTCTCGAGCGTCGCTGAGAAAGCTACGAGTCTAGTCGCTCATCAGTCGGGTCGCGCGAAAGACTATCCTCGCCGGACCGCAACGAAGCAGGCGTGTCCGTTACGTTGAAGCAGGCACCGTCATGCCAGATTCAACGGCTTCCGAAGAACCAGAGTTCGGGTGTCAGGTGCCTGCTCATTTAACGTTGTCCAACCGGGCGAAGCCAAGGCCAGTTTGGGCCGGCCTGCCGTTGGACAGGGGGCCGGCTATCCCGCCGTCGAGGCCGAACGAGCCGCCTGTTCGATCAACGCAGCAACTTCTTCCGGCTTGGAGACATACACTGCATGGCTACCCTGAACCTCGACCACCTTTGATCCAGCGCGCTTCGACATTGCCCGCTGGGCATCCGGCGGAATCATCTTGTCTTCCGTTGAGACGAGGTACCAACTTGGCTTTGACCTCCACGCAGCCTCAGTGATTTGTCCCTGCAAGGCCTGCAAGCCCCACGGGACCTGAGAATCGGCCATGAAAGCAGCGAATCCAGGTTCTACGTCAGCCGCGAACGACGCCGGGAATTTCGAGGAATCGAGGAAGAGAAACCCATCTTGCGGCGGCAGGATCGGAGGCGCCGGTGCGCCCGGTGGAGCACTTTTGATCAACGATTCGACAGACTCGCTCCTGTCTGGAGCAAACGCAGCGATGTAGACAAGCGCAGCCACCTTTGCGTCTGTGCCCGCTTCCGTAACTACGGCGCCCCCATACGAGTGGCCGACGAGGACGACGGGGCCGTCTTGCGCAGCGATGGCCCTCTTCGTGACGGCGACGTCATCCTTGAGGGAAAGTGTGGGGTTTTGGACCACCGTTACCCGATAGCCCTTCTTCTTCAGCCGGTTGTAGACCTGCTGCCACCCTGAGCCGTCCACAAATCCCCCGTGGATGAGCAGGATGTTGTTCGCTTCGGTTGTCATATGTGTAAACCTCTCTGCTGATGTTGAGCTCCGGGCCAGATTCATACCCAGCCAAGGCTCTTGATGAGCGTTGTACGGCGAAATACTATGAACAACAAGTTGTGAATAGTCAAGAGTTATTGACAAGCGGTCAGCAATGGAATTTTCATCGCGACAACTGCGAGCGTTTCATCTTGTTGCGCACCACCGCAGCTTTGCGCGCGCCGCAGAGGCTCTGTTTATCACACCTTCGGGCCTAAGCGTTCTGATACGAGAGTTGGAGCGTCAACTCGGATTCCGGCTCTTTGACCGCACAACCCGCCAGGTCACATTGACGGCCTATGGCAGTGAGCTTCTATTAGCTACAGGGCCTGGCTTGAGTTCTCTCGATGTCGCAATATCGCGGATCGGCAAAACGGCGAAACGAACGGAAGAGTGGATTTCGATCGGCACCACCCCGTGGCTCGCAGCAAATGTTCTACCCTATGCCATCCGGCAATTTCGTGAGCGCCGCCCTGACCTGCGGTTTCGATTATTCGACGGAGGCCTGGGGGGGATCGAGCGCAGAGTGGAAGCGGGAAGGCTCGATTTTGGTGTGGGCATCTTCAAGAGCTTTCCAGGCCTGCGGCGCACTCCGTTCTTTCGCTTCGCGCTGATGGTCATTCGTCCGGATCAGGGCGCTGGAGTCACCCTCACTTCTACCAGATGGACGGCTTTACGTGGGCAGACATTGATCTCCCTGACGAAGAACTATCCCCACCAGCTGCTTATAGATCGTCAACTCGACCAATCCGGAACCACGTACATGCGCGGGCAAACCGTGAATCTGCTCGAGACGCAGATTGCTCTCGTGGAGGCGGAGCAAGGGATTGCTGTCATTCCCTCCTTCGGTCTTCTGGCTTGCCGCACTCGAAAAGTAACGATGAGCGAGCTGATCGATCCAGTCGTAAGCTTCGATTTCTATCAAATCAGCAGCCGGGCGCGGAAGTTGCCGGAAGAGGCGAAGCAATTCAGTGAATTCCTGAAGATGTATATCGCGAGTTGGGCCGGCAGCGCGGGCGTGTTGTAACGTTCTACCGGCGCGGACCACTCCTGCGCGCCAGCACCAGCGTACCAATAAAGATGCCGAGAGCCGGCACAGCGAGCACAGGAATGGCTCTGCGGAGGCCAGCGCGGACCTGGGGCGCACTGCCGGCGGTGGTGTCGCGACAGGCGCTGCAGCCCTGCGCAAGTGTGCGCGGGATGCAGGTGGCCAGGGCCAACAGTACGAAAAATAAGGCGAGGCGTCGCACTGTCTTATTC
>JBPCNO010000074.1:0-5286 GCA_051001135.1 Acidobacteriaceae bacterium
CCATGCAAACGCTATGACAAGACCGACGACGGTGAGCAGCTTTGATCGCGAGTCGCGAGTCAAGGAATCTGCTGCTTCAACTGTTTCGCTCATCAGCAGACTCCTGACAAAAAATGCGAACTCCCGCTCCGAATACTACGTGATGTCTTCCGTGTCGAAGATCCGGACCTTCATCGGCGCGCGCACCGAGGAGGTGGCGGCGCCCCCGTGTACTTCGGCGAGCAGGTCACGCACCACATCTTCCAGATGGCGCTGGTTCTCGATGACGGCGCTCATGCTCTGGACATCCTGTGGATCTTCGACCTTTTCGAGCAGCACCGTGGCATGCGCCTGCGCGACGTGGTCCAGCGCGAGGCCTTCGGGGGTCTTGGCCTTGATGCTGACGGCGTTGGGATTGAGGTCGAGCAGATCGGCCAGCCGTTCGCGGATGTCGCCGGCGATGGGCGAGATCTTGGGTGCGGCCATCACCAGCGTGGTGTCGATGTTCACGATCTTGTAGCCCGCGTGCTGGATCTCTTCGAGCGCGAGGTTGAGAAAGATGGTCGACTCGGCATCCTTCCAGCGCGGATCGCCCGGCGGGAAGAAGGTGCCGATATCGCCCGCGGCGACGGCGCCGAGCAGCGCATCGGTGATGGCATGCAGCAGCACGTCTCCGTCGGAGTGGCCGGCCAGACCCTCCGGATGCGGGATGTTGATACCGCCGATGCGCAGCGGCACGCCTGCTTTGAAGGCGTGAGAGTCCCAACCGTAGCCGATGCGTATGTCCATATTCTGAGCCTTTCTTTCCACTCGCCCGCGGTCGGCGTCCTCAGGATACGGACGCTCGCTGTTGCCGTCGTGCGAGATAGAACTCGGCGAGTTCGAGGTCGCCGGGCTGGGTGATCTTGAGGTTCGCGGGGGAGCCGGGCACGACGACGATCTCGCATCCGGCGCGTTCGGCGATGCTGGCCTCGTCAGTGCCGCAGAAGCCATCGGCCTCCGCTTCGGCAAAGGCGCGGCGGAGCAGGCTCCAGCGGAAGCCCTGGGGCGTCTGCGCCTGCACGATGTACTCCCGCGGAATGGTGGTGCGGACGATGGCGCCGTGCGCGGTACGCTCCACCTGCTTGATGGTGTCGATGGCGGGCAGCGCCACGATGGCGGCGCCGCTTTCGCGCACGGCTTCGATGGTGCGCGCGATGGTGTCGGCGTCGATAAGGGGACGGACGGCGTCGTGGACCAGCACGATATCGTCATCGGCGGCGGAGACGGCGGCGAGCGCCCGGCTGACGGATTCCTGACGCGTGTCGCCGCCTTCAACCACCGTGACACGGCCGGTGAGAGCATGGTCACGCACCTGGGACTCGACCCGCTCCATCTCCGAGGCGCGCACAGCCACGATGATGGCGCTGACCTCCGGCACCGCGGCGAAGGCGCGCAGGCTGTGCACCAGGATGGGCACGCCGGCCAGGGTAAGGAACTGCTTGGGTGCTGACTGCGCCGGCTGGCCGGGAGCCATACGCGTGCCCAGGCCGGCTGCGGGAAGTATGACGAAAACACGCATAAAAGCTGGAGTATACAGGGAAGCAGTCGAAGGGGTGGAATCACGCCGGGTCAAACTTCCCGCGCGGCGCGTTAAGGCTTCGCGTGCTCGGCGCTAGCCTTCGACCTGCTCGACGTAAAACATCTCGTTGGTCTGGCGGAAGCCGTTGCTCTCATAGAGCGGCCGGGCGGCGTCGGTGGAGTGAAGCGAGATGACGCGGATCTTGCGGCGGCGGGCTTCGGCCAGAGCGAGCTCGATGAGCTGGCTGGCAAGGCGTTTGCGGCGGTGCTCCGGCTCCACGTAGACATTGAGCAGGTAGCCACGATGGGCCGAGGTCGGGTCGAGGGGATGCGGCGGCCAGTCAAGCAGCAGCAGGCCGGCGCCCCCGATGACCTGGTCTTCCTGCAGGGCGAGCCAGCCCATGTACTTGCCTTCGGTAAGCATGGAGGCGAGCCAGGGCCGGAACTGCTCCGCCATCAAATCCAGCACCCGATTGTCCGCGCGGCCGGCATCGACGAACATCCTGCGGCGGTGGTGGGTGATGATATCGACGTCGGCGGGGGTGGCGGCACGGATCGTGGTTTGAGCAACGGGCATGGCTGAAAGTATAGACCCGCCTGCCTGCAGCCGCTCCTTCCCCACGCGGCATGCACCGAGGCGGCATGCACCGAGGCAGCAAGCACCGAGGCAACAAGCACCGAGGCAACAAGAGACATGCTCCGGCCCATACTATGGTGGAGTGAGCGCGACGCTTGCTATCACAAGGGAGTTGTTCAAGCCAGGACAACGGGTCGGTGTCGCGGTCTCGGGCGGCGGCGATTCGGTGGCATTGCTGCGCACTCTCCATGAGCTACGTGGTGAGATGGGGCTGGTGCTGTCGGTGCTGCACGTCCACCATGGCATCCGCGGGAGCGAGGCGGACGAGGACGCGGCCTTCGTCGAGCAGCTCAGCGCCGCGCTTGAGCTGCCCTGGCTGGTCTTCCGCGGAAGCGCGAAAGCGCGCGCGGCGCAGCAGAGGGAGACGCTGGAAGAGGCGGCCCGGAAGGTGCGCTATGGCTTCTTTGAGCAGGAACTGACCGCCGGAGGACTGGATACGGTGGCCACGGCGCACACGCTGGATGACCAGGCGGAGACGGTGCTGATGAAGCTGCTGCGCGGCGCCTGGACGGAGGGGCTGGGCGGCGTGCATCCGGTGGTGCGCTGCGCTCGCGGGGCGATCGTGAGGCCGCTGCTGCGTGTCTCCCGCGCAGAGATCGACGCGTACCTGACGGCACGGGGACAGGTGTGGCGCGAGGACAGCTCCAATCGCGATCCGGCGTTTACACGGAACCGGGTCCGGCACCAATTACTGCCGCTGCTGCGGACCTACAATCCGCAGATCGATGGACAACTGGCGCGGATGGCCGCGGTGGCGCGGGATGAGGAGGCATGGTGGGCCGGAGAGCTGGGACGGATGCTGCCGCAGTTGCTGCTGCCGGGGAAGCCGGTGCGGGGTGGGGGGCGCGCGACCAGCACTCGGCCGGAAGACGCTGCGCTGTCGATCGAGGTGGAGCGGCTGCGTGGGTTGCATCCGGCGATACGCCGGCGTGTGCTGCGAGCGACGGGACAGCGGCTGGGGCCGCCACCGGGCCTGACGCTGGGCTTCGATGCCATCGAACGTCTGCTGGAGCTGGCCGGGCCGGCAGAGCAGCCTGGGGGAGACCGAGCCAGGGCGAGCGGCAAGCGAAACCTATCGCTGCCGTTGGATTGGATGGCGGAGCGCACGCCGCGAGAGCTGCGGTTCTCCCGGGCATCTGTTAAGGGCTCCGGCAGGGTAATGGAGGAGTACCCCATCCCAACGCCTGGAAGCGTGGAGGGGTTGGCCTTCGGCCTGCGGGTGATCACGGAAGAGCAAGGCGTTGCCGGCGGAGAGTGGCGCGGAGGCGCGCTGACCCTGCGCGCATGGCGTCCGGGGGACCGGGTGACGCTGCGCCACAGCCGCGGCCCCAAGAAGGTAAAGCAGGTTCTGGCGCGGTTGAAGGTGATCGGACCGGAGCGGGAGAGCTGGCCCGTAGTGGCGGTGGAAGGTGACGCGACGTTGGCGGGTAATGTGCTGTGGATGCAGGGTGTGGAGGTGGAATCGACGCCCGGCCTGGACTTGAGAGTGCTCGATTTGAGGGTGTTCGACTTGAGAGTGGAGGAGCGATCAGTGGAGGAGCGATCATGGACCGACGAGTGATCTGTGCCACTACCTGCCGGTAACCGGCGCAACGAGCAATTCCTTGCTTTCCTGGTGCTCAGGGCCACGGCATCGGAGTAGAATCTGAGTGCGTTGACTGTTGGTGGGTAGCCGGCCTGTGCCGCGCCTGGCATCCAAGGCGTATGCGTAAGCTCAAGCACCTTTGGTCGGCTTTGCACGTCTAATCGAGAGAGAAGCAGGCGAGATCCCCTGATTCCCTAGGGAAGAGGGTGGTGAAGTGTCTCTTCCCGGGAAAGGCAGTTGGCCGGCGAAATGCAATTGGCCGGCGCGCTGCGGTTGGCGCAAGAGAAAAGAGGGTTTTCGTGAATTCGACGGTCAAATCCATCATCTTCTGGGTGTTCATTCTCGCGTGTCTGGTGCTGCTATGGCAGATCGTCCAGAAGAGCACGGGCAGTGGACATGACCAGGAGATTTCCTTCTCCACCTTTATGGATGACGCCCACCAGGGATTGGTGAGCGATGTGACCATCAACAATAACGCAGTGCAGGGCCACTTCCGCAATAACAAGGAAGCCTTCCACACCACCGTTCCGGCGAACTACCCGGACATGTTCAAGACCCTGCAGGACAACAAGGTCTCGATCACGGTGAAGGATACGCAGGGCAGCTCCTGGCTGCCGATTCTGCTGAATTTCTCGCCCATCATCATCATCGGGGCGCTGTGGTTCTTCATGCTGCGGCAGATGCAGAGCGGCGGCAACAAGGCGCTCTCGTTCGGCAAGAGCCGGGCGCGCCTGCTCTCCATGCAGCAGAAGAAGGTGTCGTTTAAGGACGTTGCCGGCGTGGATGAGGCCAAGGAAGAGCTCAAAGAGATCATCGAATTCCTGCGCGAGGCGCAGAAGTTCCAGAAGCTGGGTGGACGCATTCCCAAGGGCGTGCTGCTGGTCGGACCTCCGGGCACCGGCAAGACGCTGCTGGCCCGCGCGGTGGCGGGCGAGGCGAACGTTCCGTTCTTCTCCATCTCCGGTTCGGACTTCGTCGAGATGTTCGTCGGTGTGGGCGCAAGCCGTGTCCGCGATCTGTTCGAGCAGGGCAAGAAGAATGCTCCATGCATTATCTTCATCGACGAAATCGACGCGGTCGGACGGCACCGTGGCGCCGGTCTGGGCGGCGGCCACGATGAGCGTGAGCAGACGCTGAATCAGTTGCTGGTGGAGATGGACGGCTTCGAATCGAACGATGGCGTGATCCTGATTGCCGCGACCAACCGGCCGGACGTGCTCGACCCGGCGCTGCTGCGGCCGGGCCGCTTCGATCGCCGCGTGATCGTGGGCCGTCCGGATGTCCGTGGCCGCGAGGAAGTGCTGCGCGTTCACTCGAAGAAGGTGCCGGTCTCCGATGACGTCGATCTTCGCGTACTGGCGCGCGGGACGCCGGGCTTCTCCGGCGCAGACCTGGCCAACATGGTGAACGAAGCTGCGCTGACCGCTGCCCGGTCCAATCGCAAGGCCGTGCACATGTACGATTTCGAGCTGGCCAAGGACAAGGTCATGATGGGCGCGGAGCGCAAGTCCATGCTGCTCTCCGA
>JBPCNO010000075.1:0-35896 GCA_051001135.1 Acidobacteriaceae bacterium
GCGTGAGCGACTGCGCCTTCTCCGACTGCGCACGCGCCCGGTCCTCCCCGGTGTACATCTCCTTGGAGACGATATCCGTCTCCTCGCCCACTCCACGCGCGAACAACTGTGTGTCCTCGAAGACCGGTGTCCGTATCTCGCCGAAGTTGTAGCGCGCGAACACGCGCCGCGTCGTCGCCTCGATGCGATTCCACAACTCGGTCTGCGGTGGCAACAGATCGCGCGTGCCGCGCACCGCTTTGATAGCTTGGCTCATGCCCAGGGAAATCGCCTCCAGTAATGGCGCTCCCTGAAGTGTATCGAAGGAACTGTCTCGAAGCATCGTGGCGGCGCTATAGTTTGGAGGGTCCGGCGCGGCCCGCTTGCCGTGCACGCCAACGGAGGTTTCTATGCTCCCCTTACAGTTTCGTTTTGCGCGCCGGCGATTCCATGCAGCGTTGCCAGCACTGTGGATGCTAGTGGCCGTCTCTGTCGCACCCATCGCGGCGTGCGCCATCACGGTCAAACTTGAGGCCGCGGAGGGACCGGACGTACGCGTCGCCGTGCATATGGGAGATCGCTTGCAACTGGAACTGCCGGAGCAGCCATCCACCGGCTTCTCCTGGCACACACAGAAGAACGATCATCCGGTGCTCGAACAGATGGGCAGCAGTCGTCGCGTGCTGGATGGTCGCATCGGGTCCATCGGAGTACGCAGCTTTACCTGGCAGGCCGTCGAAAGCGGCAGCTCCGATCTGCTGCTCACCTACAACCGCAGCTTCGAACCCGGCGTTCCCCCGGCCAGGACCTACACCATTCACGCCACTGTCTTACCCGATCCGATCCCGCCCGATCCGATCCCGCCCGGGAATGAGTCGCCCGCGCAGGCTCTCGCTTCTGAGAACCCAGTCCTGATCGGGAGCTATCAAGGCCAGCTTCCATGCGCGGACTGCAGCGGCATCCGCCAACAGCTTCTGCTCTACGCAAAGAGCGCGTCCCAGCTCACCGGCACCGCATACGTCCTTAGACAAACCTACATGGGCGCGCCTGCGGGCAATCCCACGTTTATCGAGACGGGTACGTGGCAAGTGCTGCGCGGCAGCCCCGCAGACGCGAATGCCACCGTCTACCGCCTCACCCCGGGCGGCGGTGGCGGAGTCAGCGACTTCGCTCCGCGGCAAGACCGGTTAGTGCAGCTCGACGCGCAAGGCATTCCCATCCAGGGTCCGGGCGGCAAGGAGCTCTCGTTACAAAAGATTCCATGACGGCGGGTGCCGCCGTTTTCACGCGCACCAACTGCTGACCCGTACGGCTCAGGTCCCATTCTTCCGGAGCTAACAGTCATGGGTGCCCCATTCTGAGCGTCCGGGGTCCCCGGCACGTGGGCTTTGCGTGCTGGGGTGGGTTAGCGAAGGGTGGGATGGCGCGAATCAGACTGGAGCTCTTGCTCTGTCGATCACGACCGCGCCCGACAATCAACGCGTCGCTACTTCCAGTTCTCCCGCTCCTTCAGATAGGTCTTCGTGTAATCCAGATAATTCTTCGCATAGCGTAGGATCGCCTCGCGGTCCTGCTCATCCAGCTCGCGCCGCTGCTTGGCCGGCACGCCCGCCCACAACGTATTCGGCGGCACAATCGCGTTCTCGGGCACGAGCGCACCCGCGGCGATGATGGAGCCCGCGCCCACTCTTGCGTTGTTCAGGATCACCGCGCCCATCCCGATCAGGCACGCATCTTCGATCACGCAGCCATGCACCGTCGCGTTATGGCCGATCGTCACCCAGTCGCCCACGATCACCGGATGTTTGTAGCGCATGCCGTGCAGCACGGCGCAGTCCTGCACGTTCGAGTTCGCGCCCAGCCGGATGGAATGCACATCGCCGCGCAGCACCGCGTTCATCCACACGCTCGCATGCTCGCCGAGCGTGACCTCCCCCAGCACCTGGGCGGAAATATCGACATAGCAGGAAGCCGGTATCACCGGGGTATGGCCGAGATAGGAGCGAATCATCGAGAAAAGGCCCTCCTCACGAGCATTTCTGGGGTGATCTGACCCCTCATTTCCAGTCTAGTGCCGGGATGCTTTTTATGAAGAAATCCTTAAAAACTTGTCGCGAACTGGGCGATCTGGCGTAAGCTGAAGTGGCCCAATTGGGAAGTTTGGAGGTGTCATTCCATTGGCAGAGGTTCGTGTGCAGGAAGGCGAGCCGCTTGAAAATGCATTGCGCCGGTTTAAGCGAAAGGTACAGCAAGAGGACATCATCAAAGAGGTGAAGCGTCACTCTTTCTACCTCAAGCCCGGCGAACGCAAGCGCGTGAAAGAAGCATTGGCACGCAAGCGGAATCGTAAGAAGGCTCGCAAAGAGCAGGACTGAATCACCGGTGGGCCCTTCGGCGGCAAGAGAAGGGCCCGCACGTATCTCCGGCACCGCCAACGCAGGACCGCTTTCCCGGGCACGCATCCGGATCGCGAGTCAGCCATACCCTCCATCCCCCGCTGCATCCTCTGCAGTCTGTTGCCGCTTCCTCTTTTGCGGCTCGGCCCCGGGTTTCGTCACCACCAAGCACGCAAAGGAACGGTGGCCTTTCCTCCTGGAGGAGGCCCCAGGGACAGGTTATGGAGTTCTCAGATAAGACACTGATGTGTATGGACTGCGGGAGCCCGTTCGTCTTTACGGCGGGCGAACAACTTTTCTTTCACGACAAGCACTTCACCAACGATCCCAAACGCTGCAAGCCCTGCAAGCAGAAACGCGCTGCCGGCAGCTCCTCGGTCCGGGCGGAAACGCGTACCGTCTGCTCCGCTTGTGGAATGGATACGACGGTGCCGTTCAAGCCCACCCAGGGTCGGCCCGTCTTATGCCGCTCCTGCTTCCAACTCAAGCGAGTACCGCCGGCCGCCGCGATCACGGCGTAGCGGGCAGAACCGCGCCTGCCCGGCCGCCGGTGCGTTACTTCGCCGTCGCCAGCTTCCGCTTGACTGCGGCTTTGCTCTCCACGGCTGCGCGGACCGCAGTCTCGTCCGTCCGCGGGCCGCCGGACAAGCTGCCGGTCAGGCTGCCGGTCAAGGCACGCCGGGCGGCCTCTGCCTCGGCCTTGTGCTTCTTGTCTTCATGCGACACCAACAGCGCCTCGATCTGCAATACCAGGTCGCGCGTGTTCATCGGCTTCACCAGCATCTCGTCCGCGCCCTGATCCCGCCACTCATCCCCAACCAACGGAAACGCCGTCAGCATGGCGATCGCCGGCTGGCACTCCGCCTGTTTCGCGGCCTGCACCACTTCCAGCCCTGAGCGCTCGTTCTCCATGCGCATATCGGTCATCACCATGTGATAGGTCCCGTTACGCAGCTTGGACTTCGCCTCCCGCGCGGAAGCGGCCGTCTCCACATCGAAGCCATGCATTTCGAGGATTGCCTTCAATGTCAGAAGAATTGCGAGTTCATCATCCACCAATAGAATGCGTCGTTTCATTGTGCGGAAGCTCCCAATCGTGCAGTTTGTGTAGCGGCAGAAGTTGGTGCAAGGGCCAAAGCTCAGCAGGATCCATACATGGCCGGGGATGGGCTCAACCCATTGCTGGACTAGCCAACAGGATTCGATGAGCCAACGGCGCTAGACTAAACAACGTGGCAGGATACCACGTAGAGAACTTCGGTTGCCGGGCCAACCACGCGGATGGAGATGCCATCGCTGCGGCCATTCACGCTGCACAGGGCGAAGCCGCGAGCGGCACCACCGACGCCGATGTGGTCATCGTGAATACCTGCAGCGTCACCGCCCAGGCTGAGCAGACCGCCCGCGCCTTCCTGCGGCGGGTGCGGCGCAGCAATCCGCACGCGCGTCTGGTGGTGACCGGCTGCTACGCGCAGCGCGCGCCCCAGGGGGTCGCCGCGCTCCCCGGCGTCAGTGCGGTGATCGGCAACAGCCACAAGGCGCTGGTCGCCGTCACCGCGCTCGGTCTCGGATCAGCCGGCGGCACTGGACAGCCCGATCTTGTTTCGTCCGGCTTTGTTTCGCCCGATTTTGTTCCTATAGCCGCGTTGCTCGGAGAGCAAGCCCCATCTGTCCTGGTCGATTCGCTCTTCGCGCACGCCGACCTTGCCGCAACCGATCTGCTCCACAGCCCCGTGCTCCACAGCCCCGTGCCCCACAGCCCGCGGTTTGACAGTACCGGCACGCGTCCCAATCTCAAGGTGCAGGATGGCTGCGACAATCGCTGCTCCTTCTGCATCATTCCCGCTACCCGCGGCCACAGCCGGTCGCTCCCACTTTCTTCCGTGCTCGATCGCGTGCATCAGTTCGTCGATGACGGCGGGCAGGAACTCGTGCTCTCCGGCATCAATCTCGGCCGCTGGGGACGCGATGTGAATCCCGCCGTGCCCTTCGAGCACTTAATCGCCGCCATTCTCGAACAGACGCAGCTTCCCCGTCTTCGCCTCAGTTCGATCGAGCCCATGGACTGGTCTGCCCTCCTGCTCGACCTCTACCGCACCTACGCCATGGAGGACGCCGCGCCCACTGGACCCCGGCTGGCCCGCCACGCGCATCTGCCGCTGCAATCCGGCTGCGACCGCACTCTCCGCGCGATGCACCGGCGCTACCGCCCCTGGCATTACGAAGAGAAGATCCTGGCCATCCGCGCGGCCATGCCGGATGCCGCCATCGGCGCCGACGTGATGGCCGGCTACCCCGGCGAAACAGATTCGCATTTCGAGGAGAGCTACCGTTTCATCGAGCGTCTGCCCTTCACCTATCTGCATCTGTTTCCGTTCTCCGCGCGGCCCGGCACGCCAGGGTGGGACCTGCACCGGCAGGCGCCCGTCCCCTCCCGTGTGGTGAAGGAGCGGCTGGCCCGCCTGCAGGCCCTCATCGCCAACAAAGCGCGCGCTCACCGGGCGGTCTTCATAGGACGGACGCTCCCTGTCATTACGCTCAAAACGCCGCCCGAGGAGGCCAAGCGCGGGAGTACCCGGGCTATCAGTGACAACTTCCTGCCCATCGAGCTCGAGCATGAGCCTGACTGGATCATTCCTGCGAACCGGATGCTGTGCGCGCACATCACATCGTGTAAGGACGGCTCGCTGCGTGGTTCGCCCAGCGCGATCCCGTTCGGGGCCTGAAGACGAGTACCGGCCGAGTGATATACTGTCAAAGCGGAGCTGTGTCTTCGCATACTTTGGAGGATCCCCATAGCACTCGATAAACGTTCAGCAAAATCATTCATTCGCACCAACGATCGCATCCGCGCACGCGAGGTTCGCGTGATCGACGATCAAGGCGAGCAGCTTGGCATCATGCAGCCCTTTGAGGCGCTCAAGATCGCGCGTGAGCGCGGTCTCGATCTGGTCGAGGTTTCGCCTACCGCCGTTCCGCCCGTCTGTCGCATTCAGGATTACGGCAAGTTTCTCTACGAGAAGGACAAGAGCGACCGCGCGGCGCGCAAGAAACAGAAGGTCATCGTCGTCAAGGAAGTGAAGTTCTCCGTCACCGTTGACGAGCACGACTACCAAACCAAGAAGAATCAGGCCGTGCGCTTCCTCAGCGAAGGCGACAAGGTCAAGGCCTCGCTTCGTTTCAAGGGGCGCCAGATGGCCCATCGCGAACTTGGCTACGCCATCATCAATCGCCTCATCATGGATATGGGCGACACCGGCATCGTCGAGTTCATGCCGCGCATGGAAGGCACCACGCTGCACGCCATCCTCGCCCCGGGCAAAAAAGCTGAGCCAGCCAAGCCCAAACCCGTCACGCCCAAGCCGCCGGCCGCCGAAATTGTCCAGCCCGAGCCCGCCACGCAGGCCCACTCCTAAGTTTCGATCACGGGCGTCTTATTCTCGTGAGGCTAGGGTGGGGCTTTGCTGTCCCTGAGGCCCGGGTGGCGTTCCCTCTCCATCTCCCGTATACTGGGCGATGTTGCGCAAGCGACAATGTTGATAGGAAACCCATGCCAAAACTCAAAACCCATAAAGGCGCAGCCAAGCGCTTCAAGAAGACTGGTACCGGCAAAATCAAGCGCGGACAGACCAAGATGCGCCATATCCTTACATCGAAGCTGAAGAAGACCAAGCGCAAGCTAGGCGCGAGCGTACTGGTCTCCGACGCCGACCATGCCAAGGTGTCCCGCATGATTCCCTACGCCTGATCGGCCCAGCAAGGCTCGGGCATGAGGTAGAGCGTTCCTCAGCCCCGCGGAAAAGAACATCCGCTGTGATCGGTGCATTGCAGAGCGAGTGAAGAGGTCAAAAGCGCGGCTTTCACAGCCATGAGCGCCTCCTGCCTCCAGCCGCTAAACGAAACACGCAAAGGAGAACCACCCCATGCCTCGTGTCAAACGTGGAACCAAGCGCCGCGACCGCCGCAAGAAGATCCTCAGGCGCGCAAGCGGTTACTTCCTCACAAAATCCAAGCTCTATCAGGCAGCGCAGGAAGCCGTCGAGCGCGGGCTCAAGTTCGCCTACATCGGCCGCCGCCAGAAGAAGCGCCAGTTCCGCTCCCTGTGGATTGTGCGCATCTCTGCCGCCGCGAAGATGAACGGCACCAGCTACTCACGCTTTATCGACGGTCTGAAGAAGGCCGGTGTCGAGCTGGACCGCAAGATCTTAGCCGATATCGCAGTGCACGACGCAGCCGCCTTCACCGCGCTTGCTGAGACGGCAAAGGCCGCGGTCGCCAGGGCCAAGGCCGCCTGAGCCCCACCCCATTGCACGCAAGAGGCACGGCCCCGGCCGTGCCTCTTGTGCGCTCAGAGCCTAGAAGTTGGCCTTCGCGCCCGCTTCAACCTCTTCCCGGCTGAGATCCTTGATCTTCTGCCCCACCGACCAGTTGTGGCCGAAGGGATCCCTGAGTTGGCCATAACGATCGCCCCAGAACTGGTCTTTCAACGGCATCGTGATCGTTGCGCCCGCCGCGACCGCTTTGTCCCAGATGGCGTTCGCGTCCTCCACCTGCAGATGCAGCGTCACCGGGGAACCGCCCAGCGCCTGCGGTGTTTTTGGGGTGCCGCCCATCTTGTCGGAGAATTCATCGCTGAACATCAGATCGGAGCCCAGCAGCCGCATGTGCACGTGCATCAGGCGTTTCCCGTCGGGAGCCATATGCCGGCTGACCTCCTCCGCGTCGAATGCCTGCTTGTAGAAGTCGATGGCCGCTGCCGCATCGCTCATTGTCAGATAGGGTGTGACCGTTTGATAGCTCATGGTTGCGCCTCCTGCATCTTCGCGCGCCAGTATACAAGTCCCATGCAGGGCCAGCGCAAGGAGCCGCCTCCTCTACGGATCCAACTCTCGGGTATCCTCATGAGAGACCATGCACGCAGAGCAGATTCCTCACCTGGACGGCTACAGTGACGCGCAACTGGAGCAGGCGTTCGGCACACTTACCCGGCAGGTAGAAGCCTCCGCCGCTTCGCTCGATACGCCCGAGGCGGTCGAGCAGTTCCGCCTTGCCTGGCTGGGCCGCAAACAGGGCCGGCTCAGGTCCATCAGCGATGCCTGGCTGAAGACCGCCCCACCTGACGCCAGGCGGCCGCTCGGTCAACGCTTCAACCAGCTCAAAGAACGTATCGAGAGCCTGCTCGTAGCAGAGCGTCCTCGCCAGCATGTCTTCGAGAACGCCTTCCAGGAAGAGGCGCTGGACATCACGTTGCCGGGCACCCGGCCACATCTGGGCGCAGAGCACCCAATCCTCAGGACCATGCAGGAGATCGTGGATGTCTTCGCCGCCATGGGCTACTCCGTCGGCGCCGGACCGGAGGTCGAGACCGACTTCTACAATTTCGAATCGCTTAACTTCCCGCCCAACCACCCGGCGCGCGATACCCAGGACACCCTGGTCGTGGCCGGGCAGGAACGTAAACCGCTCCGCGATCGCCTGCTGATGCGCACCCACACCTCGCCGGTGCAGATCCGCACCATGGAGCAGCAGCCGCCGCCTTTGCGCATGGTCATCCCGGGAAAGGTGCACCGCAACGACGCCGCGGACGCCACCCACTCGCCCATCTTCCACCAGGTCGAAGGCCTCTGCGTGGACACCAACATCACCTTCTCGGACCTGAAAGGCACGCTCGACCACGCGATGAAAGCCTTCTTCGGCTCCAACGTGAAGACGCGCTTCTTCCCCTCATTCTTTCCCTTCACCGAACCCAGCGCCGATGTGCAGATCTCCTGCATCTTCTGCGGCGGTACAGGCTGCCGCAAATGCAAACACTCTGGCTGGATCGAGCTGCTCGGCTGCGGCATGGTGCATCCCGCGGTCTTCGGCTTTGTGGCGGAGAGGCAGCCGGCATACGATCCGAGCCGGATCTCCGGCTTCGCCTTCGGCATGGGCGTTGAGCGCATCGCCATGATGAAGTACGGCGTCGCCGATATCGGCCAGTTCTACTCCGGCGACGTGCGCTTCCTGGAGCAGTTCGCATGACCGCAGCGAGTCAGCAGGACAGCGAGTCGGCAAGTCAGCGTGGACCACGCACGCGTCATTTCCGCGACCTGATTGCATGGCAGAAAAGCATGGACCTTGCCCGCGCAGCCTATCGCCTGACCGACGACATGCCGCAGCAGGAGCGATTCGGGCTGACCAGCCAGATCAGAAGATCGGCCGTTTCGGTCCCCAGCAATATTGCTGAGGGGCACGGACGTTTAACAGATCGGGGCTTCGCAGCATTTTTGGGTCAGGCGCGCGGATCACTCTTTGAGCTGCAGACGCAGATTGAGCTGGCTGCCACCTTGACTTACGTCCCCCAGGGAGCAGGCCCAGCAGGCGCTTCTCATGAGCGAGGAGGTCGCACGCATCATCAATGGCCTGCTCAAGACGATCCGAGCCTGAACCGCTGCTGACTCGCTGACTTGCTTACCGCTAACCGCTGACTTTATGAAGATTCTCACCCAATGGCTCCGCGAATACCTGCCCGGCCTGACCGTCTCCGACCGTCAGCTTGCCGACGATCTCACCTTGCGTGGCATCGCCGTCGAAGGCGTCTTCGATCTGGGCTCGCAGAACGGCTCGTTGTTCGAGATGGACATCACCACCAACCGCGTCGATGCCATGAATCACTATGGCGTCGCCCGCGAAGCATCGGCGATCTATGAACTCGCGCTTGCGCCGTTGAGCACCGCGCTGCCGCCTGCGAACGCCGGACCCGGCTTTCCCGTTCGCGGCTTTCCCGTTCGTATCGAGGCGCCGGAGTTCTGCGGCCGCTTTACCGCGCGGGTGCTCCGCGGCGTCACCATCCGGCCGTCCACCAGTGCGGTCGCCGAGCGCTTCGGTCTGCTCGGCCAAAAGCTCATCTCAAATGCAGTCGATGCCAGCAACTACGTGCTGGTGGCCATGGGCCAGCCAACCCATGCATTCGATCTGGACAAGGTCGAAGGAGCGCTGATCGTGCGGCGCGCGCGCAAAGGAGAGAAGCTTCGCACGCTGGACGGAGTGGAGCGCACGCTCGATTCAGACGACCTGGTGGTTGCCGACGAGAAGAAAGCGCTCGGTCTCGCCGGCGTGATGGGTGGCTGGGACTCCATGATCACGGCGGAGACGAAGAACATTCTCATCGAGGCGGCCTGGTTTGATCCCGCGATCGTACGGCGCATGAGCCGCCGCCATGGCATCCACTCCGATGCCTCGCATCGCTTCGAACGCGGCACTGACTTCAACGCGCCGCCGGTAGGCTCGGCGCTCGTAGCCCAGCTTATTCTCACGGCCGGCGGAGAAGTGGCCGGCGAGTTTACCGACATCATCGTTCCCGAAGCCGAGGCGCGGACGGCCAAGCGGCCGCCGGTCTCGCTTCATGTGAGCGAGGTGCAACGCCTGCTCGGAGCTACCGAAGACGGTCTGGGCATCTCCGAGCAGGTCTGTACCGGCGTGCTGACCGCGCTCGGCTGCACCCTCACCAGCCCCGAGCCAGGCGGCTACTCGGTCATATTGCCCAGTTGGCGTCTCGACCTCGAAGGGGAGATCGATCTCATCGAAGAGATCGCGCGCGTCTACGGCTACGACCGGTTTGCCAACACGCTGCCAGCTTTTTCCGGGACGGTGCTCGCGCTTCCGCACGCGGACAAGGCGACGACAGTACGCAATCTATTCCTGGCGTCCGGCTATCACGAGGCAATCTCCAGCACTTTTTGTTCCGTCACAGACGCGGATACATTTGCCCCTCAGCCTGGCACAGCAGTGCGCATGGAGAACCCTCTGAGTGAAGAGGCCAGCATCCTGCGCCCCTCGCTGCTTCCCGGCATGCTCACCATGCTGGCGCATAATCTCAATCGCAACGTCTTCGACGCACAGCTCTTCGAGACGGGCACCGTCTTCTCCGGCTCACCGGATCGCGTAGAGGAGCGGCCGTCGCTGGTGTTCGCCACTACCGGCAAAGGTCTGACAGAGAACCCGCACCAGCCGCCCCGCGCCTTCGACTTCTACGATGTAAAGGGCTTGGTCGAGGCTCTGATGGAGCGTTTTGCACGCCGTACCGTCTACTTCGACGCTCTCCCCGCGGAGTTGCGCCTGCTGCCGTCGTGGCTGCATCCGGGGCGCGGGGCGCGATGCGTCCTCGACGGCGAGACCGTTGCGTTCTTCGGCCAGCTTCATCCGGAGGAGGCGGAGCGCCGCCGGCTGAAGCCGCCAATCTATCTAGCCGAGGTCTATCTCGACCGGCTCTACCGGCACGCGCTCGAGCGGCCGGCCGCGCGGGAGCTATCGCGATTCCAGCCGGTGCGCCGCGACTACTCGCTCCTGCTCCCGAACAGCCTGTCCTGGCAATCGGTCTCGGAGGCGATTACCGATCTGGCGATCCCCGAACTGGTCCACTTTCATCCGGCCGAGATACTCCGCGCCGGGCAGGCCGTGCCTCCCGGACGCTACTCCATGTTGGTCTCGGCCACCTTCCAGGCGCCCGATCGCACCCTCCAGGATGAAGAGTTGCAGGCGTGGTCGTCGCGCCTGGTGCGGGCGCTTGAGGCGCTCGGCGCAACCTTGCGGGTCTAGAGGCAGTGCATACTTGACCTTTGCCTCAAGGAGGCTCTCCGCACATTGCCGCGGCTATTTTCATCCCATCACACGCTGGTGTGGCAGCCTGAATAGGTGATGGGGTTAAGATAGAGATTCAACCGACGCCGGCGCACGCCGGCCCGCAAGTTCCGAGGTGCGAATGTCCGCTTTCCTGCTCGTCCTGTTTGCCATATTCACCCGCCTGCTGCCCCACGCCGGGTGGTTCAACTTCACTGCGGTCGGTGGATCCCTGCTGTTCTTCGGCGCGCGCCGCCCCATGAAGCAGGCGATCTGGGCGCTGCTGCCGCTGATGGCGACCGACTACTTCCTCACCGTCTATGCCTACGGTTATGCCTTCCATGTGGAGAGCTATCTGACCACCTGGCTGTGGTACGCCGCCGTGCTGGTGCTGGGTTCGCTGCTGCTCAAGGGCAGGGCCTCCGCAGGACGTGTGGTTGGCGGCTCATTGCTCGCCTCTACGTCTTTTTTCGCGGTCAGCAACTACGCGGTGTGGGTCGGCTCCGGTATGTATATCCACACCCTCGGCGGCCTGGGCGCGTGCTATCTGTCAGCGCTCCCGTTCTACCGCAACGATCTGATCTCTACACTGCTGGTTACCGGTACAGCTTTTGGCGCGTCCGCTCTGCTGCGTCGCCACGCGGAGCATGCCGCTGCCGCCGGATCTCCACGGGCTGCTGCCTAACGTCGCCATTCGCCACGTTCCGGGGTACCCCCCTCCCCCACCGGTATTTGACGGTAAGTCCTTGCATATGTGTGAGTTGCCCGTGCCATGTCGCTGCAAATTCCTGCAAACAAAGGAGTTACAGCTAAATTCCTCCAGGGTAAGGACTTAGATGAGGGGTAGGCGGTTTCTTCACATGCTTCCGGATCTCTCCCCTAGCGGCCTCTATTCAATTGTAGAGAGTTCCGGGAATTGGTACGCCAAGTTCTCGGGAGAAATCTGCGCATCTCCGTCACAGCTAGCGACCACACGCTCATGCTGTGCCAGGATGGGACACGCGGCTCCTTGTCATCCGGAGGTTGCCATCCGCGGGTTGTCATCCGCGGGCAATCCGCCGGTCCCGGCGGCGCCGGTGCAGCAGCCATGCCAACAGCAAGGCGAGTATCAGGGCTAAGACCGCCAAGGTCGCAACCAGGTGCTGTTTGAAGAGGTCTGAGGCGATATGGATGATCTCCGGGCCATAGCGGATGGTCAGCAGCGCCTCCACCCCAAACCGCACCAGGCGGCCGAGAAACACCGCCAGCATAAAGCGCCACACCGGCATACCGAAGACACCCGCGCCGAAGGCAAAGAGCTTCCAGGGAGTGGGGGGCGGCAGCATGGAGGGCACGGTCATGGCCAGGAACTCCCGCTTTTCGAAGCGCACCATCAGCGCGTCGTATTTGACCCGGTCCACATGCTTCAACAGGAAGAGCTCGCCGCCGGCGCGCCCGAGCAGGTAGGGGATGAGGCCACCGATGGCCGATCCGGCTGCCGCCATGATGACGTAGAGATAGAAGTGCTTGCGGTCGTTCCAGACAAAGGTCGCCAGGATCAGGTCCATGGGGACGGGGACGGTGCCGGAGTCCACGGCGGAGATGAGCCCGATGCCCCAAAAGCCGAGCGGCCCCATCAGACCCAGGACCAATGCCTTGTACTTCAGCAGCAGCTTGCCGATCAGCTTCACGGGCGGGTGGGGTCCTCGCCGGTCCCAGTCGTATCGCTTCCCGTTGCGTGCTCGAGATGCGCCTCCGCCCCGCTCAACAAGCTGAGTGCATGCGGAATCAGATCCAGCACCGCCGCAAGCGAGGCCACCGCGCCTTGCGGACTTCCCGGCAGGTTGACGATGAGCGTGCGTCCCCGCGTGCCCGCCACGGCCCGGCTGAGCGAGGCCAGGGACGTCTGCTCCCGGCCGGCGCTGCGCATCCGCTCGCCGAAGCCGTCGAGCACCCGTTCACAGACGGCGCGGGTCGCCTCGGGCGTGACGTCACGGGGTGCGATCCCGGTGCCTCCGGTGGTGACGATCAGGGGAAATTCGGCCGATCGTTCGACCAGGGCAGCCTTGATCGCGGGTTGATCGTCGGCGACCAGCAGCGGTTCCGCCACCTCGAAGCCGGAGTCTTTGAGCATCCTCGCGACTGCGGGTCCGGACAGATCCCGGCGTTCGCCACGGGAGCGGGAGTCGCTGACGGTCAAGACGAGGGCTCGGACTGGGGCGCGGGCCATAGGTGTGATTGTAAGGGGTGGGACGGCAGCCGCCAGCTTCCAGCTTTCCCGGCTCGGATTTCTGGCGAAGCGCTGGGATGGCTCTTGGAGCTAATCCCTGAATCGCGAACCGTAAGGATCGGGCTGGAAGCTGGAAGCTAAAGGCTGCTATTGACTGCAAACAATGAGAGAATAAGGGTGCGGAGATGGGCGCTTCACACGAGGCCCGTGGTACGCGTACGTATCCACCATCCAGCGCATGCCGACTACAGAAGTACCAACTCCGCCGGGCCGCACCCCTGAGCCCATCTTCAACAAGAAGCCATCCCGCTACGAAAACATGGAAGCGGATGAGCTGCTGCACCTTATCGACAAGTTGCAGGATGAGCGCTCGCGTTCGCGGCTGCGCGAAGGCATTTACATCTCGCTGCTCGCGCATGTGGCGATCTTCCTCTTTCTCCTGTTCGGTCCGAAGTACCTGCTGCACCAGCCCAGGGTTATGATGCCGGCGGAGATCGAGAAACCGCGGCCGCAGCAGCTTACCTATCTCGACCTGCCGCCGGACGCGCTCAAACGGCTGAAGCCGAAGACGCCGCAGGCGATGTCGGATAAGGACCGGGTGGCGCAATCGCAGCATCCGACGCTGGATCAGAAGACGCTGGAGCAACTTCAGGCGATGCGGCGCGCCGGCCGTCCCGCACCGCCGCAGCCTGCCGCGCCAAGCTCACAGGCGCCCGCGGCACAGTCCGGCCCGCAGCAGCAGGCTCAACCGTCGGCACAGCGGCCGAGCCCGCCGAGTCAACCTTTGCCGCCGCAGCCGACGGCGAAGCTGGAAGAGCCCAAGCCGCAGCCCACCAAGCCCGACTTCAACACCGGTCAGACCGCAGGCGATGTGATCCGGCAGGCGGCGCGCGATGCGGCACGCGGCGGCCAGTCGGCTCCGGGCGACTACGGCGCGGGGGTAACGCCACGCCATCCGGGCCTCAATACCGGCGTGGATATTCTCAGTGACACGCTGGGAGTTGACTTCGGTCCGTACCTGCAACGGGTCATCGCCGCAACCTATCGTTCGTGGGACCCGCTCATCCCGGAGTCGGTACGGCCGCCCATCGGCAAGCAAGGCAAGGTCGGCATCGAATTCAAGATCCTGCCGGACGGCAGCGTGAAGCAGATGATCCTGCGGTTTCCTTCCGGAGATGTAGCGCTGGATCGCGCGGCGTGGGGCGGCATTACCGGCGCATCGCCCTATCCTCCGCTGCCCAAGCAGTTCAAGGGGCCGTATCTGGCGCTGCGCTTCGCGTTCCTCTACAACATCAATCCGGACGAGCAGCGGTGACGATTCCCGCGCGTTCGCGCAACGCGACTGCGCTCGCGCCAACGGAGGCAAAGGCAGCGCGAGCAAGGACGCTGTTCCGGCGGCAAGTCGCCGGCCTGCTCATCCTGGCGGCGGTGGTGTTGGCCGTGTGCCTCTTGCGGGCCAATCCGCACGACGTGTTTCCGCCCGGATGGTGGAGGGTGTGGTAGACGCGCAGGAACCGCTGCTACCGGTGATCCTGGGGCCCACCGGAAGCGGCAAGACGGCGCTCTCTGTAGCCCTTGCGCTACGATTCGGCGGCGAAGTGGTCAGTTGCGATTCCGTCGCGGTCTATCGCGACTTCGAGATCGGCACCGCCAAACCGAGCCCCGCCGAACGCGCGCAGGCGCCACACCATCTGATCGACATCGTGTCACCGGAGTGCGCCCACACCGCCGGAGACTACAGCCGTGACGCCCGTGCCGTCATCGGCGATATTGCAGGGCGGGGTCGTCTGCCGATCGTCTGTGGGGGCACAGGCCTCTACCTTCGCGCGCTGCTCAACGGGCTCTTCGCGGGCCCGCAGCGCTCCGAGGAGATCCGCGAGCGACTGCGGCGTTCTGTAATTCGTCACGGCACTCGTCCTGCCGCGCGCCATGCCGGTGGCTGGCTGCATGAGGTGCTCCGGCGGCTCGATCCCGCGGCCGCCGCGCGCATCCACGCCAACGACACCCCCAAGCTCATGCGGGCTATCGAGGTGACGTTAGCGGCGCGCGAACCCATCACGGAAGCGTGGAAGCGAAGGGGAGAGCCGCTGCGGGGCTTTCGCGTGCTGCGCATCGGACTCGCGCCGGAGCGGCACCTGCTCTACGCCCGTATCGATGCGCGCGCGGAGGCCATGTTCGCGCATGGGCTGGTGGAGGAGACGGCGAGGCTTATGGGGCGGTACGGTCCCGGGCTCAAGCTCTTCGACACGCTGGGCTATCGGCAGGCGAAGGCCGTGCTCTCCGGTGAGCTGAGCTTGACCGCTGCGGTGGCGCGGGCGCGGCAGGGGCATCGCAACCTGGCGAAGCGGCAGGGCACATGGTTCCGGCGTGAGCCGGATGTCCAGTGGCTCAGCGGCTTTGGCGACGAGACGGCGGTGATGGAAGCCGCTGCGTCGTTGATTGCCGCTGGGCTGATGGCTCGTCCAACCTAACGATTGATCGGCCTAGCCGTTGATCGGGCCAGCCGTTGATCGGGCAGGCGTAATGGGCGCTACTTCGTGGGGGCTGCGGCGGTCACGGTCAGCGTGAAGGGTATCTGCTGCTTCGTCACTTGAGAGCCGTTGATGGAGATTGCTTCGATGAAGAGCGGGCTGACGCCAAGGGGAGTGCCGAGTGAGGCCGCCGGTGGGTGGTTCAGGTAGTTATAGCGCTGCGCGCAGGAGGTGGTTCCGCCTACCAGTCCGACCATAAGCAAGGCCATGGCGAGGAAGCGAACGCCAGCGCGCCGTCCGGTTCGGAGTCCGGCGAGTCCCAGGAGGCCGGGCAGCAGGAACGCATAGAGCAGTCCCTTGTCGTTACGCGTCAGCAGCGAGAGTTTGCCCGAAGGCGCCTGCGTGCTGATGGTCATGGTGCTGGTGGCAGGAGGGACCGCGCCGCCGGCAGGAGGAGGCGTGGTGGTGGTGCCCACCGCGACGTTGACCGGGGTGAAGTTGCACGCAGCCTGCAGCGGCAGGCCGGAGCAGGAGAGTGCCACATAGTTGCTGAAGCCGTTGGAGGGGGCCAGCGTGAGGACGGCTGTCGCAGTGGCTCCCGCAGCGACCGTGGCGCTGCCGGGGTTGGCGCTCAGGGTGAATGTCGGGGTGGTGGTGGCCTCCGTCCGGACCGTGTCGGCGGACGACGCCGAAGCAGCGTGCGTGCTATCGCCGGAGTACACGGCGTGGATGGAGTGCTGCCCGTCGAGTAGATTGGCGGTGGTCAGAGTCGCGGTTCCATCCGCGCGCAACGGCACCGAGCCAAGCGCCCGCTGGCCGGTCTTGCTGTCCTCAACCAGGGTCACGGTGCCGGACGATGCCGGCTGCCCGATGCCCGCGTACACCTGCACTTCAAAGGTGCCCACCGACTGGTGACCGTCGCTGGCGACAGAGGTGCGCAGGCTGGTCTCCGTTGGTGAAGCGGGGGATGGCGTTTGGGCAGAGGCGCACTGAGCGACGGCGAAGAGTGTCAGGCCGGCAACGGCTGCTGCTCGAACAAGTGTTGTTCGTGCGAAGGCCGGCAGGGCGAAAGCCAGGCGCGCTGAGACGGTAAGACCAGGCGAAGCGGTGCGAGATACTGACTGCAAATGCGGTCCCTCTTGGATCATGCGGAGTGCGTAGAGACATTGTATCTTCGCCGAGGCCGCAATGCCTGTTTGCCGTCTCCTCATTGCTGCTCAGGATTGGAGATCGGGATTGTGATCAGGGGCGCGGAGCGGCAGGGGCTGCAGCCGGCGCGTGTCCCGCTTTCTTCCCGTTCAGCGTGCCTTCGGGTGCGCCGGGCTCAGCAATGGAGCGGCCGGCCACCGCGCTGGGCGAACCGTTGTCGGAAGCGGTGGATGGCGTGCCGCTGACGCTGGATGCGGGTTCGCTAAAGTTCGACTGGGCCTTGCCGGTGCTGTTCGGGTTAGCGCCGGCGTTTGCTCCTCCTGCGGCCTTTTTGGAGTGCTGCTGCGCGGCGCTAGCCCCAGGCGTGCCACCGCCGCTTTGGTTAGGGCCGCTCCTGCTGCAGGCCAGGGGCGTAAGACAGGCGAGTAGAAGCAGCGCGGGTCCCATCAAACGCGCGAGGCTACTGCGGGAAGAGCGGGCGCACATATCGGGAGCGCACATATCGGGAGTGCACATATCGGGACACATAGGAGGGAAGATGCAGCGGGCGCAGACAAGTTGCACCTCCGCCCATAGCGCTAGCCCTGGGTGATCATCCACAGTCCGATGACCAGGATCCCACATCCGGCGATGCGCGTGGCAGAGGCAGGATGGGGCTGGAGTCCGAGCCAGCCGAAGTGATCGATTATCACCGAGGAGAACAGAGCGGCGGTGATGTTCAACCCGGTGAAGGAGCCCGATCCCAGCCGTTGCACCAGCGCGATGCCCGCGAGCGTGGAGGCGATACTGACGACGCCCCCGGTCCAGGCCCACCAGCTTACCTGCGAGATGCGGGCGGCGCTGGGCACGCTCTGGCGCCAGATGAGCTGCAGTAGAATAACACCGAGCATGCCGGCGAGATAGACGATGAAGCCAGACCAGAGAACGCTGCCGAGTTGCTTCCTAAGTTCGGCGTTTGCGCCTGACTGGACCGGATTGGCTGCTCCCGCAGCCAGGGATAAGACATAAGCAAGCCAGTTCATGCCTGTCCTTTAATTGAGAATCGCGTAACTCAGAATCGCGCTGACGCAGGAGTGTAGCGCCCCACGGGCTATGTGGGCCAGCAGGCGAGCCGCCGGGGAAGACTGGCGCGGCTTTAGTGCATGCGCTTGGGATCGTCAGGGTCGATGTAACGGCCTTCCTTGTCGAAGGAGACCTGGCGGTCCTGTTTGCGCATGTAGACCTCAAATTTTCTGGCCGCGCGGCCGCGCCGCCAGCGGTAGTAGTTGTTGCGCAGGCCGAAGTAGCGTTCGCTGGCGGCATAGCGATAGCCGCGTTGGGGCGCGGCCTTGGTGTATAGGAAGCCCACCAGTCCGCCGCCCAAGATGGCGAGATAGGTCAGCGGAGAGCCTCCGCCGATCAGGCTGACCAGGGCGATCAACAGGTAGATGATGACCAGGTACTTGGCGCGGATGCCGATGGGCAGCGGGAACAGCATGAACTCCTGATCGCCGAAGAGCACCGCGAAGGCGGCCAGCAGACCGAAGATGCCGCTCGAAGCGCCATAGGTGAACTCCAGCGGCGAGAGATGCAGGACGCCGGTGAAGGAGAGCGCTGCCGCCAGGACACCGCCCCCGACGACTGAGAGCATGTAGATCTCGAGCAGCCACTTGCTGCCTTTGACGCCCTCCAGATACGCGCCGATGAACCACAGGGAGAGCATGTTGAAGAGAATGCCGAAGATGCCGCCCGCATCGACAAACGCGTAGGTGACGAACTGCCACAGGTAGAGGTGCATCACGGCGAGATCCGGCCGCAGGATCATGGCCCCGATGAAGTATTTCAGCGCCGGCACAAATCGCGATAACAGGACGGCAGCATACACGATGAGGTTGACCAGGATGAGCTTCCTGGTCATGCCCTCAAAGCGCGGAAACGACAGCGTCATGGAGCCGGTGCGAGGCATACCCGTTCATTATCTCCCCTTTGCCGTCGGTGTCATCGGGGCGGGGTGGTCTGAAGCTGGTCTGGAGCTGCGGCTGAGCCGTGAGTCCTGCTGGTGAACGTCAAACGCAGGTCCTTCGACTTCGCGGTCCCACGCAATGCGGGACCGCTCCGCTCAGGATGACGCGTTGTGAGGGTAACGCTCAGGATGACGCGTTGTGAGGGTGATGTGTTGCGGCTTCTCACCCTTCCCCTTCGACTACGCTCAGGGTCAGGATAGGGCAGTCGGTTCCAGTATGGAGGGCACGTTAGCGCTCGGGCACCGGGGCGACTGCGGGGCTGCACTGTCCCGCGGCATTGCAGGCACGGACGCCAAACAGCACGTTGTCCTTGGAGACGGGAAGAGTGAGGCTTTGTTCGGCAGCGCTCAAGTTGGCCGGCGCTTTCTCGAAACGCTCCCAGTCCGGTGCCTGGGTCTCCCGCCACACGATCTCGTAGCGCAGGTTGGAACCGCTGTCGGCCGGCGCCAGCCACTTGAGCGTGGTGTTGTTATCCAGCGCCTTGGTTTCGACCCGCACGTTCTGCGGCTCGCCCGGGGCGGACGCCAAGGTGGCCAGCGTGGCCGCGTTGAGCCCGGCTACGTTCGCCACATATTTGAAATCCACATATTTCAGCAGGTCGCCGTATTGCTTGCCGTTCTCCATCCGCACGTCCTGGTGCTGGTGGTCGAAGTTCTCGCGCCACTCGGTAAACCGCACAGCCGCAAAGCCCTCCTGGTTGAACGAGTAGTGGTCGCCGCCGCGCAGATAGCGGTCGAGCCGGAATTCCAGCACCGGTTTGAAGTGAGCGCCGTTGCTGGCTGCGCTGGGCTGGACGCGCGCGGGGGGAGCGCCGAAATATGTGCTATCCACGGCGACAATCTCACGCGCCAGTTCGCGCGAGGGCGAATCGCTCTCATTGCCGAGCGCCAGAATGCGCTTGACCTCCTCCGGCGTGGCGGTGGCGGGCACGCCTTCGGAAAAGACCCGCACCAGCGACTTGTCTTGCAGCGTATCGCCCGGCGTGGTGTCGCCGCCCACGATGTCGTTATTCAGCGCGCCCTCCAGCTCCCAGCCCTCCTGTTTGGCCAGCGCCGCCAGGTGTTTGCTGCCGTTCAGACCCTGCTCCTCGCCGGCCACCGCGGCGAAGACCAGGGTGGCGGGCCAGCGATGCTGGCTCAGGACGCGCGCGCACTCCAGGCTCACGGCGGTGCCGCTGGCATCGTCGTTCGCGCCGGGGGCTACGCTATGGCTGTCCATTACGTCATTGACGCGGGTGTCGTAGTGGCCGGTCACCAGATACATGCGTTTGGCCTGTTGCGGGTCGGATCCGCGCAGAATGGCGTAGACATTGGTGATAGTGGTAGGGCGGGTGATGCGGCTGCGCGGGCCGGTCTGCGGCGGCTCGGTGAAGGTATCCAGCTTCACCTCCAGGCAGCCCCCGCAGGCTTTGGAGTCCTTCTCGAACTGCTGTTGGATCCACCCCGCGGCGGCGGTCACCCCGGCGCCGGGCGGCAGATCCTTGTCCATGCTGGAGAGCGTGTTCCGATTCTTGAATCCTACGAGCGTTGTAATCGTCTGTTCGATAGCGGACTGAAAGACCGCGGCGAGCGCCCTGGTGATAGCCGGATCAGCCGGGGAGGACTGGACTGGTGAACCCGAAGCAACGAGGTCTACGGTTTGCGCTTCACACTGCGCAGCGAGGCAGACAATCATCAGCAGCACGGTTCCGGGGTGGCGGCACACCCGCCAAAAGGTGTATGGAACCGCTTGGCGCAAACAATCCATAGTCACGATGTACTCTCCGTTTGTCAGGTGGTGCGTTGTTGGACGCACTGCAATGCTGTCTCTAAGCAGCGTTTCCGGCAGCTTTAGGGCTTGCTGGAAACGTCAACTTCAATCATCTTAGAATCGATCCTAGCCGGGAGGGCGGGAGATGCCAGTTTGTCCTGAATGTGAAAGCGCGCTCGACGTCGACACTGAAGATGTCGAGGAAGGCGATGTCGTCTCTTGTGACGAGTGCGGCACCGAACTTGAGGTAGTTGGAACCGATCCATTGGAGCTTTCAAGGGTAGATGAGGAGGGCTATGAGGACGAGGATGAAGAGACTGCGACCGAAGAAGAAGAGGAATAGCGGGGATGTTCAGGGCTGGGATGTCTGTGGCGGCGATGCCCGGGACGGGAATGTCCGGGACGGGGTGAGGGTCGATGTTTAGAGTACGCTCGCGACTCCTACCCGCAACCGGGCTCCTGTCTGTCTCAATGCTGTCTGGATGTATGCTGTCTGGATCTGTGCTGTTGGGCTCCATGACCTTTGGCGCAATGATGATCGCCGGGCCGATGCTCGGCGGTTCGTTCGCCGCTGCCCAGACTGCCAGCGCACAACGCACCATCGAGGGCAAGGTTGTCGACTCCAACGATGCTCCCACGCAGGGCGCGATCGTCTATCTGAAGAACGACAAGACCCTGGAGGTGCGCACCTACATCAGCACCCAGGGAGGCGTCTATCGCTTCGGGCAGCTCAGCAGCGGTTCAGATTACAGTATCTGGGCGGAGTACCAGGGGAAGAAGTCGAAGACCAGGAGTATCAGTTCGTTTGACGAGAAGCGCGTCTTCGATATCACGCTGAAGGTGGATACCGCGAAGTAACGCTGCCCTTGTCCGCAGAGACCCACCCTTTGCGCTTGGGAAGTGCGGAAGCCGCCGGACGAGGTAAGGCGCAAAGAATGGGGCACCCGGCTCTGCGGAGGACGCCGGGTTCGATGGTGCGCAAAGAATGGGGCGCGCGGTTTTCACCCAAGCAAGAAGGCCACCTCGGATGAGGTGGCCTTTCTGCGTTCCTTGCGAAAGCGGGAGCGGTTACTCTCCGCGCTTCCAGTTCATCAGATCGCCCAGCGTGGTGGTGGAGCTGGAGACCGGGGGACGATAGGCCTCGACATCCGCCCGGCTGCCTTCCTCGCCCACCGCGCGCAGGCTGAGCCCGACCTTCTTCTCTTCGGGGTTCATCTTGATGATCTTGAAGTCGTATTCCGTGCCGACCTCAAGCTTCGCCGGAGCGCCGTGTGCGTCCGTCGCTTCCGAGACGTGGCACAGGCCCTCGATGCCTTCGGCGACCTCGACGAACATGCCGAACTGCGCCGTCCGCAGCACCTTGCCTTTGACCACATCGCCCACGCGGTGCTGCTCGAAGAAGGTCTCCCAGACGTCCGGTTGAAGCTGCTTGATACCGAGCGAGAGACGGCGGTTTTCCGGCTCCACGCCCAGCACTACGGCGCGCACCTTCTCGCCCTTCTTCAGGATCTCCGAGGGATGCTTCACGCGCTTGGTCCAGCTCAGGTTCGATACATGGACGAGCCCGTCGATGCCATCTTCGATCTCGATGAACGCGCCGAAGTCGGTGAGGTTGCGCACCCGGCCTTCGACGATCGCGCCGGTTGGATAGCGCTCCGAGAGATGCTCCCAGGGGTTTTCGAGGAGCTGCTTCATGCCCAGCGAGATGCGCCGGTCACCCGGGTTGACCGCGAGCACGATGGTTTCCACTTCGTCGCCCGGCTTCACCATCTTGGACGGATGCTTCATGCGCTTGGACCAGGTCATCTCCGAGACGTGCACCAGGCCTTCGATGCCCTGCTCCAGCTCGACGAAGGAGCCGTAGTCGGTCACGCTGAGGATGCGGCCGCGAACGCGCGCGCCCACGGGGTAGCGCTCCACCGCGTCGAGCCACGGGTCAGGTGTGAGCTGCTTGAAGCCCAGAGACACGCGCTGTTTTTCGCGGTCGAACTTCAACACCTTCACCTGGATCTCATCACCCACATTCACCAGATCGCGCGGGTGCGTGAGCCGCCCCCACGACATATCGGTGATGTGCAGCAGACCATCGATGCCGCCAAGATCCACGAATGCGCCGTAATCGGTAAGGTTCTTCACCGTACCGGTCAGGATCGCGCCCTCTTCCAGGTGCTCCAGCGTGGTTGACCGCTTGGCGGTCTGCTCCTCTTCGAGAATCTCCTTGCGGGAGACGACCACGTTGCCGCGCTTCTTGTTCAGCTTGATCACGCGCACATCGATCTGCTGGCCGATGTAGGCATCCAGATTGCGGACCGGACGAACTTCGAGCTGCGATCCGGGCAGGAAGGCCTTGATGCCGATATCGACAGTGACGCCGCCCTTGACCCGCCCCAGAACCGTTCCGGTGATCGAAGACTTCTCGTTGTGAGCCTTCTCGATCGCGTCCCAGACCCGATGGCGCTGCGCCTTGTCATAGCTCAGCAGGTAGCCGCCCTCGGGCTCCTCCCGCTCTACCACTACTTCCACCGTATCGCCTGGCTTAAGCCTGGACTGGCCGGTGTGATCCGTCACCTGTTCGAGAGGGATGAGCCCCTCCGACTTCAGACCGACGTCGACCACCACATGCTTGTCCGTGAGCTTGACCACCGTACCCGTGACGATGTTGTCGTCGCTAGCCATGGCGGCAGCTTCCGCAGCCTGCTCCCGATCGAAGGACTCGAGCGCCGCGGCGAAATCTTCCATGCCCATCTCATCTTCGTTGCCGTGGAAGGTAGCTCTGGCGGGGACCGGCGCGGGCTGATGCGCCTCCGAGACAGGGGTCTCTGAGCTGGCGATCTCGGCGACGGGAGTCTCTGGACTGGAAATCTCCGGACTGGAAATCTCCGGACTGGAAATCTCTGGGGAAGACTCTTGCGACATTTCGGGCACGTGCGTCTCGTTCATGTCCGCACGCCCGTCGGTCGCATGCGCGTCCGCGTGGGTGGTGGTGGGATCGTTAGACGGCTCGGCGTGCTCCGTCGCGGTATCAAGCGTAGGGGTTTCCAGATCGGTGTTCAGGGGTGTGCTCTCGGTGTATTCGGAATTTTGGGCGTCTGCCATAACAACCAGCTCTTGGATTCGTCGGCGGCTTCCTCGCGACCGCCCGAGCAGCGAGGAGGCAGGGCCAGCAGGCCAAGACCCTCGACTGCAGGCCATGTTCGCGCTCAAAGAAGGTTTCGTCTCGAGCCTGGTGCGAGGCATGCCGGCGATTTTTCCGGCCCGCTTCGCGCACAGCAGCCATGCTGGCGAACGATCGGACATCACCGCAGCCTGCGCGCTCACGCCGGGTGCGGGCAGCAGGGACGACGAGAGAGGCCCGCGTGAAGCGGTCCTGCACTACATCTGGTCTCCAGAGCGGGAGCACCCAAAATAACGGGATGAGCAAGAGTGGCGATGCGAACCCTCGCGTGCGAATCCAACACACAAGGCTTCTCCTAAAACTATAGCAATGCAGGCGGGAGGCGTCAAACCCGGGCGTACCTCTGGTCAAGCGGACGGCGTGCTGCGCGCCCGTATACTCGATAGCCATGGATTACCTGTGGACGCCGTGGCGGTATGCCTACATCAAGGATTCCTCCGCCACGGGGTCCCGCCTTGGTGTGCCGGCCGAACTCGCCGCCTGGCCCGGGGACCGGCATTGCGTCTTCTGCAACCTGATCGGCGCAGTTGACTACGCTGAGAGCCAGGGCATGCCGAAGGCCGAGGCAGAGCGCGCCGCCAACATCGTCCTCCGCTCGGAGAGCTGTTTTGTTTGTCTGAATGCGTTTCCGTATGCCTCCGGGCACATGGTGGTCGTACCTTACGAGCACCAGCCCTCCCTGGGAGAGCTTGCCGCGCACACTGCACGCGAGATGATGGATCTGGCGCAGCGTGCCGCCCGCGCGCTCACTGCCGTCTACACGCCCCATGGCATGAACTTCGGCATGAACCTGGGAGAGGCGGCGGGCGCCGGGATCGCCGGGCACCTGCATCTGCATGCGCTTCCGCGTTGGGTGGGAGACACCAACTTCATGACCGTGGTGGGGGAGACACGCGTGCTTCCGGAGAGCCTGGCCGATAGCTGGCAGAAGTTGCGGGACGCGTTCGCGCGCATCTAATCCCTCTCCGGCGACGCGTGGAGTCTGCGAGCGACAAAGAAGGATGTGCATCATGGCTGATGACAGAAGCAGAGACAAGAGTGACCGCGAAGCGAACGTAAAGCCCGATTCCACTTCGACGCATCCCGGCGCGCCGACCTCCGTCGAACACACCGAGCCGGAAAAGCACTTTGAATCGGCTGGCCAGCATTCAAAACAGAGGCGCGCGCTGGAAGAGAACGTCAAGGGCGATGCGGGGCAGGCGCAGCCTCATCCGGAGCAGGTGGCCGGTCAACACGCGACGGGATCCTTCACCGGGACCGCAGAAGAGCCGGAAGATCCGTGGAAGTAATCGCCGCGCTGAACGAGCGGTTAGTAGTGACTTAGCTGGCGCGGCGTTCGGCGGTCAGAACGGAGTCGAGTAGCCCGGTCAGGCTACTGGTGCGGTTGCGGATCGAGGTCTCCGCCTCCGTTACGCTTCCGGCCAACGCCTGGTGTCTGCGCTGCAGGGTGAGGAACTGATCGGCGATGTTGAGAGCGGCCAGCACCGCCACTCGTAACGAATCGACAGTCGTTCCGTGTGTCGCGACCGCCCGCATCTTGGCATCTACGATTGCGGCCAGTTCAGCGATGTAGTCGGGATCATGGCCGCGCAGATGGTAGGCCTGATCGTAGATCTCCACCGTGACGCCGTCGTTCTTCAGCGACAGTTCGTGATTGTCCAATCCAGGCTCTCCTTCTCTGCTTGCACTATGCCGTGAAGTCGTCCAGATGTTTCAGCAGCCGCTCGACCCGGCCACGCACCTGATCCCGTTCCTGCTGAAGCTGCGCAATTTCACTCGACAAACGCGTGATCTGTTCCGCTCCGCCGTCAAGCTGATGCTGCAATCCTTCGCCTCGCTGTTCAAGGTCCTTCACACGGGCCTCTGCCGCGGCCCGGCCCTCGCGTTCCTGTTTCAAGATCTCTACGGTGCGAAAGACCCGTTCTTCGAGGGCCTGGAGGTCGCCTGCCACCAAGGGCAGATCGGTTGAGTCGGCTGCGGGTGTTGACATCTGACCTCACTACGGAGATGGGACTTCTTCTCCGCCAAGTATATCGCTATCGCCTCCGCTCTTTGCGAATGAAGAATGGGCAAAGGGTATTCGGATTGGAACCTCCCCATCGCCCATCGCGTTCTTCCGGTTCCATAAGCATCTGCGAAGCGGCAATGCCGATCGACATGCTGGCGGTAGCTCCAAACCGGGTGCCGCATGCTGTGGCTACTCCGTATGCAGCGCTACCACCGGATTGACCGACGCGGCACGCCGGGCGGGGAAATAGCTGGCCAGGAGCGCCGAGATACCGAGCACAATCGCAACGCCGGCCAACGTCGGCAGATCCCACGCGTGAACATCGAAGAGAAGCTTGCTCATCAGCGTTGCCGCAAGTATGGAGCAGAGCAGGCCTGCCGCGATGCCGGTAGCGGTCAACCATCCTGCTTCTTTAAGGATGAGCTGGTAGACGGAACTGCGCTGCGCCCCGAGCGCCATGCGCACGCCGATCTCGCGGGTTCTCTGGCTCACCGAGTAGGCAATGACGCCATAGAGTCCAACCACGCCGAGCAGCAGCGCCAGCGCGGCGAATCCACCCACCAATGCCGCGGAAGAACGGTGCATCGAAGCGGACGGCGTATCGTTGATCTTCTGGACCATGGTCGCAGGGTCCATTGTGCCGATGCCGGGATCAACCTGATGAATGGCAGCGGCCAGCGTGGGGAGCACCGTCTGCTCCGGCTGCGAGGTCCGGACCACGACGTTGAAAAAGGTGTCAGGGCCCTGATTGAACGGAGAGTACGTCGCTGGCCAGATCTCGGAGTCGAGCGAGCCTTCCTTCACATCGTCCACCACCCCGATGATCTCCTGGATCGACTTGGCCGACAGATCGGTGTCCCCAATCCTCTTGCCGACAGGATCTTCGCCCGGGAAGTATTGCCGCGCCAGCGTCTTATTGATGATGACCACGCGGGGCTTCGTTGCGTCCTCATCGCCGGTGAAGTACCGGCCACGCAGCAGCTTCGCCTGCAAGGTTGTGAAGTAGCCGGAGCTCACATCCCGTTCGTTCACTTCGTTGTGCTCTCCGTGATACGGGCGGCCCACAAATCGGATCCAGTTCGTATTGCCATTTCCGCTCACCGGTAGCATGGTGGTGACCCCGGCAGCCCTGACTCCTGGCAGCCCAGCGGCGCGACTCACGATCTGGCGCTCCACTGCAACCACCTGCTCGTCCTTGGGATATCTCGTCTCAGAGATTGCCACCTGTAGGGTGGCCAAATGGTCGGGCTGGAATCCCAGTTCTACATGCAGCAGCCGATAGAAGCTCTTGCCCAGCAACCCGGCGCCCACCAGCAGCACCATGGCGATGGCCAGTTCCAGCACCACCAGGTTGGCGCCGAGGCGCCGCCAGGTCGTTCCCGCAGAACCGCGGCCTCCCTGCGTAAGGCCGTCCTGCACCTTTCGCAAGGGAAGGCGGAGCATGGGGGTGATCGAGAACAGGGCTGCCGCAAGCAACGAGATGGCGGCGGCAAATAGCAGCACATGCAGGTTCAAGCCAAGTCCGTGAAGGTACGGCATGCTGCTCATCATGTCTTTGGAGATGAGACGCAGCAGGATCTGCATGGCGCCGTACGCAGCCATCAGGCCAAGCGCGCTGCCGCCCACCACCAGCACCAGCCCCTCGGTGATGAACTGACGCACCAGCCGCATGGGCGATGCTCCGAGAGCACCGCGGACTGCTATCTCGCGCTTGCGGCTTTCGGAGCGAACCAGGAGCAGGCTGGACACGTTCACACAGGCGATCACCAGCAGAAGTCCGGCTCCGCTCAGCAATGCCAGCAATATGGGCCGCACATCTCCAACGATCACTTCCGACAGCGGCAACACGCTCGCGCCCTGTCCGCGGTTGGAGTCGGGGTATTGCCTCTCCAACTGCGTCGCAATGGAGATCATGTTGGCCAAAGCGCTCCTGACGGAGACGCCATCTCTGAGGCGCCCCATCCCGTAGAGGCCATGGCAGCTTCTCCTCTGGTCACATGGGGAGCTGCCGGCCTGGAATGGCGCCCAGAACTCCGCATCCCCGCGGAGGGCGAATTGGAACTCCGGCGGCAACACCGCAATGATGGTGTGGGGAATGCCACTCAGCGCGACCGTCTGGCCGATGACATCCTTTCTTGCGCCGAACCGCTTTTGCCAGTTTGCGTAGCTGAGCATCACGGTCTTAGGTTTGCCGGGCAGGTCTTCGCCAGCGTAGAAGTCGCGGCCAAGCACAGGCCTGATCCCCAGCGTGCGGAAAAACCCATCGCTTACGCGCGCGCCGGGCACCGGCTCTGCCCCGGTGGGCGTGCTCAGCAGATAGCCGGTCCCGTTGTACATATCCAGCGAGCTGAAGACAGTATTGTATTTTTTCCAGTCGAGATAGTCGGGATAGGAGAGGTTGGCGCGGGGAAACACCCGGGCGGTCTCCGTCACATCCACCAGCCGGTTGGGATTCCGGTAGGGCAACGGCTTGATCAGCGCGGCGTCCACGAAGGCGAAGAGCGCCACACTGGCGCCCACACCCAGTGCCAGCATCAGGATGGCCGTGCAGGTGAAGCCCGGACTCCTTCGCAATTGGCGGATTGCAAAGGCTAGATCGCGGAGCAGGTTTTCAAGCAGCGGGATCGTTTCACGATTCCGGTACGCCTGCTTCGTCGATTCCACCCCACCCAGCTTCAGAATCGCATCGCGGCGCGCCTGCTCCGGAGTTATGCCGGAACGGAGATTGTCCTCGATGTGCATTTGGAGGTGACTGTCGATCTCGTCGGCAAACTCCCGCTCTCGTTGATGCGCGGGGAAGATGCCGGCCATTCTCACGATCCACGCGCGCAGTCGATTCATGTCTGGTCCTCCGCGGGAGAGAGGAACCGCGCGAGGATCGCGGTCGTCTGCTCCCAATCGCGCGCTTCCTTGTCGAGCTGCTTCCGGCCCGCGCGCGTCAGCCGGTAGAACTTGGCCTTGCGATTGTTCTCCGATACTCCCCATTCGGAGGCGATCGACCCTTCCTGTTCCAGCTTCAGCAGCGCGGGATAGAGGGTTCCGTAGTTCAGCGAAAGAAGATTGCCGCTGGTCTGCTCGATACGGCGAGCGATCCCGTATCCGTGCAGCGGACCCATCGTCTCAATCGTCTTCAACACCATCAAAGCAAGCGTCCCCTGCCACACATCTGCTTTATCGCCCATGCAACTCCTCTGGTCTAGCCATAGGATGTTGACACAGGTTCGTATGGGAAGACAATACGGAACGTGAGAGGAATTCGTTCCCCGGTTTTTATCGCTGCGGCTTGCCGTCGAAGGATTGCGCTTCGATCTGCCCGTCGGGCGCGACGAAGACAGAGCCGGAGAGGGGTTTGTGATCTGAGTGCGCGCCCAGCCAGCCGGAGTAGCCGAAGCGCAGGTCGTGGAAATCGACCTGCTCCAGATGCTGAGCGAAATCGCCGGGCACATCGACGGGCGTGCCCTTGCCCACATCTTCGACCAGCGGGAAGCTGGACCAGCTTAGATAGACGCGCCCCAGCCACGACTGCTTGGCGGCCGCGACCGCCGCAGTGACGGGCGGCTTGTAGATGCGGGCGCTGTGTTGGTCTGTGTCGACACTCTCCGCCCGTGTATGCAGGTCGGCGAACTGGTAGTAGTCGCGGGTCTCGACGATGCCCTCCCAGTGGAAGGGATCAACGGGGTAAGGCTCTGCGGCATAGCGCAGGGCCGGCTCCGTACCAAACGAGGTCTGCTGCATCAGTCGCAGGGCGTGCGCGTGCTCGCCGGCACGGAGCGCATAGAGCGCCACGACTCCGATGAGGGCCGCGATCGCCCAGCCACGGCCGCGAAAGACTGGGCCACCGCCGGACCTCCGGCTGGAAACCTCCCGGTCGACCAGGCCCAGAATGGCCGGGATCACCAGCGCCAGGACGAGCATGGCGAAGAGGATGGGATCGAAGATGAAGAAGATATCCGCTGCATACCAGTGCGGATTGAAGGGGAAGAACGGACGCAGGCCGTAGTTGTTGGTGTAGTCCAGCAGGAGATGGCTAAGGACGGCGATGAGCGCGAAGCACCCGAGCAACAACCAGCGCGGAGGCGCTGCGAGCGGCTTGCGGCGCAGACGATGCAGGAGCCATACCACGCCCACCACCACGAGGTCCACCAAGGGCGCGCCGAGCAGCGTATGCGTGATGCCGCGATGGTGCTCGAATCCGGCGACCGGTCCGCGCAACGCCCAGAGCACATCGACGTCGGGTGCTTCCGCCGCCAGGATCATGACCAGCGTGGCGTAGGTGGTCTTGCGGTTGAAACCGGCACGGCCCAGGCAGGCCCCGGTGAGGAAGTGCGTTACCGGCTCCATTGCACCTGCCATGCGGACGGGGGCGCTTCGCGCAAGGGCAAAGACAAACGCAGGTCCCTCGACTGCGCACTACTGGCCGGATCAAGCCCAGCATGTGCTTCGCTCAGGATGACGGCATTGGTATAGCGCTCGTTCAGGATGACAGCGATTGTCGCGCGGGCTCCGCTCCGGGTGACAACAGTCGTGTAGCGCTCGCTCAGGTGGCGTTCTCCTGGTTGATTCTTGCCCCGCCCTTTCTGAGCAGGGCTAGTGTTCTTATAATCCAGTCGATGCCAGAACGAGCCAGCAAACATACGCGCGCACACCTGGAAAAACTGCGGGAGACGATCCGTCACCACGAGTACCAGTACTTTGTGGTGGACGCGCCCGAGATCGAAGATGCGGATTTCGATGCGCTGATGCGCGAGCTGAAGGCGATAGAGGCGGAGCATCCCGATTGGGTAACGCCCGATTCTCCCACGCAACGCGTAGGGGGCAAGCCGAAGGAAGGCTTCGTCAAAGTAGCGCACTCCAGGCCCATGCTCTCGCTCGACAACGTCAATACGCCCGAAGAGCTAGCGGAGTGGGACGCGCGCGTTCGCGCACTGGCCGGTGGCGCCGATGTCTCCTACGCATGCGAACTGAAGCTGGACGGAGTGTCGATCGCGCTGCACTACGGTCCGGAAAGAGGCGGCAGCGATGAGGATGGCGCTGCGCGTTTGGAGCGGGCTATCACCCGCGGCGATGGATCGGTGGGCGAAGACGTAACCAGCAACGTGCGCACCATCCGCTCGGTGCCATTGCGCATTCCCGCGAAGCGCATGAAGCAATCAGGGTTGCCGCAACGATTCGAGGTGCGGGGCGAGGTGGTGATGCCGGTGGCCGCCTTCCTGAAGCTCAACCAGGAGCGCGAGGCACTGGGGCAGACGCCGGCGGCGAATCCGCGCAATGCGGCGGCGGGAACCATCCGCACCATGGAGCCGAGCATCGTGGCGCAACGACGGCTGGATTTCTATGGATACTTCGCGCTGCAGCTTGCCGAAGGTGCGCTGGGCGAGAACGCCTTTGCCACCCAGGTGGAGACGCTCGATGGATTGACGGCTGCGGGCTTCCGCGTGAATCCGCATCGCGAGGCGCTGCATACGCTCGAGGAGTTGCAGGCGTTTGTGGCGCAGGCGGAGCAACAACGGGCGTCGCTGGGCTATGAGATCGACGGCGCGGTGATCAAGGTCAATGCCACGGCAGTGCAGAAGCGGCTGGGCTTTACCGGCAAGGCGCCCCGCTGGGCGGTGGCCTATAAATTCACGGCGCGTGGCGGCGTAACGCGGCTGGAAGATATCGCCATCCAGGTGGGACGCACGGGCAAGCTGACCCCGGTGGCGGTGTTGAGCGCGGTCGCCATCGGCGGCATAACGGTGACGCGGGCGACGCTGCACAACGCGGACGAGATCGAACGGCTGGGGGTGAAGATCGGCGACTGGGTGCGGGTGGAACGCGGCGGAGACGTAATCCCCAAGATCATCGAGGTGGTGGCAGATGAGACGCATCCGCGCGGCGATCGCGTCTTCCACTTCCCTGCGCGCTGTCCGGTGTGCGACAGCGAGATCGTGCGAGGCGAAGGTGAAGCGGACTACCGCTGCATCAACGTAGATTGCCCGGCGCGGCTGCGCGAGAGCCTGCTGCACTTCGCATCACGCGGAGTGATGAATATCGACGGCATGGGTGAAGCCGTGGTGACCCAGTTGATGGAACGCGGCATGGTGCACAGCCTGGCGGACCTGTACGCGCTGGACGAGGCGAAGCTGCTCTCGCTCGAACGCATCGGGCAAAAGACGGCGGAGGCGCTGCTGCGGGAGATCGAGCAATCCAAGCGCGCGCCGCTGGATCGCGTCATCTTCGGCCTGGGCATACGTTTTGTGGGCGAGCGCACGGCGCAGTTGCTGGCGGACGCCTTCGGTTCGATGGAAGCGCTGATGACCGCATCCCAGGAGGACCTGGAGCGCGTGAACGAGGTAGGTCCGCGAGTGGCTGAGGCGATCCATGAATTTTTTGCCGAGCAGCGCAACCGTGATCTGGTAGAGCGGCTGCGCGCGGCGGGGCTCACCTTTACGGCGGAGAGGCGGAAGCGCTCGGCAAAGTTCGAGGGGTTGAGCTTTGTGCTGACCGGCACACTGCCAACATTGTCCCGCGAAGAGGCCAAGGAGCGCATCGAACAGGCTGGGGGACGGGTGTCCGGTTCTGTCAGCAAGAAGACAAGCTTCGTGGTGGCTGGTGAAGAAGCAGGGTCAAAGCTGGACAAGGCGCGTGAGTTGAAGGTGCCGATCCTCGATGAAGCGAAGTTCCTGGAGATGCTTGCATGACATCCACTGGCGTTCGTGTGCTGCTGTGCGCCGCGTTGCTATCGTTGCCGGCTCTCGCGTGCGCGCAATATGTACCCGCGGGCATGCAGGGCACATGGAAGGTGCACAAGCTGCTTGGAATGCATGGAGCGCCCGTCGCCGAGTGCCCGGGAGGTCTGCCGGACAAGACACTCATCGGTACACGGATCACCCTGGGCGAGCACGGCGCGGCGACGGATCGCACCATCGTTGAAGATGCGCAGCCGAAGATGGCGACCATGAACGCCGACGACTTCACCGCGAAGTATCTCGGCGGCAGCGGATCGCCAACGAGCCTCGGGCTGAACGCGAGCCAGGTGCAACTGATAACGTTCGCCGCGCCCGGCGTGCTGCCGTTCGACACGGTCATGGTCCAGAGCCCGAGCATGTTGATCTTCGGGCACTGCGGCTTCTTTTATGATGCGGTGCGCGATGGCAGCTTCAAGGCGCCGAAGCTGTAGCCGCACAGAGCGAACGCGCCGAAGCGGTTTGGCTAAGCTGGTTCGCCTGCCCCTTAATGGGGAGCGAAATAGCCCTTGCGAGCGTGAACCTCATAGCCGCCGCGCAACGCGGTGAGGTAGATGGTGCGGAAGGCGCCATTGGCCTTGAAGTCCGCCGGTCTGTACGCGAGCGCGTATTGCGAGCGCAGCTCTTCTTCCACCGCGTGAAACTGAACAGCCATGTCTTCGATACGGTGCGGATAAAAGGCCGTGCCGCCGGTAGCCTCGGCCATCTTCTTCAGCACGTCGTCACCGCGGTCACGGCTGGGGCTGGTGTTGGTGCTGATGGTGTAGATGATGGTCTCGGCGCGCTGGCACATCTTGATCGCGTCGTCGGCATAGGCGCGGCTCTGGTTGTCGTCCCCGTCCGAGACCAGGATCAGGGCCTTGCGAACTGCCGTCTGCGATGGCGTGGTGTTGAGCAACTGGTCCCGGCACGCGTGATAGACGGCATCGTAGAGTGCCGTGCCCCCGCCGGGCTTGAGCTTGTTGACCCCGGCCTCCAGCAGGTCGGGATTGTTGGTGAAGCCCTGGGTGACGTAGGCAGTGATGTCGAAGCCCATGACGAAGGCCTTGTCCGTACGTGGGCGCAGCACATCCAGAAGAAACTCAGTGGCGGCCCGCTGCTCGAAGTGGAAGCGTGAGCGGATGGAGGTGCTGGCGTCAATGAGCAGACCGACGCGCAGCGGCAGATCGGTCTGTTGGGTGAAGCTGATGACCTGCGCCGGGGCGCGCTGGTCATCCAGCAGCGCAAAGTCATTCTGCTGAAGATTGTTGATAAATCGCCCGTGCCGGTCGGTGACGGTGAAGATCAGGTTCACCTCGTTCACTGTCGTCTTCAGCGTAAAGGCTCCGTTGTCCTCCTGCTGCACCTTTTGCTGATCACCGCCCGGAGGATTTTGAGGTTGCCCAGGGCCAGTTCCAGAAGCTGGTGCTGACGCAGCAGCAGGCGGCGCCTGCTGTGGCGCAGGTGCGGGCGCGGCGGTCTGTGGCGTCGGCGTTGGGGCGGGCGCGGTGGTTTGTGGCGCGGGCGTTGGGGCAGGGGACGTTGCGGGCGTTTGCGCGAAGGCGCAGGACGGCATAAGCATCGCTGCGAGCAAGGAGACGGGGCATATGGACAGGAGAGCGCCGGCGGGGGTGCGGAGACCGTTGGGAAACTTCATAAGAGGTGTCGAACACATTTTATGCTGAAGCGCCTCTCAGGACTTCGACGCAGGGTCGGGGCCCGTGCCGGGCCGCTCGCTCAGGCATGCCAGGAAGCCGGCGAGCTCGGCCGGCAGCTCGGAGGTGAAGCGCAGCGCTTTCGCGGTAAGCGGATGGGCAAAGCCAAGCTCAGCGGCGTGCAGGAAGTTGCGCGGCAGCGCGAGCGTGGGCGTTGGCTGTTGACGAGCGCGGCGCCGGTTGGACTGAAGTGCAGTCGCCGCCAGCTGGATCTCCGCAGGCGCGCCGTAGAGCGTATCGCCCACTACGGGATGGCCGAGCGAGGCCAGGTGAACGCGAATCTGATGCGTGCGGCCGGTCTCGATGCGGACCGACACGAGGGTGAAGCGGCCCCATTGTCCCTCGATGCGCCGCAAAACTTTGTAATGCGAGATGGCGGATCGGCCACCCTCGCGGCGCGTGGTCATGCGAATGCGCCGGACGGCGTCGCGACCGATCGGCGTATTGATGGTCCCGCTCTCCGCCTTGAGCGCTCCGTGCACCAGCGCGAGATAGGTCTTCTGTACGCGGCGCTCGGAGAACATCGCGGCCAGCTTGGCGTGCGCCGTGTCGTTCTTCGCCACCAGCAGCAGTCCGCTAGTCTGCTTGTCCAGACGGTGCACGATGCCCGGCCGAAGACCGCCGCCGGAGCCGGAAAGATGGGTAAAGTGATGGAGAAGCGCGTTGACCATGGTGCCGCGGTTGCGAGCGTCGTCGGTCGAGCCGGAGCCAGCGTGCACCATCATGCCGGCGGGCTTGTCCACCACCGCAAGAGCGTCATCTTCATAGACGATGGTCAACGGAATGGCTTCCGGCTCCGCGTGCAGTGGGCGCGGCTCAGCCTCCCCGGAGATCAGGAGCGACTCACCGCCGCGCAGCTTGAGCGAGGGCTTGGGGGCGTGGCCGGCGAGCAGCACCTTGCCTTCCTCCATCAGCCACTGCACGCGCGCGCGGCTCACTTCGAGGGTAAGCGCGAGGTATTGGTCCAGACGCTGTCCTGATGCGTCTGCCGGCACGATCAGCGATCGTTCACCCGGCAAGCACTGCCTCTTTCTGCGAACGACGGGGCCGCAGCCACAACAGGCCGCCGGCCAGCACCATGACTATCGCAACGCTCTGCCCGACGGTGAAGGCTGCGCTCAAGAGAGGACCTGGCGTTGCGTCGCCGCGGAGAAAATCAAGAAAGAAGCCGGCAACGCCGGAGAGGAAGAGCCACGCGCCCATGATCTCGCCATCACGATGGCGGCGACCAAAGAACATCAGCAGAAGCGCCACGAGCGCAAAGGATACGGCGCTCTGGTAGAGCTGCACCGGGTGCAGCGGAACGCCGAGAGGAACGCCCGTGGTCCGCGCAGCAAAGCGGCTGGTGAAGGTAACACCCCAGGCAACCGAAGCCGGACGGCCGTAGCCGCATCCCGCGGCGAAGCAGCCGATGCACGCGAAGGCGTGACCCAGCGCAAGCGCGGGAGCTGCCACGTCCAGAGTACGCAGCAACGGTAGATGGGTGCGCAACGCGTAGGCAGCGCAGAAGAGCAGAGCGATTGCGCAGCCGCCCAGGGCGAAGATGGGCGAACGAACGCCGGGAAAGCCCAATCCGGATAGGCGGAGCAAGAGCAACGGCGCGGCGCGGAAGGAGGACCAGTTGGCGATAGCCAGCAGCAGTCTGGCCCCTACGATGGCGGTGACGACGCCGATCAACCCGAGGTTCCAGATCTTTTCCGCGTCCAGCCCGGTGCGGCGTGCGAGAGCGAGGCTCAGCGC
>JBPCNO010000076.1:0-13036 GCA_051001135.1 Acidobacteriaceae bacterium
ACGTAACGGCCCGATCCAAGTGGACGACCAGCTCCGGCTGGACCTCGAAACCAAGCTCCTTTGCCACTGCCACCGTGCTGCTCCAGCGGTCCTCCGAGTCGGAGCTGAACGGCTGCCCCCGCATGAAGGCGATCTTGCGATGGCCCAGATCGTACAGGTGGTGCAGCGCAAGCTCGGCGGCACGGTGGTGATCCAGGATCACGTTGGTGACCCCGGGAATGTGGCGATGCCCGGCCACCGCGACCACCGGCACCGGAAAGTCATGCTCAAGCGCCGTATCCACCACAATCAGCGCTTCGGCGCCACGCCCGGTGAGCAGCCGGCTGTACTGTTCGACCAGCTCCTTCTTATGCCGATGGTGCGCCGTAAAGTAGAAGTAGCCCTGTTGCATCAAACAGTCGCCGATCCCGCTCAGCACCTGCGTGTGATACCCCTCGCCCAGTTCCGGCACCAGTATGCCGATGGTGAGTGTCTGGCGGTTGCGCAGTGAACGCGCCAGCAGGCTCGGCTGATAGTTGAGCTTTTCCGCGGCGGCCTTGATGCGGTCGCGCGTCGTCTGCGGGATGGAGCGTCCGGGCACGTCGTTGAGCACTACGGAGATGGTAGCGGGGCTCAGCCCGAGATGCTCGGCGAGTGTCTTCAGGCTTGCAGGCTTGGCCGCCGTGGTGCCGGCATCTTTCTTGCGTTTTCCAGCGCTGCCTGGCGTGCTCATACGTTTCCTCTTTGCGATCGATTCATGGAGCACTGTAGCAGTTTGCATGCAACCGCAGATGTGATTTTCTGCCTTCCGTCATCGCGCCAGCCCGATCTCGGCCTGACGTTTGCGCGGCTGTATGCTAGCCAACATGCAGGACCGCATGCACGAAAACCTGGAGCCACAGTTGGAACGACACCTGGAACCACACCTGGAACGACACCTACAAAAACATACGCACCCGCACTGTCAATGGTTCGCTCCTGGGTTCGCTCTTAGGTTCGCTCGTGATCCATGGCAGCCGCATTTACAGTCCGAAATCGCAATACGCGGCTTCTTCACCGCCCTGCTCTTCGCCTCTTCGCTACTGTCCTACGCGTTCGCGCAAACAGCGCCCGCAACCCTTCCCACTCCCAGGCTCGCAGCGCTTACCTGGAACACGGATTCACCGGAGCCCCGCCGCTTTGTGGCCGTACACGGACGCCGCGCGCTGGTCGAAGGCTATGCGGGAAGCGGCCTGGAGGTGTGGGCCTATCCGGTGCAGATCGCGGATGGCTACTGCATCGGATTTCGGGCTGCAGGCGCGTCCACCGAAATAGATGGCCGAGCGCTGCTCCGGCGCATCACCTATACGCCTGAGGCGATCACGCGCACCTACATTGGGCCGGATTTCGTGGTAGAGGAGCGGCTGTTCGTGCCGCTGCAACTGCCGGGCGCGCTGATCACCTACACCCTTCACAGCCGCAAATCGGTGGACATCGTGGTGCACTTTCATCCTGTGCTCAACCTCATGTGGCCTGCGGCAGCAGGCGGGCAGAGCACACAATGGGACGTATCCGCAAGTGCCTATCGCTTGTCGGAACCGCTGTACCGCTTCTCGGCCCTAGTGGGATCGCGAGAGACGGTGGAGCACGATCCTGTCTTCAACAGCGAACAGCCAGTGTATGGCCCGGGCAAAACCTTCACCGTCCGCCCCCGTGAGATGGAAAACGTACAGCAGGCGACTGTCTTCCTTGCTGCGAATGATGGAACCAAGGACCCCGCGGCAGTGGCGGACGCTATGCTGCGGGATCGCCCGCAGCTTGAGGCCGAGGCCACGACCCACTATGCGCAGGTGCTCGATAGATCGCTTGCCATCGAAACGCCGGACGCGCGCCTGAACCGCGATTTGGCTTGGGCGGCCATCGCGCTCGATCAGGCCTGGGTCACGAATCCGCAACTCGGGAGCGGCCAGTTAGGAGGCTATGGCGCTTCGCGCACTGGGCGGCGGCCGCAGTACGCCTGGTTCTTTGCCAATGATGCCCTGATCGCGATTCATGCGCTGTTGGTGGAAGGCGAGCTTCCCCGCGCACGGGAAGCGCTCGCCTTCCTGATCAAGTACCAGGACCCGAAGACCGGCATGATGTGGCATGAGCTCTCGCAGAGCGCCGGGTATCTGGACTGGGCGGGAAAGTATCCCTATATGTTCGTGCACGTCGATATCACCTTCGACTATCTCGTTGCTCTGGATGACTATCTCTACCAAACCGGTGACACGGCATTTCTCACAGAACACTGGGCCTCCATCGATGCCGCCTACCATTACTGTCAATCGGTCATAGGCGCAGAGGACGGCTTGCCCCATGTGCCTGCCAACAAAGAGGCGGCGAACGAACAGGACCGTCTCGGCGAGGAGTTGACCCTTTCCGCCAGTTGGGTCAAGGCTGCGGAGGCTTATGCGCACCTGGCTGCGGCCACTGGGCATAACGCCGCTATCCCCCAGGCACGTCAGGCTAGCAATCGCGCGCGGCGGGCTGTGGCCGCACGTTATTGGAATAACCGCACTGGCTTCTGGATTGACGGCTTCACCACCAGCGGCTCGCCCGTCAACACCCGCTCCAGCCAGGCCGCAGGGGTTCTGGAGCAGAATATCTTTACCCCGCAGCAGACGGCTACCGCGCTCGCTGCCTTAGCATCGCCAGTCTTTCAGACAGACTGGGGGGCGCGCAGCTACGCCAGCGACAGCTCCGCCTATGACCCTGACGCGTACGCCAAGGGATCGGTCTGGGCGATCGGCACCGCCCGCCTCGCACAGGTCTTCTGGAGCCAGCGCATGCCGTATCCCGCCTGGCAAACGTGGAGTGCCCTGCCGGCCTGGAGTTCGCTCGACTCTCTCGGTCACCTGCCCGAGGTGCTCGCCGGCGACTATTATCACGAGGAGTTTGAGTCCGTCCCGGAGCAGACCTGGTCTTCCTCCGGGTTTCTCTCCTCCACCATCCAGGGGCTACTGGGCATCGACGTCGATGCGCAAAAACTGCAGTTGCAATTCGCGCCACATCTGCCGGAATCGTGGGACCATCTGCGATTGGAGCGGCTACGGTTCGGCACGTCGACGTTGTCCCTGCGGGTCACGCGCAAAAATGGCGAGCTGATGCTGGATGCCGAGAACGCAGGGCCGCTGGTCCATCTGCTCTTCTCGCCGGAGATTGCCGCCGGCGCGACGCTCAGCCGGGCTCGGTGGAACGATAAGGCGGTTCCGGTAAAGCTCAATGAGCAAGGTGAGGAGACGCAGGCGCACTTCGATCTTGCCGTGCCCCCAGGCAACAGCCGCCTGGAGGTGCGCATGGACGGCGGCATCGCCATCCTGCTCCAACCGCCCCGTCCGCTGCTTGGGGCGGCCAGCCACGAACCGCGCATCCTGCACGCCCGGTTGGACGGGACAACCTACACCATCACCGCCGCCGTCCCGGAAGGATCGGGCGAGACTCTCACGCTAAACACACCATGGACGATACAAAACGTCCAAGGCGCATCTCTCTCCACATCGGATACCGTCGCAGATACATATACGCTAAATATCCCCGCCGGTCCCGATCACGGCAGAGACAGCACCCAAGCGAATGCAACCGGCTACCGCACGCAGGTTGTCGCCATCCACCTTGCGCGCACGGCAAAGACGCACTTTATGAAGACGGCGCAACGGTAGGCCACTCTCGCGACCGAATATGAATGGGGCCTCATCCCGAGCGAAGCCGCACTCCATGGGGCGCGTCATCGCGAGCGAAGTCGAGGGATCTGCTTCTGTTCCTCGCGTCCAGCTTCTGGAGACCCCGTAGGCCGGGCAGCAAAAAGGGGACGGACCAACTGTCCGTTTCCTGCAAATCGTCTGCCATGTCGCTCCTTATTCGGAACACTTACTCTATGACAATAATTATCGTTTGGGGAACTGGCAAACCATTGGCCCGCTCTTCACATGAAAATCCGCGCCCCATTGCACTGCAGGTGGTGCATAAATCGCGGGGTCCGGCGAAGTTCGCATCAGCCATAATCGGGCGGAGTGGTACCCGCTTTACAACTTACGTCGAGTTGCCCCATGCGCCGGGGTTTGGTAGCTTGGGAAATGAGCTTTGCCGGACGGCATTCGGCCTGACGGCATTTCACCGGAGATGTGTGTGTGCCCTCTCCGGTCTGCTCCAACCTTGGAAACGGTGCATGATTTGCGCAGACGCTACTACATCATCTTCGTGGCGCGGGAAGAAGACGGCCGCCTGCGGAAGATTCCAGTTCCACTGCATTACGCCTACATCTTCGTTGCGGCGGCCATCGTAGGCCTCTTCACCGTAACCGGCATGGCCGGCTCCTACAGCCGCATGCTGCTCAAGACCGCCAGCTTCAACCAGGTGCGCTCGCAGCAGGAAGCGCTGCGCCACGACTACCTGCACATGGAAGAGGTCGCCAAGGAGAAGGATATTCAGGCCTCCTCCCTCGGTTCGCTCGCCAACGAAGTAACGGCGCTCTACGGACTGCGCCAAAGCAAGCTGGCCAAGGGGGCGGCGGCGGCTGGAGCCAATACGCCCGCACTCACGACAGAGATCAGCGACGACTTCAGCCATCAGGAATACGCGCGTTCCATTGACCAGTTCTCCGCGCTGCGTTCGTCCGCGCTCTCCGGCCACATGCGGCGCGTGCTCGAACCCACGCTCGGCGATGCCTCCGCCTGGGGCACCTTGCAGGACATTCCCACCCTCTGGCCGGTCATGGGCCCGGTCACCAGTTCCTTTGGTGAGCGTCAGGATCCGTTCAACGGAGAAGGGGCTTTCCATAAGGGCATCGATATCGCCTCCGCCTACGGGGTCGCTGTCCACGCGCCCGCCGATGGCACCGTGCTCATGGCCGGACCCGCCAGCGGTTATGGCCGCGAAGTCCTGATCGACCACGGCCATGGCGTCCACACCATCTACGGTCATCTCTCCGGTTATTCCGTCACCGCCGGTCAGGACGTCCGCCGCGGCGACATCATCGGCTATGTCGGCTCTGCCGGCCGCAGCACCGGTCCGCACCTGCACTACGAAATCCGTATCCACGACACTCCGGTCAACCCGCACAAGTACATGCGCGAAACCGTGCAGGAATTTGCCTCGACCGCAAACAGCTCCACCCCCGCCGGCTACGGCATGCCGTAGTCGGGAAGCTAGTAGCTAGTTCTCCGCATATTGAGCGAAACCCGGGTGCCCCATCCTGAGCGCCGGTATCGCGAAGGGTGGAGGCCACAATACTCACCTCCGCACTCCCCGGCATTCTGAGCGTAGCGAGTTGAGGATCGGCGTGTGGTTGGTTAACGAAGGGAAACGCCTTACCCGTCCAGCTTCTTCACCACCAGCTCATTGAGCAACGCCGGGTTCGCCTGCCCTTTCGAAGCCTTCATCACCTGTCCGACGAAGAACGCCGCGACGGTCTTCTTGCCCCCGCGATACTGCTCCACCTGCTTCGGGTTCGCCGCGATCACCGCGTCGATCATCTGCTCGATCGCTCCGGCATCGGAAATCTGCTTGGGCTTCTCGCGCTCGTAGACCACGCCGAAGTCCTCGCCCTTTTCAAACGCCGTATCGAAGAGCTGCTTGAGCTGTTTGCTGGACAACTCGCCCTGCTCTGCCAGGTCCGCCGCCAGCACCACGCCATCCATGGTCACCGGCGACTGCTCCAGATCGAGCCCGGCGGCCCGCAGCCGCCCCATCAGCTCGCTCTGCGTCAGATTGGCTACCCGGCGCGGGTTCTTGGCCCGCCGCGCCGCCGCCTCGAAGGTATCGGCGAATCCCCGCGTCGCGGTCAGCGTCGCCGCGTCCTGCTCGCTGATCTCGTACTCCGCCACCATGCGCTTGCGGCGCGCCTCCGGCAGTTCGGGCAGGGCCTTCAGGATTTCGTTCTTCCATGCCGCGGAAACCAGCAGAGGCGGCAGATCTGGCTCGGGAAAATACCGGTAGTCGTGCGCCTGCTCCTTCGAGCGCATCGAGACGGTGCGTCCCTCGGCGGCGTTCCAGGAACGAGTCTCCTGCACCACCCGGCCGCCGCTCTCGATGAGCTCCACTTGCCGCTCGATCTCATACTCCAGCGCCGCGCGAATGAAGCGGAAGCTATTTACGTTCTTGACTTCGGCCTTGGTGCCGAACTTCTCCTGCCCCCGCGGACGAACGCTCACGTTGGCATCGCACCGTAGCGAACCCTCTTCCATGTTGCAGTCGCTCACGCCGGTGTACAGCATGATCTCCTTGAGCCGCGTCAGATATTCATACGCCTCATCCGGCGTGCGAATATCCGGCTCGCTCACAATCTCCACCAGCGGCGTGCCACAACGGTTCAGGTCCACATAGGTGCGGGTGGCGGAGTCGGGGAAGCCCTCGTGCAAACTCTTGCCTGCATCCTCTTCCATGTGGAGCCGTGTGATGCCGATGCGCTTCAACCCGGCCGCCGCGGGCACCTCCAGCCAACCATGCTCCGCCAGCGGCAGGTCGTACTGCGAGATCTGGTAGCCCTTCGGGGAATCCGGATAAAAGTAATTCTTGCGCGCAAACACCGACTGCTCATTCACCCGGCAGTTCAGCGCCGTAGCCGCCAGCACCGCAAACTCCACCGCCCGCTCATTCAGCATCGGCAGCGCGCCAGGCAATCCCAGACAGACTGGGCAAGTTTGTGTGTTGGGACTGGCGCCGAAGCGGGTGGAGCAGCCGCAAAACGCCTTACTGGCGGTCAGGAGTTGCACATGCACTTCCAGGCCGATCACCGGTTCATATTTGCTTAATGTGGCTGGGATTAGACTGGAAACCGTCGCTGCCATGGTGCTTACAAGTGTACCGCGCATCCTACCGCATAGCGCACCGCTGCGGCTCTCCCTACTCACTTCGGGGGATACCCTCAGCCTCCCCCAATAGTTAAGGATCGGTACTCCAGAGGCAGTTACTTCTGGAACGAAGATGGTCGCCCGCCATTTGCTCGCTACTTACATGGCCGTCGATAGGTAACATGTGAATGCAACCATGGAACTTGAGCTCCTTCAATCCAGAGATGCGGTCGCACGGCTTTCACCGGCGATAGCGTCGTTGGCCCACTCGACCATTCGCGATCCGGATGTGACCTACACGCCCGACTACTTTCTGCCCCGGGTCGGGTCGTCGCGCGTACCTCGCGTCGTCGCCTGTTATGAAAGCGGCAAGCTCATGGGCGTGCTCTATGCGGAAGAGTTGCGCATCTGCGGCATCCACACAGGCTGGGCCTTTGGCGGCGATTACATGGGCCGCGGACTGGTGCTGGCTGCGCCCGAGCGAGAGGCCGAGGTGGTTGCGATAGCCACGGAGCATCTGCTGTCGAACGGCATCCATGCCCTTCGCCTTACCTGGCGCGCCAGCGGTCACGAGACGATGCCCGTCGTGACCATCCAGCAGTCGAAGGTCCAGGTCTGGTGTAAATCGGAACACAAAGAAGAAGGCGATTGGCTGCGGCTCGCCCCCAGCTATGAGGAGTTCCTTACACGGCTCGGTTCACACACCCGCCGCAACCTTCGCTATTACCGGAGGAAGGCGGAGGCGCAGGGCTACACCTATGTCCCCTCGCTGTCGACAGAGGAGTATCACGCCGCCATCGCGCGCCTGAACGGCGTCGCCGACTACCCCACGGATCCTCAGCGCGACGAGCGGGACGAACGCTTCTTCGAGCACTTCTCCCACCGTATTCTGGCGGGCCTTCGCGGGCCGGATGGCCATTTTGTCTCTATTATCGGGGCGGTGCGGTCTGGGGAGCATCTTCATGTGCTCACGCAGCTCAATGACGAAAGCCTGCGCAAGCTCAGCATCTCACTCGTACTCCGCGGCTATTTGATCGAAGACCTTATCCGCGACGGCTTCACCTCCATTCACTTCGTCAACGGTACCTCCCGCATGCTCGGACGCTTCTGCGAACCGCTGCTCCTGCGCACCCTCGCGATCGACCGGACCGGCTCCGTAGCCCACCCCGTCAAGCAGCTCTGCTCGCGGTATGCCCGCTACCTCCGCCGGAAGAGCCGCCGCGTTCCCGTGCGTCTGCTCTTCCTCATCGGCAGCTACATGGTCTCCTGAGGACGACCCCGGCTCCGGGAACACGTTCGCAAATTTCTGAACAGCTCCGCCCTTGCCTCCGTCTTAGCCAGTGAACGCATATGCCTCGATGGAACTGGCGACAAAGACCGGCTGGAACGGGAGCTCCCACTTGCTCGAAGATGCGTCATGGACGGAGGAAGCGACCTTTCAGTCGCTGGTCCAGCGGCAAACTCGTTTCGTCTTCCGCGTCGCCTACGCGCTTCTGCGTAACGCCTACGACGCCGATGACGTAGTGCAAGAGACCTTCCTTCGGATCTACCGCAAGCGACTCTGGCTCAACATGAAGGACGAACGTGCCTTCCTGGCCCGCGTGGCTTGGCGCATCGCCCGTGATCGGCAGCGGCGGCCGCGCATGGAGGTGAATGGGGCGGAGCTGAACGACATCCCGGCACGCAGCGCGAATCCCGAGGACGCGTTGATCTCCGGCGATACCACATCCGCGGTTCATCGGCTTATCGACTCTCTGCCAGACGAGCTAAGACAGCCGCTCGTGCTTTCGACGCTCGAGGAGATGACCTCCGCGCAAATTGCCGCTGTTCTCGGAATTCCGGAAGGCACCGTACGTACCCGCATCTTGAGGGCACGACAAATATTGAAGCCGAAATTAGCAATCATTCTGGGGCAACACCATGCCAAATGACCGTGAACTTCCAAATGATCATGAACTAGATGAGCTGCTCGATGCGGCGCTCACCCGCTATGTCGACGAGGAGCCGGAGGTTGGGCTTTCCGCCCGGGTGCTGGCGCGGGCGCGGCAGGTAGAGCTTGTTCCGGCGCGCCGTTGGTATTGGCTCTCCGCTGCACCAGCGTTGGCCCTTCTGCTGATCATCATCGTTCTAGTCAACCATTCGCAGACTCCACGTGGCGGAACGGCCAGTCTGCCGAGCCCGCAGGTGGCGGCCGTTGAGGTCACTCCGCCGGACGTAAAGGCGAAGGCTCAGGACGCTCCACCGTCCAGCGTCAAGCCACAAAGAACCGGCCGCCGTGTCGTGCTGAACCGGTCGAATGGCTCACGCGCTGGTCGAGCGCCGGAAGCCAAACAGGCTCAGTTCCCCACGCCGGCTCCGCTGACTGCGGAAGAAACAGCCCTGATAGCGTTCGCAACTGAGCATCCGAAGCAGGCGCTCGAACAGATCGCAATGGCTCGGCAAGCGCTTGAACCCCTACAGACCGCGGCGGTTCAGATCGAACCTTTGCGGATTACTCCGCTCGGGCAGGGTGTATCCACAAGCAACGCGAATGGCCCACCAATTCAAGTCACCCCGCACTAGGCGGACATACCAGCAAGACACCAGGAGAGAACCGATGCGTAGATCGAGTGCGGTAATAACGTGTATGACGGCATTGCTGCTGTGCGGCGGGCTGGCCAAGGGCCAGGAGAAGAAGACTGATATGCCACCCGACCACTTTTACAAGCTCGTCTTCCGCGTGCTGGAGGTCGGCGCGGACGGAAAGATAGCGAACAGCAGGAGTTATTCGGAAGTCATCGCCACAAACCAGACTAGCTCCATCCGCGCTGGGGATAAAGTGCCAATGTCAATAACAGCTTCTGGGGGACAATACGAGTACGTCGAGACCGGCGTGAACATCGATACAGCACACCCCGCCGATTCTGCCACTGAGCTCAGCTTGTACGTGACCGCGGACGTCAGCAGCAGCCTGGCTTCCCCAACCAGCACCACGAGCGCTCGGATCATGCGCCTCACAAAGTGGAATTCGCGGGTAGTCGTGCCCATTGGTAAACCAGCGATCATCTTCTCGTCCGATAACATGAGCGACCGCGGCGAGACGGAGCTGGAGCTCACCGCAACGCCGGTGAGCGGCCGCTAGCGGCAGAGCGCACGCAGCGGGGCGGCTCGCCCCGCTGCTAGAATCATAGTCAGCATGATCCTGCCGTTCGTTCGCGATGCCCTCGCGAGCATGGAACATACTGAGGGCTTTGAACGCGTTCGGAGGCACTTAAGCCTCGCGAAGGGGCGGCGCCTCGTCTCCGGCCTGACCGCTACCGCTCGCGCTCTCTACCTACCCCTGTTCGCCCGCGCAGCACAATCGCCGGTCATCGTGCTGGTCGCCGATAACAAGGCAGCCGAAGCGCTGGAACTCACCCTGCGCGCCACCGCCGAACTCACCGGCGCCATCGAGCCCAAGCGCATCCTTCGCCTGCCCGCGCACGATGTCCTGCCCTTCGAAAGCCTCTCGCCGCACCCGGATGTCCAGGAGCAGCGCGCGTCGGTTCTATGGAAGGTTGCCAGCAACCGCGCCTCGATCGTCATCGCTCCCATTGAAGCCGCCAGCATGCGGCTCTTTCCCGCCTCCTACTACAACGGACTCGCGCAGGTGCTGCGCCGCGGGGAAGAAGTGGACATCGATCTGCTGCTAGACCACCTCCGATCGATCGGTTACGCGGAACTCGACATCGTCGAGATGCCCGGCCAATTCACCCGCCGCGGCGGCATCCTCGACGTCTATTCGCCGGAGATGGATCGCCCCGTGCGCATCGAGTTCTTCGGCGACGAGATCGAATCCATCCGCAAGTTCGAACCCGAATCGCAGCGCTCCTCCACCCCGCTGGAAGAGGCGCTGCTGTTGCCGCTCACCGAAACGCCGGTCTCTGAAAAGCTGCTCGCCGCCGTGCACGCCCGGCTTAGCCGCAGCCGCATCGCCAGTGGTGACGGCGACGAAGATCCGGAAGCAGCAGACGAAACGGACGACCTGGTCACCCGCGCCATCGCTGCCGGTGGCGTTACCGTCTTTCCCGGCTGGGAGTTCTTCGCACCCGTCGCAGGCGCCGACCGCACGCTCTTCGATCTCTTCAAGCAGGTACAGGTCTTCGTCGAAGAACCGGCCATGCTCAAGAACCAGGCCGAGCGCTGGTGGACCAAGGTCGAGCAGCGCCACGAGCGCGCCGGCATCGGCACGCTCATCGCGCCCGCGGATATCTATCTGCCACCCTGGGAACTGCTGCCCAAGCTGGCATCCATGCCCGGTCTCGATCTTGACCAACTCGGCGCGGTCGACATTCTCGAAGACGACCTGAATGCTCTGAGTGAGATCCAGCTCTCCTCCCGACCGACCATGCGCTTCCACGGCGCCATCCCCGCGTTCATCGAGCAGATCAAGTCCCTGACCGCTCCGGATACTCCGGAACAGGCGCAGCGCGTGCTCATCGCCGTGCCCAGTCAGGGCGAGGTCGAGCGGCTCGCCACCATGCTGCGCGAATACGGCCTCGCTTACCGGCTGGGTTCGCGCCAGCAGCACACCGGCAGCGAAAACATCTACGACGAGTCGAGCTATCTCGCGGGCGACCTTCGTACCCCGCTGATCGTTCGCGCGGCCATCGCCAATGGCGTCACTCTGCCCGATGCGAAGCTGGTGCTGATCGGAGCCAACGACCTTTCCGACGACGCCGACATCGCCGCCCGGCCGGTCGTCGCGCGCAATAAGTCAAAGACCGCGGCCTTCGTCTCCGATTTTCGCGATCTCACCCTCAACGACTACGTAGTGCACGTCGAGCACGGCATCGCGCGCTATCTGGGCCTGAAGGAGATCGATCAGGACGGGATCAACGTCGAGTTCATGGTGTTGGAATTCGCAGAGAGTGCGCGTCTGTACATCCCGCTCACACGACTCGATCTCATCCAGAAATACCGTTCGACCGATGCCGGACCAGCGCCTGTACTGAGCAAGTTGGGCGGCCAACAGTGGGCCAGGACCAAGGCGCGGGTCAAGAAGGCCATGGCCGATATGGCCGACGAACTGCTGAAGCTGTACGCGCAGCGCAAGGCCGCGGAAGGGCATGCCTTCCCCACCGACAATGAATTCCAGCGCGAATTCGAAGACAGCTTCGACTACAACGAGACCGACGACCAGCTTGCCGCCATCGCGGATATCAAGCGCGACATGGAATCTACCATGCCGATGGACCGGCTGCTCTGCGGTGACGTCGGCTATGGCAAGACCGAAGTGGCCATGCGCGCTGCCTTCAAGGCCGTTCAGGACGGGCGCCAGGTCGCTGTCCTGACGCCGACCACCGTCCTCAGCTTCCAGCATTACGAGACCTTCAAGCGACGGTTCGCGCAATTCCCGATCAACATCGAAATGATCTCCCGTTTTCGCACGCCCAAGGAGCAGAAGCGCATTCTGGAGAAGCTCGAAGCGGGGCAGATTGACATCCTCATCGGCACCCACCGCCTGCTTTCCAAGGACCTGAAGTTTCAGGATCTCGGCCTGCTCGTCGTGGATGAAGAGCAGCGTTTCGGTGTGCGCCACAAGGAGCGCCTGAAGCAGATGCGGCAGCAGATCGACGTGCTCTCCATGTCGGCCACGCCCATTCCGCGCACGCTGCACATGTCGCTCATGGGCCTGCGGGACATGAGCGTGATCGAGACGCCGCCCAAAGACCGTATGGCCATCCAGACGGTGGTCGCCAAGTTCGACGAAAAGCTTATCCGCACGGCACTGGAGCTTGAGCTGGAGCGCGGCGGCCAAACCTACTTCGTCCACAATCGCGTCGAAACCATCTACGAGCTCGCCGCCAAGATCCAGGAACTGGTGCCGCAGAGCAGGGTTGTTGTCGGCCACGGGCAGATGGGCGAAACCGAGCTGGAGCGCGTGGTGCTGGCATTCATGAATCGCGAGTACGACGTCCTCGTCGCCACCACCATCATCGAGAACGGCCTCGATATCCCGCTCGCCAACACCATCATCATCAACCGCGCGGACCGCCACGGCCTCTCGGAGCTCTATCAGCTTCGCGGCCGGGTTGGGCGCTCCAACCGGCGCGCCTACGCCTACCTGCTCATCCCGCCGGAACAGGAACTCACGGACGTGGCGCGTCGCCGCCTGGCCGCGCTCAAAGAATTCTCCGACCTCGGCGCCGGTTTCAAGATCGCCGCGCTCGATCTCGAACTGCGCGGCGCCTGCAACATGCTCGGCGGCGAACAGAGCGGCCATATCG
>JBPCNO010000077.1:0-19205 GCA_051001135.1 Acidobacteriaceae bacterium
GGTCGCTTCCGTGTCTTCATGCCAACGGTCAGCCACGTGGGCGTTTCGCGCAAGATCTATTCCGATGAAGAACGGCAGCGGCTGAAGCGGATCCTCATCAGCGAAAAGGGGCAGAACAGCGGCGGCTTCATCGTGCGCACGGCGGCGGATGGCGCAAGCGAAGACGAGCTGCGCGCCGATCTTCGCTTCCTGATCAGCCTGTGGACCGAGATCAAGCAGCGTTCGGATACGGGGAAGGCGCCCGCCCTGATCTATCACGATCTCAATCTGGTCGAGCGCATCCTGCGCGATCAGGTCTCGGATAACTTCTCCACCATCTGGGTGGACAGCGAGACGGAGTACGAGCGGATCGTGCGGTTCCTGAACCGCTTCCAGCCTTCGCTGGTGCGGCGCGTCAAGCTCTATACCAAAGAGACGCCGCTATTCGAGCAGTTCGGCATTCAGGACGAGATCTCGAAGGCGCTCAAATCCAAGGTGTGGCTCAAGTCCGGTGGATCGATCGTCATCAACCAGACAGAGGCGCTGGTGGCGATCGACATCAATACCGGCAAGTATGTGGGGAAGACGGCGCGGCTGGAGGATACGATCCTCAAGACCAACCTCGACGCGATCCCGGAGATCGTGCGCCAGATTCGTTTGCGCGATCTGGGGGGCATCATCGTGATCGACTTCATCGACATGGATGAGCGCAAGAACCGCAACAAGGTGATGCAGGCGCTTGAAGAAGCGTTGCAGGCCGATCGTGCGCCCTCCAAGGTGCTGCAGTTCAACGATTTTGGTCTGGTCGCCATTACCCGCAAGCGCGTCAAGCAGTCGCTCGAGCGCACGCTGAGTGTGCAATGCGAGATCTGCGCCGGCACGGGTATGGTGAAGAGTCCGGTCACGGTGTGCAACGAGATCTACATCGAGATGCGCAAGATGCAGAAGCACCTGGAACGTCACGACGTACTGCTGCGCGTGCATCCTGAGGTAGTCAAGACGTTGAAGGGCAACGGAGCGCGCTGGCTCAACGAACTGGAGGAGATGACCGGCCGCACCATCATCGTCAAGAGCGATCCGACGCTGCACCCGGAGCAGTTCGACATCCACTAGACTTGCCAGCCGCCTATCCGGTGGAGGGATCGCGGGGCCGGCTCACTTGAGCCGGCCCTTTCCTTCGATAGAGCAGGCATATGCATCCACTGTGCGCGACTAAAGCATCTCTTCAGGGTTAACGCATGTGGGAAACGATCCCCGCGCAATTTTGAAACCCCAGGTGTCGCTCATGAACTGTCGTTCTTTTCTCCTTCGTGCGGGTGCAATTGTGGTATCTGCGATGACGGTTGCTGCCGTGCCTTCGGCGTTTGGTCAGGCAAGCTCCAGCGTCGATTTCGGCAATCAGCTCGCATATCGCTCCCAGACCACCAATCAATATCCCACCGGCAGCAACGGTGGATATGGTCAAGGTGGATACAAGCAGTATCCGAAATACGGCGAGCCGTCGTTCCATCATCTGGCGATCGAGGCCGGCGCCGGATTCAATGCGCCGCTGGGCAACACCAGCAAGGTGCAGACCTTTGGCTGGAACTTTACCGGAGGCGGGGGCTGGAACTTCAACAAGCACTTCGGATTGCTCGCTGAATACAACTTCAATCGCGCGGGTATTCCCAACAGCGTGCTGGCGGCTTCCGGTGCGCCCCAGGGGAATGTGCACATCTGGTCGCTGACGCTCGACCCGATCTACTACTACAAGACCGGGGGCAGTTGGGGCGGCTATGTTACCGGCGGCGGCGGCTTCTATCGCAAGCTCACCTCTTTTACCAATACGGTATTCAATGGCTACTACTGCGATTTTTACGGCTACTGCTACCCCAACTACACGAGCATCACGCTAAGTCACTTCTCCAGCAATCAGGGTGGCATGAACATTGGCGCAGGCTTCACCCACAACATCGGCGAAAACGGTACGAAGATCTACGCAGAAGCGCGGTACGTATTTGTGGACTCGCCGGCCAGCAGTCCCAGCAGCATAGGCTCGGGAACGGTCAACATGATTCCGGTCACCTTCGGTGTCCGCTGGTAGCTGGTTAGCGCTGCAACTTCACAGGGCGACGTCCGAAGGAAATATTCGGAGTCGCCCTTTCCCTTTCAGCGAAGCAGCTCCACCAGAATGCCACCGCCGAGTGTGGCCATGGGGGTGAGCGCGAGCAGCGCCAGCACATACATCGCGGTGGTGCGGCGGCCCAGGTCATGGGCTGCCAATGCTGAGAGGATCAGGACGACCAGCGATAGCATAAGCGCGTGGACGAGCGGCCGGGCAGGCGCGAGCCACGCCGTCACCGCTCCGCCCATAGCCGCGAAGATTATGCCGGTTGCGAGGTTGACAGCCATGCCGATGCGGCTAGCCGCACCCGGATCGACTGCATCGGGTCCGCCGTCTTCGCGGATTGTCCATTGCGGCGCAAAGCGGCGCATCACTGCGGTAGCCAGAGAGACCAGCGATGCCAGCGTCAGGAAGCCGGCGCCAATCGCCAGCAGGGATCTGAATGTATGTGCCGCGTTCAAGTGGCCGTCCTATGCGGCAGCAAAGGTCCAGTGCAAACAAATGCGCGCCGGTGAAGGCGCGCATTTTTTTGCACAACGAAGTGCTTCAAGCGGCATGGCCGCCCGCTTTGCCGGAATCGGTGCCCGTGCTGCATCAAGGCCAGCGCTGCGCGATCTGCCGCAGAACCGGTGCAGCAGCGCTTAAACCGCGGTGCGCCTGCCGGTGATCAACCGAAGAATGAAGGTAAGGATGACCGCTCCCAGGATGGCCACCAGAATGGTGTAGATCATTCCACCCTGACCGGTGCCACCGAGCGAGCGCATGATGAAGCCGCCGATGATTGCGCCGATGATGCCGACAATGATGTCGCCGATGACGCCGAAGCCGGCGCCACGCATGATCTTGCCGGTGATCCAACCCGCGATCAAGCCGACGATAATCCACCAAATTATGAACATGTTTGCGTTCCCCCAAAGAATTTACTTCGTTTTCAGAGCGAACAGCACGCCGGCACGGGTCACCCGCTGGCTGAATCTCTGTTACGAGCCGTCAGATGTGCGGATAGAGCGGGATGTTGTATTTGAACGTAACTACATCAAAAAAAGCGCCTTTTGGCAGTTTTCCGGGGCTACCCCGGCGGTGGAGGGGGCCTCTGAAAAAGCTTGTTCAGACGCCTACGGGGAAGGGCTTGGGGGAGGACTCGTCCAGGTTGGCCCCGGAGCGCCAGCGCTCGAATCGGCCCTGCAGCAACGAGAGCAGCCCGGTATACCAATAGCCGATCACGAACAGCAGCAGGAATGGCACGGTGAAGTAGTTCTCGTTGACGATGGCGTACCAGATGGTCGCCGCGAAGTAGCAGCCGATCAGCAGTTCAAGCCACGGCACAAATCCCAGGCGCTTCCGATACTTGGCCGCCTGCGCCCGCTGGCCCTTCTTTTCCACCCGGTACTTTGGAGTGCGCTTGAACGAGCTCTTGATGCCAAAGAGAGCCTCCATCACGGCCCGGGTGTTGGTTACAGTAAGGCCGATGCCGAGCGACATGAGAAACGGAAGATAGAGTAATTTCTTATGCCAGGTCTGCGGAAAGAGCTCCTTCTGCGAGACCAGATAAAACGAGGAGATGGAGAACGTCGATGCAAGGAACAAAGGCACGTCGATGAGCAGCATCTGGAACCATCCCTGGTAGAAGCGGATGATCATGGCGGGCATCAACAGCACCGAGAGCACGATCATCAACGGATAGCTGATGTTGGCGGTGAGGTGGTACCACGCCTCCAGCTTGATGTGAAAGGACGCGTCACTTTTCATGACGCGCGGCAGGATCTTCTTAGAGGTCTGGATGAGACCTTTGGCCCAGCGCGCCTGCTGAGTCTTGAACGCGGTCATCTCGATCGGCACTTCAGCGGGACATTCGACATGCTGGAGATACTTGAACCGCCAGCCCCGGAGCTGCGCGCGATAACTCAAGTCGGTATCTTCCGTCAGCGTGTCATGCTGCCAGCCACCGGCCTCGTCGATGGCGCTGCGCCGCCACATGCCGGCGGTCCCGTTGAAATTGAAGAAGACGCCGGAACGTGAACGGCCGCCGTGCTCCAGCACAAAATGGCCATCCAGCAGGATGGCCTCTACCTGGGTGAGAAAGCTGTAATCGCGGTTCAGGTGCGTCCAGCGCGTCTGCACCATGCCAATACCGGGCTCGGCGAAGTGGTGCACCACCTGCATCAGCCAATCGGCTCCGGGAACGAAGTCGGCGTCGAAGATGGCGATGAGCTCGCCGGCTGCCTGCTTCAGCCCTGCATCGAGCGCGCCGGCTTTGTAACCGTGGCGGTTGCTGCGATGCAGGTAGACGATGTTGTGACCAAGCGCGCGATACCGCGCGACGATGTCGCCGGCGACCTGCTGCGTCTCATCGGTGGAGTCATCCAGCACCTGAATCTCCAGCCGGTCCGCCGGGTACTCGAACTTGCAGCAGGCGTCAATCAGGCGATCGATGACGAACTGCTCGTTATAGATGGGGAGCTGGACGGTGATGTGCGGCAGATCCACGAAGCGCTGCTGCGGCTCTTTGGCGGCGTTCTTTTTGTGCTTGTAGTACAGGTAGACGAGCTGATAACGGTGCATGCCATAGAAGGCAAGAATCACCATTACGATGAAGTAGGGGATCAGCAGCGCGGTATCAAACGGGTTCCATTTGTACAGATGTTCAAAGGTGCGATCGCCGTAGTGGGTGCGGAAGTAGTGGCCGACACCATGCTGCGAAAGCAGCCAGATTGCGGCCCCGGACGCGTGTTCGACCGCTCGTGCAGGAAGCATTCTGATGATGGAAGCGAGCAGGATCTCGTTCTCCGCACTGAGGATACTGCTTTTTATTGTACGTGAGCGCGTTTGTTCGGGAGGATGAACGGAATCTAGTGCAGTATGCTCTGCCGGAAGAGCGCGTCGCGCTCGACCGGGCGGAAGCCCGCATCGCGGATGATGCGCCGCAGCTCCGTTTCGCCGCCGTGATGGCGCGGCTCGCGGCAGCCCGTCTGTTGAGGTTCGATCGATCCGGCGTCGTCGGCGCCAAAGCGCAGCGCAAGGCCCAGCACCTTCGGTCCCTGGACCCGCCAATCCCCCTGCACATGCTCGATCTCTTCGACAAAGAGGCGAGCCATCGCAAGCGTTTTCAGGTAGTCCGTGGCGGTGGCCTCTTCTTCCCGCCGCGCCTCCGCCGAGACCACGTGATGGATGGAAACCGTCAATGCTACGAAGCCTCCGGTCTCACGCTGCAACGCACGCAACGCCTGCAGATGGGATACTCTGTCGATCAATTCCTCACCTTGCCCGATGACCAGCTCAGCCATGGTCGGCAGACCCAGCGCGTGCGCCGCCCGGTGCATCCGGACCCAATCATTGTCGAGGTCACGGAGCAGCCCGGCGCCCCCGCCCTCCAGCGAGGCCAGCCCCGCTGCCTGCAAACGCTCGAGCGCCTCAAGCGGCGATCGATCGCCGGCACGCGCCAGCCGCAGCACGTCGGCAGCGGAGAGGCCGTGCAGCCGTAGCCGGGGAAAGCGCGCGCGGAGTGCCGCGAAGCCGCCCACGACGGCCTCCAAGGTTGCTGGACCAAGCGTTGCCGCGTTGAACAGTTGCGCCGCGTCGAGGAAGAGGTCGGTGAAGAGATCTATGAAGAGATCGGGGAAGAGATCGGCCGCGCCCCGTGCCGCATTCGGCTGGAGCACCGTTTCGGCGTTCCGGATCAGCGCTTCGCTGGGGGCATCCGCGAGAGCGGGAAACACGATGCGCGGAAGAACCGCATAGGTCGCGATCTGATCGCCATGGAGCGAGCGCCGCACCGCGTCCGCGTCCATGCCAAGCTGTAATAGATCGTTGCTTTCAAGTGCTGCCAGTGCCGCTTCGCGCGTCCAAGCCATCGCTATCATGGTAGCAATCTTCGGCGGAAAAGAGCATCACGGTCCCCGGCCGGCCTACGGAACTGCCGGCTGGGTTGTGACAGGCTTCACTGTATTCAGCACGTCAGCAGGCAGCGGTTTGTTTGCGCTGGAGAGCAGCAGGGCGACCTGCCAGATCTGGGTCTCGTTCAGGTCATTGCGAAACTCCGGCATGCCGGAGAGGCGGATGCCGTTCTTTACCACCCAATAGGTATTTCCCGGTGGATCATCGCTTACCCCGACGACACCGTTACCGTGCGGCGCCCAGAGCTGGGGCGGCTGGGGGAACAGGTACTTGCCGAACGGGGAGGCCTGACCGTAGAAACCATGGCAGCCCGAACAGCGGTCGCGGTAGATCTGCGCGCCCAGCAGCAGGTTGGTCTCGCTGGGTTCGATGGGCGAGTGGGAGGGCGCTTCCTGATCGATTCGGCGCTGCAGTGGTACATCGACGATCTGCCGCTCCAGGGGAAAGGAAGGATCGGCCACGGCGACCGGCGGGTGTCCATAGTGCAGGTAAAAGAAGGCGCCCAGCGGGACGGCGATGATGCCGATAATCAAACCAAGGAGAAAGCCGCGCATGTGGAAGCCCTCGAAGCAAGATGTAGCGCCGGCGCACCGTACGAAAAGCAGCCAATCATGGCCGGAACGGTGCCCGGAACACACAGAAGTGAGCGTACAGATGCTTTAATACGAAGGAAAGCAATTTTCGGCACGTTGCTGGGTTTACCGCGGTCAGGTTTGCGCGGCCAGGTTTGCCGCAGTTGAGCAGTGGAGGCATCACCATACATGCAGCGCAGTAGATTTCTGGGATACGTCGCGTATCCACTTCTTACCCTATCCTTCCCCTTTGGCTCTCAACTGTTCGCGCAGATCGGGGGCGCTCCGCCACAGAGTGGAAGCGCGCCGCAGAACCCAGCGCCGGCCGCTGCCGCACCTGACGCAGCACCCGAGGCAGCACCCGATGCGACCCCGCCGTTGGCTCCGCCCACTGCGCCTGCGGATCCTTTGGCGCAGCCCCAGACGGGCAGCCAGACCGGCAGTCAGTCCAGTTCCCAGTCCGCCGCGCCCGGGTATCCGAACGAAGCGGACCGCGCGCGGCTGGCACGGGAGGCACAGGAGCGCGTGCGTGCGCGACGCCAGCAGCGGACCCAGGCAGTGATACAGGACACTTATAGCCACAAATACGACGTGTACTTCGGCTATGTGTGGCAGCGTTTCCGCCCCGGCTCCTCACTGCAACATGTCACGGAGTACGGCTGGAATGCAGGCATTACCGATTACATCCGGCCCAAGCTCGGCATTACCGCGGACTTCCGCGGCTACTACGGCAATGCATACGTGGGGAACAACCCGTTTGCGCACTTCAAGCCCTTCATCAGCAACTACTCCGTCATGGCCGGCCCGCAATACCGGTTTGTCCAGGGCAAGACGTGGGGCGTGAGCGGGCAGGTGCTGGCCGGGGTCACCCGCAATCTCTTCTATGCCGATTCAAACAACACGCCCGGAACCCTGGTGGGCTTGTACCCGAACGAGTGGCGTTTCGCCGCGGCCGCCGGCGTTCCGGTGGATTGCAACCTCGGGCCCGGGCTTGCGATTCGCATTCCGCCGACCTACTACTTCACCAACTTCGGCGGCGAGACGCAGAACAATCTCGGCTTTGGAGCAGGCGCCGTTTACCGCTTCGGCCGGCGCTAGAGATTGGGCGGCAATTGTCGCTCGCTGATGGTCAGCAAAAGGGGCACCCGCTGCTGGTGCCGTTTTTGTTGAGTAGGAGCGCTGCGTTCTAAATGGTCGCCTTCACCTTGGCGTCCCGCTGCTTGGCCGAATCGCGCGGATGTTGCGGTTCTGTCATGCGCACCGGATCGAGGATTTCGCTGATCTCCGCTTCGCTCAACAGATTCTTCGATCGCGCGATCTTGATGATGGATTCGCCAGTGGCCACCGACTCCTTGACGATCTCGGCTGCCTTGGCGTAGCCGATGTAGGGATTCAACGCCGTCGCGAGTGAGACCGTGCTCTGCGCATAGAAATCGCAGCGTTCCTGATTGGCGGTGATACCGGCGATGCATTGCTTGTCGAACTGGCGCAGCATGTTGGCGAGAATGGTTGCGCTCTGCATCACGTTGTAGGCCATGGTCGGCATCATCACGTTGAGCTCCAATTGGCCAGCCTGCACCGCCAACGCGACCGCGGTATCGTTGCCAATCACCTGGAAGCTAACCATCGCTGCGAGTTCGGGCATGACCGGATTGATCTTGCCGGGCATAATGGAGGAGCCAGGCTGCAGACTCGGCAGATAGATCTCAGCCAATCCCGTATTGGGGCCGGACGATAGCAGTCGAATGTCGTTCGAGATGCGGATCACCTCGAGAGCGATGCCGCGGAGCGCCGCGCTCACCTCCGCCATACAGGCATTGGATTGCATCGCCCAGCGCATGTCCTCCGCCGGCTCCAGTTTCTGCCCCGAAAGTTTGGCGAGGTGTGCCACTGCTCTCTTGCGGTAGTCCGGATGCGTATTGATGCCGGTGCCGACCGCACTTCCCCCCAGGCCAAGTTCGCGCAGCGAGTCCGCCGCCTGCAACAGAAACTTCTTGCCCTTCTCGATCGCCACAGCGTAGGCGGCGAACTCCTGACCCAAACGGATCGGCACCGCGTCCTGCATGTGCGTGCGGCCCGATTTCATCACGCCATCGAACTCATGCGCCTTCCTGCGGAAAGTGCCGGCCAGTCCGTCCAGCACCGGATAGAGCGTTTCCAGCACCAGCAGTGTGCCCAGGCGCATGCCAGTGGGGAAGACGTCATTGGTCGACTGTCCATAGTTCACATGGTCATTGGGATGAACCTTGTCGTAGTCGCCCAACTTTCCGCCCAGGATCTCGTTGGCGCGGTTGGCGATCACCTCATTCGTGTTCATGTGGAAGCTGACGCCGGCGCCAGCCTGAAAGACGTCCACGACGAATTCGTCATTCCACTTGCCGTCGATGACCTCCTGCGCCGCCTGCAGGATGGCATCCGCGCGTGCGTCGTCCACCACGCCCAGTTCTTTGTTGGCCGCCGCCGCTGCCCGCTTGACCATGCCGAGGGCGCGGATCAACAGCGGATGCGCGCGCATGCCGGAGATGGGGTAGTTCTCCACCGCGCGCGCCGTCTGGGCCCCGTGATAGGCGCGCTCCGGCACTTCGACGAAGCCAAGGGAATCTTTTTCTTTGCGAACAGCGGACATCGGGCGAGCTCCTGTAGAGAGTCTTTGTTCGCGAGAACGAACCGGCTAGTATACGTGCGTAGACAGGCGCTGCGTGGCATGGTGGCGCCCCGCGCTTGTCCCTGGAGCGCCGCGTCATCACTGGACGAGCTAAGCGAGAGACTGGACGAGCTAGGCGTGAGCTTTCTTCCCCGGCCGTACGTGCTTGAGCCATTGGTATACGGAAAGCGCGCTGCCCACCACGCAGAGGCCAATGAACACGAACATGGTCCACCGGAAGGCGGGAGAGTTGGCGACGCTCAAAATGTGCCGTCCATACCTGATGGCGAGCAGGCCCAGGATGGTGAAGCGCAGTCCGCGCGTAAGAAAGTTGATGACGGCGATACGTATGCGCGAGTAGTCCAAAGCAGCAGCGGCCGCAATGACCATGGTGAATGGAAAGGGGGGCGGGGCAATGCATGCGAGCGCGATCGCCTTGCCGCCGTGCTTGTCGATTTGAGCCTCCAGCTTGTCAAATCTCTTTTGCCCGGCCATTTTCTTGATGCCCTCTTCGCCGAGTTTGCGCGCGACCAGCGCCAGCACCAGGACACCGATGGTAGAGCCGCAGGCAGCCATGAGGACATACCAGGGCAGCCCAGCATGATGACGGGCCACCAGAGTGACCACCAGGAGATCGTTGCCGAAGGGAAGAAAGAGGAACGAGGAATCGAACACGCCCATTAGCAGCGGGCCCACGTATCCGAGATGCAGCAGAAAGATGAGGAAGGGGCGAAAAAAGTTGGACAAGAGTAAGCCTTCCTACGCCGCTATTTTCGCCCGGGCCGGAATCGGCCGGAGACCGTTATCGCAGTGGAGTCACGGACCAGAATCCAGCCGACTCAGTGAATCTCAGGAGTGCCGCGGCGCAGGTAGAGTCCAGTGCCGCCGGCGACGACGATGATGCCGCACGCGACCACGAAGTAGTAGATCATCGGACGGGCGAAGCCGGGAGAGTACTGCCAGTCCTGGCCGGTCCACAGCGTCAACAGGATAGCGATCACGGCGAACATGCCGGCAATGGTCACCAGCATCGTGCCCCGGCGACGGCGCATATCCAGCGCGGCTACCTGGTCGGGGGTCAGATCGCGTTCTTCGGGCGGAAGGCTCATGTTGGCCATGGTTCGAATGGATCTCCTGGATACGCTCGGCAGAGCCAAAGGAACCGCCCTGCCCGGACATCAGATTAAACCATATCGCGGCGCCTTGCGGGCGGCCCCGGTGCATCGATTTGCGTGAGAACGAATCCAAGTTAAAATCGCCGGGGTAAGGGAGGCGTGGATGAAACCGTGCCAGCCGTGCCCCTATTCGCCCCCTCTCGCATTGCAGGTATTCCAGGCCCAGGGTATTCAAACAGGAGATACAGATGATCCAGTCGTGGGGATATGCAGCCCAGCAGATCAAGGCGCCGCTCGCGCCCTTCCAATTCGAGCGCCGCGATCCCGGCCCCAACGATGTCGTACTCGACATCACTTATTGTGGCGTGTGCCACTCGGACATTCATCAGGTGCGCGATGAGTGGGGCGGTTCCATCTTCCCCATGGTGCCCGGCCATGAGATTGTCGGCGTGGTCGCCAAGGTGGGCCGAGACGTCAAGCGTTTCAAGGAGGGCGATCCGGCCGCAGTCGGTGTGATGGTCAACTCCTGCCGCGTCTGTTCCAACTGCAAGGATGGCTACGAACAGTATTGCGAGAAGGGCATGATCGGCACCTATGGAGCGCGCGACAAGGACGGCAGCATCACCTACGGCGGCTACTCGAACGTCATTGTGACCGACGAGCACTTTGTCTATCGCATATCCCCCAAGCTGAACCAGGCCGCGGTCGCGCCGCTGCTGTGCGCCGGCATCACGACCTACTCACCGCTGCGCCATTGGGGCGCGACCAAGGGCAAGAAGGTGGGGGTGATCGGGCTGGGTGGGCTGGGCCACATGGGACTCAAGTTCGCACACTCCTTCGGCGCGCACGTGGTCCAGTTCACTACCTCGCTCAATAAGCAGGAAGACGCGAAAAGGCTGGGGGCCGATGAGGTGGTTCTGTCGAAGGATCCGGATGCCATGGGGAAGCACGCGGGGAGCTTCGATTTCATCCTCGATACGGTGTCCGCCCCGCATGACATCAATGCGTATCTGCAACTGCTGAAGCTGGACGGTACCTTGACGCTGGTGGGCCTGCCGGAGCAGCCTATCCCGGTCGGCGCCTTCTCCCTCGTCACCAACCGCCGCTCTCTGGCCGGGTCGATGATAGGCGGCGTGGCCGAGACACAGGAGATGCTCGATTACTGCGCGGAACGCGGGATCGTCGCCGATGTCGAGGTCATCCCCATTCAGCAGGTGAACGAAGCGTACGAGCGGGTGTTGAAGAGCGACGTCAAGTATCGCTTCGTCATCGATATGGCTTCGCTCAAAAAGCCATAGTCAGCATTGTTGACTTGAAGGACGAACGCCGCTCCTGGCGGGGCGGCGCTCTCTCGTTGACGCGGCTGCTTACATGAACGCGACGGATTGAATGCCGGCAACATCGAAGCGCTTGCGGCAGCGGATATTCTTGCACCCCACCATATCGTCGCGCCGGACCATGTACGACTGAGCCTTGGCAAAACGCGCACGGTCGCGCTCATCCGCGTTGCGCGGCAACTGCGCCTTCTTACGGCGCACCAGCCAGCCAAGCTGATACTCCTCCGCCTTGCCGCAGTGTGGACACGTTAGCGTGTGGTTCCGCTGTTCCGCCTTCTCATCAAAAAAATCCCGTTCTTCCATAGAGACCGCCTTTACCCGATACCGCCGTTTCCGGAGAAGCTTCCGCTTCTCCTCCAGCAAAAAGTATTCCATACTCAAGGCACGCGGCAAAACCGACGGCAGGGAATCAGGCAGGCAGGGCGATGGCTAAGAAGAAAAAAATCGAACGCTTCTCCGTGACCAAAGCGGTCAAGGCCAACGCACGTGCACGTGTGGGCCAGCCCAAGCCAGAGAAAATCATCCAGAGCGAACCTCGCGAGGCCGCGCGGGGGCGGAAGCACAAACAGACGTTCGGCGATCTGCTGGCGCATCCGGACGCATAAGGGAGCAGGGCATGGCCGAGGATGCTGCGCGTGGTGGCTCGCGGGTTTATGGAGTGGGCGGCGTGTTTCTCCGCGCGCGCGATCCGGAGTCGTTGTATGCATGGTACGAGCAGCACTTCGGATTGGCGCGGAAGGATGGCTGTTTCATTTTTCCACCTGACGCTGGTCCAGGGACTACCGTCGTAGCATTTTTCCCACACGATACCGAGTATTTTGGCCCGGGCGGTCAGCAGGCGATGCTCAACCTGCGTGTCGCCGATCTCGATCGAACGCTTGAAAAGCCCGCGGCAGCAGGAGTCGTAGTCGATCCTCATCGAGAAGACTACGACTACGGCCGGTTCGCCTGGATCAATGATCCCGAAGGCAATCGCGTCGAGCTCTGGGAGCCGTCATAAGCAAGGAGTTGCAGAAGCCGGCGTAAGCACGCTTTGTTACCGGCGTTTACTTCCGGCGTGGCTTGGCGATCGCCTCCAGCAGATCCGGCTTGTCTGGGACGCGCTCGAGATGCGGATAGCGCAGACCCTCGGTGTAGTCCACCGCGAAATCCGAGAAGTAGTTGTCGTGCAGGATCATCAGCGTGATGGGTTTCCGGTTCGTCTTCGCCGCCACAATGGCGCTCTTCAGGCCATCCGAAGTGTAGACGCGACGGTTAATCGCGACGATCTTCCACTCCGGAGCAAGTCCGGCCTTCCCGGCGGCCGAGTCGGGCGCTACGTCGATGATCTCGCCGTTCAGATCGAGCAGCAGGCCGACGGATGGGCGCAGGTCGATGCTATCCGTATTCGCCTCCGCATCTTTGTCCACCTGGCTCTGCACATCGGTATAGACCACGTGCCACCCTGCGGCCTCCAGGCCGGGCGAGGGAGGCGCGGGGCGCAGCGCATCCAGACGCTTGCGCAGCAGGGCTGCCCAGTCATAGGGCACGACCGCGTTGAGCGCCTTCACCACATCGTCAAACGTGTAGGGAACCACACTTGGTTCCATACCAGGAGCGAGGCTGGGCGGCCCGTAGAATGCGCGCGCAAAGTCATCGATGCTCTTGCTGCCGTGGCTCTGCTGCCGCATGATGCTGTCCACCTCCAGCCATAGCAGCGGCCCTTCGATGTAGTAATCGGTGCTGCGCCGCAGAGCCTCCCAATGCGGCGAAGCAAGATAGAGCAACTGCGCGGCGGTAGCCGTGTCCTGCAGCGGACGCCAGTCCCGTCCGGTGGTATATGCGAGCACCGACTGGTCCCTGGCGCCCAAGCGGTCGCGAAAATCGCTGATCGTGTCCAGCCCGGCGCGAACCGCAAGCACCTCCCCAAAGTAGCTCGTGAGTCCCTCATAGACCCACAGCAGATCGCCCACCATCGGCTGCTGATAGTTTGACGTGGCCAGTCCGGCCGGACGCCGGTACTTGCCGTTCCATGAATGGGTCATCTCATGTGCCAGCAGGTAGCCGCCCTCGGCGTTGAAGGATGGCGTCACCATGCCGAGCTCGGGAACCTGGTTGTCGCTGGATTGGTGGTGCTCAAGCCCATTGTTGGCGTCGCCATGGGCCTCCACCAGGAAGTGATAGTCACGGTAGTGCCGCGCGCCGAAGAGCGCACCGGTTTCCGCGACGAGATTGCGAAAGCCAGCGACGCGGTCGTCTCCCAGCGCGAGGTCGCCCGGCGTTTCACCAAAGACGTTCAACGTGTGCTTCCGCGTTTCTCCCGGCGGTGTCACGTCGAACTGCTTCGCAATCGATCCCATCATCACCGGCGAGTCCACCAGCGTGGTCAGCGAGACGGTGCCGAAGCGAAGACGGTCGCCCTTCTGGATGGCGTCTGGGAGCGCGGTGGCGTAACTCCAATTGGCAGGCAGCGTGACCGTCGCTTTTACCTTCAGGTCGTCGGACTTTGTTCCGCTGGGATAGAGCACAATCTGGTCCCAGTTCAGGTCGCCCTGCACGGCGGTGGAGGTGTTGCCCAGATTGAAGTCTGCGTCCTGAGCGAATTCACCCACGGAAGCGAAGTCGGCCTCGATCTCAGCCGCACCCTCGGGCACAGTCACATGGAATGCGTACATGTCCACGCCGTCCCGCTGCCATGGGAGTGGCTGGCCGTTCGCCAGAAAATGCATATTTACCAGATCGGTAATCGGCCCGGTCGGTCCGTGGTTGCCGGGAATCCATTGGGGATACACCAGAGTGAGCGGGCCCGGGGACGCCGGGATGCGCTCGCGCGCCGAGATTATCTTGCGCGGAATATGCGACGCATCCACATCCAGGATGATGACACCGTTTCCATCAGGAGCCGGTTGTGTTTGTGCTTGTATGAGACCGGTGCTCGATGACAACAAGAGACAGGACAGCAAAAGTTGGTACGCGTGCGTCACGGGAAGGCTCCTTGTGTAACAACAGCCTACATGTACTCTCGCGCTGCAGAGAGCAACCCAGGTCGAAGCGCTGTAGAACCGCCCCCGGAAATCTAGGTGTGGCGGAGAAGCCGGCGTGCTGCTTCGCGTCCGTCGCGCACCAGGTCGGGCAGGCCCACGCCGTGATAGGCATTGCCGGCGAGCGCAAGTCCGTCGACCAGGTGCAACTCCGCGTCCAGCCGCCGCATGCGTTCAAGATGACCTACCGTGTACTGCGGCAAGGAACGCGGCCATCGCCGAACGATTGTCACCTGCGGCTCCGGCAGCGATCCAAGCAGAGAGCACAACTGCTCTCGCGCCAGCGCGGCCAACTGCGCATCTTCTGCGTACAACAGCCGCTCGGCCGCTGCACCGCCGAAGAAGGCGCGGAGCAATACGCCACCGTCGGGCGCACGATGCGCAAACTTCTGGTTGACGAAGGTGCATGCCAGCAGCGAATTGCTGGAGCTATCGGTTGCAGCCTCGTTGCTCCTATGTGTGGGCGCCAGAAAACCAAAACCGCAGGGAATACTAAGGCTGCGCCCGATCGCCGGCTCATAGCCCAACGCCACAACGATCGCTGATGAGGCTTCGGCCGGCAGCAATGCGGCAGCCGCCGCGGCATGCGGGTTGCGCGTCGAGCCGAGCAGCCTTCGCGTACTTTCAAGCGGGGTTGCCAGCACCACTGCGTCGAACTCCTGAGTTGCGGAAGTACTCTCCCGTTCGCATTGCACGCGCCAGGCCGCGCCGGTTCTGAGGATCGCATCGACCGGTGTGCTGCGCTGAATAGACGACGCAAGCAGGCTGGCGGCCATCCGGTCGGTCAACGTCTGCAGGCCGCCCGCAAGCGTGGTGAAGACGGAGGATACTTCGGCGTGGCTCGTCTTTCTCTGCTCGAGAGCGGTGATCAGTGAGCCGTGCTCGGCCTCCATCCTGACGAATGGAGCCATGACCGAGCGCACGCTGAGTCTTTCGATGTCGCCACCAAAGACCCCGGCCAGCAGCGGCCCGGCGATTGTCTCTGCTACCTCTTCGCCAAAATGACGGCGGACGAAGGTGTCTACCGATTCGTCCGCATCCTCGCCGCGGGTCAGCAGCGCCGACCGTTTGAGTTCCTCTGCGCGTCCCGGTTCCTGTTGGTAGGCGTGTTTCGCGCTATCGCTGAAGAGCGGGGAGGCGAGCAAGGTCGCCCACCGGGTGGGGACCATCATCCGCATCGCGTCCGGCAATGGCTGCAGCACACTTTGCCTCGCCAGATAAGTGCGGCGCTGCGTATCGTTCGAGGGGATGATTTCGTCCCGCAGACCAACTTCTTCCGCGACTTCGCGTGCCCAGGGCTTGTCTGTCACCCATGAGTCCGGACCGCACTCGATCACGAATCCATCCTGACGCACCGTCTCTACGGTGCCCCCGAGCCGCGCCGTCGCTTCAAACAAGGTGTAGGTGCAGGGGTGCTGGCGCTGCCGCTCCAGCTCATAGGCGACGGCCAGCCCACTGATGCCGCCACCGATAATCGCGATCCGCTTCACGCAGAGACCGGCCGCGCAATGCCCGCCGTATTCAACTCGCTGCCGCGCACGTTGAGGCGCTGTAGTCCCTGCCCCGCGAGATCCGCGAGTGCATCAGTCAAACGCGGCGAAGCGTTCAGCGATTCCGGCCGCTCTACCCTCAAGCCAAGGGACTTCCCATACTCGCGAAAGCCTATGTCGATGTCATAGAGGATCTCGACGTGGTCGCAGAGAAAGCCGATGGGTTGAATCATCACGACGGTATGACCTGCCTGGCGCAGCGCCTTCAGCGTGTCTTCGACGGTCGGCCCGATCCATGGGCCGCCGGAGATGCCCTGGCTCTGGAACGCGAAGAACCACTCGCCGTGCGTCAGCCCCGCGGCGCGCAGCTTCTCTGCCACCAGCGAAGCGGTGCGTTTCGCTTCGACCGCGTATGGATCGGGACCAAGCGGAGCCGCTGTCGCCCTTTGTGGCGGAGCGCCAGGCGCCGATGGCTGCGCGGGCGCCGACTGCACCGTGCGGCACGGGACGCTATGTGCGGTAAACAGAACCGGTACCCGCTCTTCCGTCTCTTGCGTAAGCTTGGTCCACGCCGTACCCAGCCGCTCTGCAAAGGCGTCTATCAGAAACGGGTGCTCTGCCCATCCCTCGGTGAAGTCGATGGCGATCGCGCTGCCGGCCTCGGCCATGACGGCGCGCCGATAGAGGCCAACACTCGTTCGAGAATTCTGTGGCGCCAGACAGATTGCAGCGGCCGCGGTCACGCCATCTTCGCGCATCTGCCGCACCGTGCTCGCAATGTAAGGCTTCCAGTTGCGCATGCCCACATACACTGGCAGCCCCAGTTTCTCGCTCAACAGGCGCGCCTGCTCGAAGGTGAGTTCGGTCAAGGGACTGTGTCCGATCAACCCGTAACGGTGCTTGATCTCCGCGATCGCCGCTTCCGGCAGTGCGCGGCCACTGGTCACGTTGCGCAGATATTCCGGAATTTCGTCGATGGACTCAGGCGTTCCGTGGGCCAGCAGCAGAATCGCCGTCTTGACTCGCTCCGCGTTCACTGTCCCGGCTCCGTTGGCAGCTCAAAGTCACGGACGAACCGCACCACCCGCTGCACGCTTTCAACGGGCGTGCCAGGCACGATACCGTGGCCCAGGTTGAAGATGTGTCCGGGCCTGCCGCCTGCCTGTTGCAGCACGAAATGCACGCGGCGCTCCAGCAGCTCCACCGGAGCGAACAGAGTAATGGGGTCCAGATTTCCCTGAACCGCGCAGCCATGGCCCAGAGCGCGCCAGCCCTGATCGAGCGGCACGCGCCAATCCAGGCCAATGACGTCCGCGCCGGTCTCACGCATCGCCGGGAGCAGGCTCGCCGTGTCCACGCCGAAGTAGATCACCGGAACCCCTAGAGATTGCACCTGTCGCACCAATTCCGTGGTCACCGGCAGCACGAACTCGCGGTAGTCCACGAGCGAGAGCGAGCCTACCCAGCTGTCGAAGATCTGGATGACATCCGCGCCACCCTCCACCTGTTGCCGGCAATATGTCACCAACACGGTGACGAGTTTAGCCAGCAGCGTCTGCCACGCTCCGGGGTCGCGATACATCAGCGACTTGGTCTCGATCCAGTTGCGCGAGCCGCCGCCTTCGATTATGTAGCTGGCCAGGGTGTAAGGAGCGCCGCAGAAGCCGATCAGTCCCAGCCGGTCACCAAAATGCGCGGCCACCCTGGCCAGCGCCTCCCCCACGTAGCCCAGATCCGCCGCGCGGTCGGTCCGCAGACGATCCACATCGGCCGCCGTGCGTACCGGATGATGGACGACCGGACCCTCTCCGGCCAGGAACTCGAAAGGGAGGCCCATCGCTTCAAACGGCAGGAGCAGATCCGCGAAGATGATCGCTGCGTCTACATCGAGCTTCTCCGCTGCCGTAATGGTCACCTCGGCGGCGAGATCGGGACTCTTGCAGATCTTCAAGAGCGAATGATGGCGCCGGACCGCCTGGTACTCCGGCATGTAGCGGCCGGCCTGCCGCAGAAACCACACCGGCGTGCGATCGACCGGCTGCCGCAGGCAGGCACGCAGGAATCGCTGCGCGCCGGTCATCGGCCCCGGGGCACGAGGCTCGTGTCTCGCGTCGATCTCCGTTTCAAGCGGCATGCCGGAGCGCGCGCGAAGATCAGCGCTCAACTGGGTGGTTGGGCCGGAAGCGGAATCCTCGTCTGCGCTCGGTGACAAACGCGGCGGGGAATGACTGGGATCAGATGTGCGCATGGCGGTCGAATTTTCAGGTTAGCACCGTCACCTCTCGCAGAGGAGCCCGGCCGTCTTCCTGGATGTGACCTGCTGGAAAGCGCGGTGCGTTGCCTCCGAGCCACTATGATGATTCGGGCGATATCCGGCGTGCGCGAGCGAGATGCCGGGCAGGCGTTAACGCGCACGATCGGGAGAAGGGGAAGAAGAGGACAGAGGATGTTCGAAATCTGCACGATCGGTGTCGACCTGGGTGGAACTAACCTGCGGGTGGCTGCTTATACGCGGGAGCAGGGCATTCTGGAACTGGTTGCGCTGCCGACCCGCCTTGCGGCCGGTTGGCGTGCTGTGGTCAGCGACATGTGCGGCGCCATCCGGCAGTTGATGGATCGGCATCTGGAGGGCCGTGCGCTCGGTGGCATCGGGATTGGCACTCCGGGTCCACTGGAACTGCCTGAAGGCGTGCTGTGGAATCCTCCCAATCTGCCGGGATGGAATGGCATTCGCATCAAGGATGCGATCGAGGCCGAGCTGGGGATCCCGGTGCTCTTTGAGAGCGACGCCAACCTGGCCGCTCTGGCGGAGTATCTGGAAGGCGCCGGCAGGACGCTGGGGGAGTCATCGCTCTGCATGCTGACGCTGGGTACGGGCGTCGGTAACGGCATCATTCTCAACGGCGAAGTCTGGCATGGCTTCACCGGGATGGGCGGGGAGGCTGGCCATGCCACCATCTACCCGGATGGCGACCCTTGCTGCTGCGGCAGCCGCGGCTGCCCGGAACGCTATGCGTCGGCCACGGCGGTCAGCCGGTTGGCCCGCGAGG
>JBPCNO010000078.1:0-4659 GCA_051001135.1 Acidobacteriaceae bacterium
GGTCACCGAGGAGCCTGTGATGGAAAACTGGCCGGTGAGTGGGGTCGCATGTGCTGCAACGGTGGACGTAACGCCTAGGACGAGGACTGCGGCAAAGTGTTTCAGATTCATTGGATCTCCCATGGTCTTGCGAACTTTTTGGACCTACCGTCCGCACCCAATACCAATGCAGTTGGTTGGCCAAAACGCTCCCCAAGGGCGAGAGCGCGATGAGACTCTAAATACATGACTTACGTCGGCGCAGATTGAAGATACTAAGTGGAAACGGAGATGATGTGCATAATATTGCACATTCAACAGGGAACCATTTGCTGCTTGTTGGGGTCATCGCTTCAAATTGAGCAAAGTGCCCTGCATCAATACTTAGATTACTGCAACCAATCCAGCCCGGGTGTGCATCCTAGGCCTTCCGAGTGTCGCAAACTGCAACATATTGCAGAAGACATAAACATGTCGGCAACTTGCGCCCCCAAACCACAGCGCACCGACATCTAATCGTTCCCCGCATTATCCGCGAGCGCATAGTACCCCTTGCGCGTCTGCACCTTCTCGCCCTTGCCGCAGGTGATATCCAACTTGCGGAAGCTGCCGTCCAGCTTAAGGTTCGTCGGCGTGTAGCTGGCCAGGTACTGCGTACGGAGCTCATCCTGAATCTGCTGAAACGCCTCCTCCAGCCTCTTTCCATTATTTCCGACGTTGATCACACGGCCGCCGGTATCGCGCGCCAGCCGCTCCATATCCGCATCGCCCGTGTAGCCGAGTTGCAGCCCGCCATAGAAGCCGCGATCCGCGATCAGGATCACGTAAACGATCGCGTTCGCCTTCTGCGCCGCTTCCGTCGCCGTCTTCAGCGTCTCCTGCGATCCCTGGTCGCCGCCATCCGTCAGCATCACCAGGATCTTGCGGCCAGCCTCCTGCCGCAGCTTGTCATGCGCCGCCAGGTAGACCGCGTCATAGAGCAACGTACCCCGCGCGGTGCCGTTGCCCGTCACCGATCCTGTCCCTGCGCCCGTATTAATGCTCGCCTTATCGATCGCGCGCTTGATCTCCCGCGGTGAGTTCGTGTAGTCCGCCAGCAGATCCACATTGATGTCGAACGAGATCAAAAACGCCTCGTCCTTCGGTGTCAGCACATTTCGCAGAAAGGTCGCCCCCGACTCCTGCTCCAGCGGCAGCACATTCTGCTGCGATCCGCTCGTATCCAGCAGAATGCCGATCGTCAGGGGCAGGTTCTTCTCCTGCGTAAAATTCTTGGTCTTCTGCAGATCCTTGTCCTCATAGATACTGCAGTCGTCCTTGTGAAGGTTGGTGATATACCCGTTCTTGTCGCGAACGGAGAAGTACACGTTCACCAGGTTTACCGTCACCTTCAGGGTCTCCGTGTCCTTGTCCTGGACCGGCTGGGCAGCGGCATTGCTCGCAGGCGGCGGACCTCCAGGCGTGGGCGCCTCCTGGGCCACGGCCAGCGTGGTGGCTAATACAGGGCTGAGCGCAAGACAGGCGAGGGAGCGAAGAGACGAAGAACGCATAAATCTTAGACGAAGGCGAAGCCTTTCAGGTCTGCCGTCCTGCGCAAGGCCCTGTGGCGCAACATATGCACGCAGCGATGCGTCAAATAGTGGAGATTGGCTGCAGCGACTTGCCCGGCTCCGTCCGTGCAGCCGTTCTTTCGCTGATAAGCTGGCATCTACGGCATCTTCTGTCCGAAACAGCGGTTTGAGCGAGGCGTCTCTTGGTTAGGCATAGCGTATTGGCGGGTGCACTTGGGTTCTTCATGTTGGGGCAGGCACAGCAGCAGCCCGCGCTTCCGGACGGCCCGCAACAGCAGCAGACGATCCCAGACGCACCTAGGCCCCAGACGGCTCTCCCCACCACGGGCGTAGCTCCTGGCAAGGGCGCCACCCCGGAGTCCAATGGCGCCGACAACGCACCCGACCAGGCCGCACCCGGAAGCTCCCTTCCAGCCTCCCTCCCCCCGCAGTCTCATCCGGATGATGGTCCACCTCCAGAGATCCCAGCGGTAGGCGAGGGCGCCAAAGTCTTAACCTTCCGGACCCAGACCAACTTCGTGCAGGTTCCCTTCACTGTCAAGGACTCCAAGGGCCGCCTCGTTCCGGGCCTCACCTGGCGCGACGTCCGCGTCTTTGAGAACGGGTTGCGACAGAAGATGGATATCTTCACGGTCGATCCTTTCCCGCTCTCCGTCGCCCTTGTAATCGATCAGAGTGTCACCTTCGACACCATGCAGAAGATCAACAACTCGCTCGGTGCGCTCCAGGGCGCCTTCAGCCCGTACGATGAGGTCGCTGTCTTCACCTACAACAACGGGCCACAGATGCGCACCGACTTCACCGCCGCGCAGAGTCCGCGCCTTAACGCCGTGCTTGAGCAGTCCAAGGGCTCCGGCCGCGAGCCGCTCTACTACGATCCCACCGGTCCTCTCGGCCAGAATATCAACGTCAACAACGGCGCGCAGCAATACATCGACCCCAACACCAACTCACGCCACGGCACCAGCATGAGCAACACCATCAACGTCCCCAAGGACGTCCACACTCTGAACGACGCTATCCTGGAAGCCGCGAAAGCAACCACTCGCACCGGCAAGGAACGCCGCCGCATCGTCTACGTCATCTCGGACGGCAAGGAGTACGGCAGCAAGGCCAAGACCAAGGACGTTATCAAGTACCTCAACACCAACAAGGTCGCCGTTTACGCCACCATCATTCACGACACCCCTCACATTCCCGGCACCGGCTTTATGAATCACGTCCATATTCCCTTCGAGATGCGGGACAACATCCTACCCGTCTATACCGACGCGACGGGCGGTCAGTTCGACCCCGAGTTCCGGCAGAAGGGCATCGAGCAGAGCTTCGCCCGTCTCACCGAAGAGGTTCGCACCCAGTACACCGTCGGCTACTACACCCATGAGCCCTTCATCGACGGCAAGTACCGCAAGCTCGATGTTCGCGTCCTCCGCCCCGGGCTCACCGTCATCGCCAAGGAAGGCTACTGGCCTACTGCTGCTGATACCCGCCCGCCCGCTGTACGAGTGGCGCAGTAAGGTTACGCCGGGTCTCGCCGCATGCATCCTGTAGTTCAGGCAAACGCCCTCATGGCGTCCGCCTCCGCTATCGTCTGGGGCGGCGGAGATTTCTCGGGCGGAGTCGCCGTCAAGGCCGCCGGTGGAACCATGCGGTCAGCATTCCGCGTCGTTCTCATCAGCCACACAATCAGTCTCACCATCCTGCTGCTGCTCACCCTGATTTGGGGCGGCCCTCACCCGTCTGGCGTAACCGTCGCATGGGGACTTGTCGCCGGTATTCTCGCCGCGCTCTCCCTCACCACTTTCTACGTGGCCCTCTCAGGCGGAGCGATGGGCGCAGCCGCCGCGCTGAGCGGGCTGCTCGCCGCAGCTATCCCAGCCGTGGTCTCCTCATACACGGAAGGAGTACCCGGCGCGTTGCGTCTCGTGGGATTTGTCGTCGCGGGAGTCGCCATCTGGCTGATCGCTGCGGGACCCGCGCACCCACCGGGCGCGACCCATCCCGAAGCACCTCTGCCGGCAAGTCGCCGTGCCATGCTGCTCGCGATTGCTGCCGGCGTCGGCTTCGGCCTCTACTTCGTCGCCATGAAGATGGCGGGGCGTGGAGGTCTGCTCTGGCCAATGACGACCGTACGCATCGGCAGCGCCGCGACCTGCGCGATCCTCGTTCTCGCCACCCTGCGCAGTCGCAATCCCCCCGTCGTCGCGCCATCCACTGGCTATCTTCCCCGCAAGGCTGTTCTCTGGGCCCTTGGCCCGGCGTTCCTCGATACATGCGGCAACCTGCTCTTTATGGCCGCAACGCGCATGGGCCGCCTGGATATTGCCGCCGTTCTGGCCTCGCTGTATCCAGCTTCAACCATCCTGCTCGCCGCCTGGATGTTTCACGAACGCCCGACCCGCGGTCAGGGTCTCGGCATGCTCGTGGCCGCCGCAGCCGTGGTCATGATCAGCCTCTAGGGCCTTTCGCCGCTGGCTACCACTCCTTCGCCGGTGTGTCCGGGGTGAGAGGCGTCGAAGCAGCCGGAGCCTTCCAGCGAAGCACCGGCTTCCGCGCAGCCGCCGTCTCATCCAGCCGCTGCAGCCGCGTCGTATGCGGAGCGGTCTTCACCAGCTCAGGGTTCTCCTCGGCCTCGCGCGCAATCTGCTTCAGCGAGTCGATCAGCAGGTCGAGCTCTTCGCGTGATTCAGACTCCGTCGGCTCAATCATCATCGCGCCCGGAACGATCAGCGGAAAACTGGTGGTGTACGCATGGAAGCCGTAGTCGATCATCCGCTTGCCCATGTCGCCTGTCTTGACGCCGTTCTTCGCCTGTAACTTGTCCGAAAACACCACCTCATGCAGGGTCGGCGTCTTAAACGGAAGATCAAAGGTGCCCGAGAGCTTGGCCCGGATATAGTTCGCGTTGAGCACAGCGTCCTCGGTCGTCTGGCGAAGCCCATCCGGTCCATTCGCCAGGATGTATGCCAGCGCGCGGACGAACATGCCAAAGTTGCCATAAAACATGCGAACCCGACCCACAGATTGCGGGCGGTTGTAGTCCAGTGTCAGCGGTCCATCGGGCCTGTTCGCGACAACCGGCGACGGCAGGAACGGCTCCAGAATCTTC
>JBPCNO010000079.1:0-11700 GCA_051001135.1 Acidobacteriaceae bacterium
GAAGTGACTTCGCCGCAGGCCTTCGACGGCCTGCGGATGAGCGGCCGCACTGTTCGCCGGCCGGACCGCGCGGTGGCGACGGTAGACCACAATGTGCCGACCACCCGCAACCGTCTGGTGATCGAGGATGCGATCGCGGCGAAGCAGATCGAGACGCTGCGCCGCAACTGCGCCGAGTTCGGCGTGGAGCTGTATGACGTCAACGATCCGCAACAAGGCATCGTGCACATCATCGGCCCGGAGCAAGGGTTCACCAAGCCCGGCATGACCATTGTCTGCGGCGATTCGCACACATCTACGCACGGCGCTTTCGGCGCGCTGGCCTTCGGCATCGGCACCTCCGAGGTGGAGCACGTCCTAGCGACGCAGTGTCTGCCCCAATCCAGGCCGCAGACCTTCCGCATCTCGGTTGAAGGCGCGCTGCCACTGGGCGTGACGGCGAAGGATATTGCGCTGGGCATCATCGGACGCATCGGCACCGATGGCGCGACGGGTTGCGTGGTGGAGTACGCCGGGGCGGCCATTCGCTCGCTCTCCATGGAAGGCCGCATGACATTGTGCAACATGAGCATCGAAGCGGGAGCGCGCGCGGGCATGATCGCGCCGGATGCGACGACCTTTGCGTACCTGAAGGGCCGTCCGCATGCGCCGCAGGGCGCGGACTGGGACGAGGCGGTGCGTTACTGGGAGACGCTTCCCTCCGATGACGGCGCGCGCTTCGATCGCGAACTGACGCTGCGCGCGGAAGATCTGGCTCCCTTCGTAACCTGGGGCACCAGCCCCGGCATGGTGGCGCCGGTCACCGCGCGCGTTCCATCTCCCACGGCGGCGGCGAACGACGCAGACCGCGGTTCGATGGAACGGGCGCTCAAGTACATGGATCTGCAGGCGGGCGCCGCGTTAGAAGAGGTGGCGATCGATCGCGTCTTCATCGGCTCCTGCACCAACTCGCGCATCGAAGACCTGCGCGCCGCCGCCCGCGTGGTGGATGGCTATAACGTGAGCGCGCGGGTACGCGCCATGGTGGTGCCCGGTTCGCAGCAGGTGAAGGCGCAGGCGGAGCGCGAGGGCCTGGACCGTATCTTCCGCGCCGCTGGATTCGAATGGCGCGAGCCGGGATGTTCCATGTGCCTGGGCATGAATCCAGACATACTGCAGCCGGGAGAACGATGCGCATCCACTTCCAACCGCAACTTCGAAGGGCGCCAGGGGCGCGGCGGACGCACGCATCTGGTGAGTCCGGCGATGGCCGCCGCTGCCGCCGTCGCGGGACACTTTACCGATGTGCGCCGCTGGATCTTCAAATCCGGCGCGAAGGCAGTTGAAACTCCTGAGGCTGGGATTCCTGAAGAGGTTACGCGCTCACTATGAAACCCTTTCGCACACACACCGCCCGCGTTGCGCCATTGAATCGCCACAACGTGGATACAGATCAGATCATCCCCAAGCAATTCCTCAAGCGCGTGGAGCGGACGGGATACGGCGAGTTCCTGTTTCACGACTGGCGCCGGACGGCCGACGACATACCCGACCCGACGTTCGTGTTGAACGATCCCCGGTTCCACGGCGCGGAGATCCTGGTGACCGGCAAGAACTTCGGCTGCGGATCGTCGCGCGAGCATGCGGCGTGGGCGTTGGCCGACTTCGGTTTCCGCTGCGTGATCGCGCCGAGCTTCGCGGATATCTTCTTCTCGAACGCGGGCAAAAATGGCGTTCTGCTGGTGACGCTGCCCGAAGACCAGATCGAAACGCTGCTGGCACGAGCAGAAAACAAAGCGGAGTACCGGCTCGCCGTCTCTTTGGAAGACCAGACAGTGCGCGATGATCACGGCTTTCATGCCGAGTTCTCCATCGATCCATTTCGCCGCTCCTGCCTGCTTGAGGGGCTGGATGATATCGGGCTGACGCTGCGGCATGCCGCCGCCATCGACAACTATGAACGACGGCACGATCATGCCGTGTGGGCCACGCCGCGAGCAGAGATGTTCGCTGATCATGAGGCGCGCTGATTGATGACCACGGAACGTACAGGCAACAACGGGCAGGCCGTGAACGGTCACGACGCGAACGGTCACGGCACTCCCGCGCACCAAGCGAAGTCGAACTCCATCGCACTGACCGAAGGGCCGAGCCGTGCGCCGGCACGCGCCATGCTTCACGCCGTGGGCTTCTCCCGCGACGATCTGCGCAAGCCCATCATCGGCATCGCGAATACCTGGACGGAGATCGGTCCCTGCAACTACCACCTGCGCACGCTGGCGGAGGCGGTGAAGCAGGGGGTGCGGGAGGCAGGTGGCACGCCGATGGAGTTCAACACCGTCACCATCTCGGACGGCATCACCATGGGCACGCAGGGGATGAAAGCCTCGCTAGTGAGCCGCGAAGTGATCGCCGATTCGATTGAACTGGTGGCACGCGGCAATCTCTTCGACGGCCTGATCGCCATTGCCGGCTGCGATAAGAACATGCCGGCGGCGGTGATGGCGCTGGCGCGTCTGGACATGCCGTCGCTGATGCTCTACGGCGGCTCGATCGCGCCGGGCGACGTCGGCGGCAAATCGGTCACCATTCAGGATGTCTTCGAGGCTGTCGGAACGCATGCGCGCGGCGCGCTTTCAGACGCGGGATTGGCCGAGATCGAAGCCAAGGCATGCCCCGGCGCCGGCGCATGCGGCGGACAGTTCACCGCGAACACCATGGCCATGGCATGCGAGTTCCTGGGCATCTCCCCCATGGGACTGTCGGGAGTTGCGGCGCTGTCCCCGGAGAAGACCGCCTCCTGCCGCGAGGCGGGCGCACTGGTGATGGAACTGGCGCGGCGCAATCTACGGCCGTCGCAGATCATCACCCGGCCGGCGCTGGAAAACGCCATCGCCGCCGTCGCGGCCTCTGGCGGCTCGACCAATGCCGTACTCCATCTGATCGCCATCGCCCATGAGATGGGGCTCACGCTCACCGTGGACGACTTCGACACCATCAGCCGGCAGACGCCGCTGGTGTGCGACCTGAAGCCCGGCGGCCGCTACTTCGCTACCGACTACCAGAACGCGGGCGGCAGCCGGTTGCTGGCGCAACGGCTGCTCGAGACCGGACTGCTGCACGGCGACACGCTGAACGTCTCCGGCCGCACCCTGGCCGAAGAGGCCGCGCTGGCAGAGGAGACTCCGGGCCAGCGCGTGATCCATACCGCGGCCGCGCCGCTCAAGCCAACCGGCGGCCTGGTCATCCTCAAGGGCAATCTGGCTCCGCAAGGCTGCGTCATCAAAGTGGCCGGGCACGAACGGCTGGAGCACCGGGGACCGGCGCGTGTGTTCGACCGCGAAGAAGATGCGTTCGCGGCGCTCGAACAAGGGACACTGCAGCCGAACGATGTAGTGGTCATCCGCTATGAGGGACCGCGCGGCGGCCCCGGCATGCGCGAGATGCTGGGAGTGACCGCTGCCCTGGCGGGGATCGCGGAGCTTGCGTCGACGGTGGCGCTGCTCACGGACGGACGCTTCTCCGGCGCGACGCGCGGCCTGATGGCGGGACACGTTGCGCCGGAAGCGGCGCTCGGCGGACCGATTGCAGCGGTACGCAATGGAGACAGCATCCACTTCGATATTCCCAACCGCAAGCTGACGCTCGAAATCTCCGACGAAGAGCTCGCCCGCCGCATGCAGGGCTGGCAGGCGCCCGCGCCGGCGTTTGCCAGCGGTGTCTTCCGCAAGTACGCCGACCGGGTCAGCTCCGCATCCCTGGGAGCCGTCACCGTTTAGCTCACTGACTGTTACGAACTATCGAAAGACTACGAACAGACGAGAGACGCGATGAGCAGCAACCATTCCCCCGAAGCCCGGACGAGCACCCACGCGGCGGTTCCAATTCACGCGCAGATGACCAGCGCCCAGATCACGACCGCCCAGATGAGCGGCGCGGAGATCCTGTGGGCCACGCTCGAAGGCGAGGGCGTGCAGGAGGTCTTCGGCTATCCCGGCGGCGCCATCCTGCCCGCGTATGACGCGCTGCGCAAGTTTCCCATCCGCCACATCCTGGTGCGGCACGAGCAGTCAGCCGTGCACATGGCCGATGGGTACGCGCGCGCATCGGGCCGGGTAGGCGTTGCCATTGCGACCTCCGGGCCTGGCGCGACCAACATGGTGACCGGCATTGCGACCGCCATGCTCGACTCCATACCGATCGTCTGCATCACCGGTCAGGTTTCAAGCAAGGTGCTCGGCACGGACGCTTTTCAGGAAGTGGACATCACCGGCATCACGCTGCCGGTGACCAAGCACAACTACGTCGTGATGCGGGCGGAGGACGTTGCGCCGGCGATCCGCGAAGCATTCCGCATCGCGGCCACCGGACGACCCGGCCCGGTGCTCGTCGACATCACCAAAGACGCGCAGCAGGGCATGGCGCAGTTCGATTTTGCCGCGGCGGCCCCACGCCCTTACCGGCTACATCCGATGTCTCACTCGAGCGAAGCGGATCTGACAGAGGCGGCTGCGCTGATCGCGGGCTCCAGCCGTCCGGTGCTGCTGGCCGGGTACGGCATTCTGAAATCTGGCGCCATGGCCCAGGTACGCACGCTGGCGGAGCGTGCGCAAATACCGGTCGCCTGCACGCTGCTGGGCCTGGACAGCTTCCCTGCCTCGCATCCGCTCAGTCTGGGCATGATGGGCATGCATGGTGAGGCGTGGGTCAATGAGGCCATCCAGAACGCGGATCTCCTAATCGCGTGCGGCATGCGCTTCGACGATCGCGTGACGGGAACCCTGGCGACCTACGCGCCCCGGGCGAAGAAGATCCACATCGATATCGACCCTTCGGAGATCAACAAAAACGTGCGGGTGGACGTGGCGCTCACCGGCGATCTTGCGGCGGTGCTGGAACGGCTGCTTCCGCTGATCGGCGAAGGTGACGTCGAGGGGATCGACGGCGAGGCGCGCAAGGGCGAGCAATGGCTCGCGACCATACGCAGGAGCCGCGGGGATGCCGCGGTGCGCGATATCAAGACGCTGCCGGACGACGGACATCTGTACGCGGCGCACGTGATTCACGACTTGTGGCGCGCGACCGGCGGCAATGCCATTGTCGCAACCGACGTGGGCCAGCACCAGATGTGGGCGGCGCAGTATTTTCGCCACGAACGCCCACGGGCGCACATCACCTCCGGCGGCCTGGGCACCATGGGGTTCGCGCTACCGGCAGGTATCGGCGCCAAGATCGCCTGTCCCGCGAAGGAGACCTGGATCATCGCCGGCGATGGCGGCTTTCAGATGACCCAGGCGGAGCTGGCGACCATTGCGCAGGAGCACCTGGACGTGAACATCGCCATCATCAATAACGGTTATCTTGGGATGGTGCGGCAGTGGCAGGAGTTCTTTTACGAGAAGAACTACGAATCTTCCCCCATCCTCTCTCCCGATTTCGCCCTGGTGGCCGCGGCGTACGGCATTCCGGCCGCTACGGCACATACGCGTGCAGAGGCCGCGAGTGCCATCCAGGCGGCACGAGGCACCGCCGGACCCTTCCTGATCAACTTCCTGGTGGAAAAAGAAGACTCCGTCTATCCCATGATTCCGACCGGCGCGGCATTGCATGAGATGATTCGCCGGCCCAGCGCCAACCCGCTGGTCGAAACCGCAAGTGATTAGGCAGGGCAAAGAGAGCATGCTTGAACTGAGACCCAATTGCGAATGCTGCAACAAGGACCTCCCGCCGGACGCGACCGATGCGCGGATCTGCACCTTCGAGTGCACATTCTGCGCAGAGTGCGTTGAGCACATCCTGCACGGAGTCTGCCCCAACTGCGGCGGCAACCTGACGGAGAGGCCGATCCGCCCCGTCTCCGCATTGCAGGGACGCTTTCCAGCATCGACCATGCGCGTGTACAAACCGGATGGCTGCGGAGCTTTGGGCGGGACGGGTGGGGCTAGATCAAGCATGGCTGGGGTGCGATAGCTCATGCTGCACACCTTCGTCGCTCACGTGGAAGACCGGCCGGGCGTGCTCACCCGTGTCTCTTCTCTGTTCCGCCGCCTCAACATCAACATCCACTCGCTTGCGGTGGGCGCTTCGGAACGTACAGGCATCTCGCGCATGACCATCGTGGCGGATGCCTCACCCTCGGCCGGGCACCGCATTATGGCGTCGCTGTACAAGCTGGAGAATGTAGTGGAGGTGGATGATATCGACCGCGTCTCCTCCATCAGCCGCGAGCTGGCCTTGATCAAAGTGGCAGCCACGGGGAAGACCCGCGCGCCGCTGTTCGAGCTTGCGAACGTATTCCGCGCACGTATCGTGGATCTCGCGCCGGAATCGCTGATGCTGGAGATCACCGGCAGCGCGAGCAAGATAGAAGGTTTGCTGCAGGTGCTGGCAGAGGGGGACAACACTATCCTTGAGGTCTCACGCACGGGCAGGATGGTGATGCGGCGCGGACACCACACCAGCCGCGTGCTGGAAGCGCTGCGCGACACCTCCCTGATCGACATTGCCCTGATCGACATTGCCCTGACCGACACTGCGCAATCCGATGCACCGCCCACCCCGCCGACGACCGATCTGCTCGACCTTGCGCCCGAAGATCTTCCGGATGCAGCCGCCTGCGAAGACGAACTTCCGCAAGCCGATGTCTCTCGACACCAACCCTGACCAGACCATTTCAGATAAGGACCTGACACATGCCCAAGACCTATCACGATCAAGACGCCGACCTCTCCCTCATCCAGTCGAAGAAGGTCGCCGTAATCGGCTACGGTTCGCAAGGCCACGCGCACTCGCTCAACCTCAAAGACTCAGGCGTGGAGGTGCGCGTGGGTCTGGCCGAAAACAGCCGCTCGCGCGCCAAGGCTGAGAAGGCCGGGCTGACGGTGCTATCGGTCGCTGATGCGGCAACCTGGGCGGATGTCATCATGATCCTGGTGCCGGATCAGACACAGGCCGAGGTCTATAGCGAGCATATCGAGCAGCATCTGAGCAAAGGCAAGACGCTGCTGTTCGCCCACGGTTTCAACATCCATTTCGGCTTCATCAAGCCGCCCGCCGACATAGATGTTGCATTGATTGCGCCCAAGGCTCCGGGCCATCGCGTGCGCGAGGTCTTCGCGGAAGGCGGAGGCACGCCGGGGCTGATCGCGATTGCGCAGGATGCGTCTGGCTCGGTACAGGCGCTCGCGCTCTCGTATGCGAAAGCCATCGGCTGCACCCGGGCCGGAGTGTACGAGACGTCGTTCAAGGAAGAGACCGAATCCGATCTCTTCGGCGAGCAGGCAGTGCTGTGCGGGGGCACGGCTGCGCTGGTGAAGGCTGGCTTCGAGACGCTGGTCGAGGCGGGCTATGCGCCGGAGATGGCGTACTTCGAGTGCCTGCACGAACTCAAGCTGATCGTCGATCTGATGTATCGCGGCGGCCTGAACTACATGCGCTACTCCATCTCCGATACGGCGGAGTACGGGGACTACACGGCGGGCCCACGCATTGTGACGGAGCAGACGCGCGCGGAGATGCGCAAGATTCTGGCGGAGATCCAGGACGGCTCCTTCGCGCGCAAGTTCATGGCGGAGAACAAGAGCGGGCGCAAGCAGTTCGAGCAGATGCGCCGCGACGAGCAGGCCCATCCTATCGAACAGGTGGGCAGCACGCTGCGCGCCGCCATGCCCTTTCTCGATCCCGTCACGGTCGATCCTGCTGCGGCCCAGGCGAAGCCCGGTGCGGCTGAGACCAAGCCGGAGACGAGGGCGTTCGCAGCCACCGGCGTCTAGGTCACACACACCCTGCAGACCAGGAGGAGGCGCATCCAACCACCTCAAGGCGGTGATGCGCTTGAGCCAATCCATTCCTTCACCGGGCGATACGATCCGAGTTGGATGCGCCGGATGGAGCATACCCCGGCAATACCACGATGAGGTCGGAGGAACCGGAACCCATCTCGAACGCTATGCGCGGACGTTTGCGTGCGTCGAGATCAACTCGTCGTTCTACCGCTCTCACCGCACATCCACGTGGACCCGATGGGCAGACTCCGTTCCCGCAGGCTTTCGATTTTCGGTAAAGGCGCCGAAGACGATTACCCATGAAGCAGGTCTCGATTGTTCAAGGGAAGATCTACACCGATTTCTCGAGGAGGCGAGGGGACTCGGTAACAAGTTAGGCCCGCTGCTCTTTCAACTTCCTCCCAGTTCGATGTTTGAGCAAGCGCGGGCGTCGGCTTTCTTCCGGATGCTTCGCGACCTCTGCACAGGCTCCGTAGTGCTGGAACCTCGTCACGCGAGTTGGTTTGGCGCAGACGCGAATAGCTGCCTGCAACAGTTTCATATATCTCGCGTTGCGGCCGATCCTCGCGTGGTTCCATCCGCCTTCGAGCCAATGGGTACGTTAACATACTACCGGTTACATGGTTCGCCACGCAGATACTACTCAGTCTATGGGGAGAACTTCCTGCGCGTGCTTGCGACGACCTTGCTGCAGCGGGCGGAGCACGCCGAAGTGTGGTGCATCTTTGACAACACTGCTGCCGGCGCCGCGATGGGAGATGCGCAAGTGCTCAAACGCATTCTCAACACACGGGCGTTCGCAACCACCGGCGTCTAGATCGTTTGCTTTCGAGAAATAAAAAAACGAGGGGTGGATGCAGATCGCTCTGCATCCACCCCTCATCACGTGCAGCTTGCGTATTTGGAAAGTCAGGATCCATTCGAACAGACGCTGAGCGATGCATGATGGAAGCTCAGCCATCCGTTCACAGATGTGCTGGTGGGTGCTCCGAAGTAGGGCAACATCGCGAGATCCTGCAGATGGTAGGTGAAGCCGTTCAGAGTGTACGGATAGTCGCCGTAGTTGGCGGTGTTCTCCAGCGGATCGCCGTTTTCCAGAATGCCGCACGGCGTCTGATTGCCATTCGGATTCGCGACCAGCGGGTCATCCGCCCACTCGCCGATCTCGTGTGAGAGCGCCGAGACATCCTGAGCGAAGGTGCCGGAGTGATCGATATAAGAGGCCTGGGTATAGGACTGCGGATTGCTGGCATTGCCTTCCGCGCTGTGATAGCCGCCAATGCAGCAGCCTCCGCCCTGCGTTAGATACACGTCATAGGTGAGGAAAATGGGGAAGCTGTTGGGTTGAATGCCCAGCTTCGCGATGATGTTCGCCCATTGCGCATCGAGCCAGTTGATGTCCACCAGTCCAACCTGGAAGCCAAAGGGCGACCCGACCTTGCCGTAGTTAGTAGGTACGGTAAGCGTCTGTTCAGCCAGAACCGTGGGGCCGCCGAGCAGCAGGTGGGAGTTAGTATGCGTCTTTACCGTGCCCCAGAAGTTCGCGCGCTGATAGGCATCGATGTACTGCGTGGTCCCCACGTTTACGCCGCCCAGGGTATAGTTCGTGGCGAACTTGAACAGCGGCGAGTTCTCCGTATTCGTGGTGACGCTGTTCCCGTTGGACAACACGTGCGACGGATCGTAGGTGTACTGCCTGCCTCCGCTATTCACGATCAGTTTGATGGGCACGATGTAGACGGGGACGCTGGCGGAGGTGTTGGTCGAGGGTGCGGCGCCCACCATGTTGTAGGTATAATTCCTGCCGCTGTAGCTGTAGGATCCGTTCCAGGTCTGCAGCGAGAGGCTGGACGTCCGCGGCATCAGGGCATCTGAGAACAGCCGGGGCGGCAGCGTCACGTATCTGCCTCTGGGGGCCTCACTGCTCACCTTCGCATCTCCGCCGTTTTGGGCGAGAGCGGTGCCTAGTGTGCACAAAGCGAGAGCAGTGCATGCGCTGAACCGATACAAGCGCGTGAGGGAAGTCTTCTTCACGATAGGGTCTCCTTGCAAGAGTGGATGCCACACTTCGTGGCGGTGTCAGTCCACTAGACTGACTCCGCAAGTGCTCAGTCAAGGAAAATCCGAGCTAGAACCGAAGCAGAACAAAGATGCTTCCCAAGGTGGTGCAACTAGAATTACAGCTCTACTTACAACCATATTCTCAGGACAATCGTTCACCTTGAACGTAAGCTGTTGCAAATGCTGACTGGCAATTTCTAACGCGTGTTTACAAGTAAGTTAGCGGGTCATCAGATAGTCGACCTCTTGCTCTATCTCGGTGATCTGCACCGGCTTCAGCTTCGCCTTCTCGAGCTCCGTATTCAATTGCGCCAGTTCGCCGGATTTGAAGGCCGACCACTGCGCAATGCGATCATTCGCCAGCGCACTCATCTGCTTGTCGATCTCGAGGGCCGACGCGGGCGCGCTGCGGTGACCGCTCACCACCACGCGAAGAGCGGTACCCAGAGCGGCGCTGGCCTGGCTCAACCCGGGCTGTTTCCCGGCGTCCGCGCTTCCCTTCTGATCGCCGTCGACGCCGGCGATCTGCGCGACCGATGTCTGGGCGCGCTCCACTGCGGGCGCAAGTCTCGCATCATGCGCGACTTTGCTTTGCAGCTTCTTCAATTCTTCTTGCACCGACTGAATTTCAGCCATGGCCTTGCGGCTGCGCAGCGCCTCGGTGTAAATCGTCTGCGCCAGATCGAATTGCTGTTGCAGCTCTGCAGAGGTCGCCTGCACGCGCGGATCCATGGCCACGTGCAGTGTCTGCTGCATGCTCTGCCCGTCCACCGTCAACTGAACGGTGTACACCCCGGGCGCAACGCGGGGACCGGAGGGCGCACCCGGGCCTTCATCGTCATCCTCATCGGCAGATCCCGACCCACCCGCTGCCAGATCCCAGAGGAAGCGATGCGCGCCGGCCGTAGTTGCGAGCACCTGCGGCGCCGGAAACCACCGTTCCGCGATGGGCAGCGGCGGACGATGAGCTTCGGCCTTATCGGCGCTGGAGAAATGGCGCAAAATCTGATGGTGCTGGTCCCGTGATTCTTCTGCCCGATAGATCTGCAGCGTGACGGTGTGCGCCGGCGATTTGAGCAGGTAATCGAAGATCGCGCCACCCGGCGGATTCTTGGCCTGCGGTTCTTCCGGCGGCAGAGGCGTGCCCAAAAATCTGTCGTTATCGACGCGCACTGCTTCCGCAGGTGCGTAGAACCACGCAGAGGCCGCCTTCTGCGCTTCCGCAGCCTGCCGCAGCGGCGTGATGTCGTCCAGTATCCAGAATGAGCGGCCGTGGGTAGCGATCACAAGATCGTCTCCATGCACCTCCATGTCGCGGATGGAGGTGACCGGCAGATTCAGTTGCAGCGGCTGCCAGTGGCTGCCATCGTCGAACGAGACATAGATGCCGAACTCCGTGCCCGCGTAAAGCAACCCGCGCTGTTTCGGATCTTCGCGCACCGCGCGAAGGAACGATGTTGCGGCGATGCCGTCGACGGACATGCTCCACGTCTTGCCGTAGTCGCGCGTGATGTAGAGATACGGCTTGTAGTCATCCAGGCGGTGACGATCGACCGCTGCGTAGGCCACGGCCGGGTCATAGTGCGAGGCTTCGATCAGCGAGATCTTGCTCCACGCTGGAAGTCCCTTGGGCGTTACATCGGACCAGGTCTCGCCACCATCTTTCGTGAGATGGATCAGCCCCGTATCGCTGCCCGCCCATATCTCCGCTGCGTTCAAGGGCGAAGGCGCGATAGTGAAGACCACGCCATAGCCGCGCTGCCGCGCATTCGCCACCGTGGTTGCGCCGGAGGTGTCCGCTTGCGCATTGCCTCCGGTCAGGTCGGGACTGATCTGCTGCCAGTGCAGCCCGCCATCCACGGTCTTCATCACGTAC
>JBPCNO010000080.1:0-17395 GCA_051001135.1 Acidobacteriaceae bacterium
AGAGGCGGTGGACAGGCCATGAGCGGCGGCGTAAGCGGGGAGGCGGACGAGCAGTTCGCGGTCGGCGGCGACGCCTCCTGAGACCAGGAGCGCGTGTGCGCCGAAGTGTTCCGCGGCGGCGAAGGTCTTGCGCTTGAGGTCGTCAATGACCGCGCGCTGGAAGGAAGCGATGAGGCCGAGGGTCTCGGCATCACAAAGCAAGAGAGCCAATGCTCGATCAGGCCTGGAGTCCGCGGGTTGTGAAGCGAGTGCGGCGCGGCGGCGGAGGATGGACGGCTTGAGGTTGTGGAGTTCGACGTATCGCAGGACCGCGGTCTTGATACCGCTGAAGGAGAAGAGATAGCTGGGGACGGCGCTGTGCTGCCAGTCAGAGGGATCCTGACGGCGGTGGACCTTGGCCTTGATGTGGGCGAAGGTGAAGGGGACGGCGTTGGGGTCGCCGTGCGCGGCGAGCGCGTCGATCCATGGGCCGCCGGGATAGCCGAGCCCCAATAACTTAGCGGTCTTGTCGAAGGCCTCGCCGGCGGCGTCATCCAGGGTGCGGCCGACGTTGCGGTAATGCCAAGCGCCGGCTTGCTCGTGCGCAAGATAGAGGCTGGTATGGCCGCCGGAGACTACCAGCGCCAGCATGACTGGCCTTCCAGGCATACGCGCTTCGCGCAGCAGCTCAGGTCTCAACAGCTCAAGTTCGGGGCCACCCTGCGCGGAACCTAACTCGGCTTGTTCGAGCAGCACAGCGTGGATGTGACCTTCCAGATGATTGACGGCGATGAGCGGCTTGCCGAGCGCGAAGGCAAGCGCCTTGGCGTAGGAGATGCCGACCAGCAGCGCGCCGGCGAGTCCGGGTCCTTCGGTGACGGCGATGGCATCGAGATCGCGGAAGGCGATCTCGGCCTGCGCGAGCGCCGAGCGTACCACCGGCACGATATTGCGGAGGTGTTCGCGGGAGGCAAGCTCCGGCACCACGCCGCCATAGGGCGCATGGGTAGCGATCTGCGAGGCGACGACGTTGGCGAGCTGGTGGCGGCCGCGCTCGACGATCGCCGCGGCGGTCTCGTCGCAGGAGCTTTCGATGCCGAGAATGAGGCCGCGGGGTAGAAGACTCATCACATCTTTCATACTAGAGGAGGGCATACATACTAGAGGAGGGCATAGTAGAGGAGCGCGGCCCGCGGACTGAAGTCGTAGGCTTGGGTCTGGAGCAGGTGTGCACCGGCGGATAGGCGACGCGTGTGGAAGAGAGAGGCGCGATGATCGCGGAGGAACACTTGAAAGCGGCCGAGGCGGTCGCGGAGCGGTTGCGGGCGGCGGGGCACCGGGCGTATTTCGCCGGCGGCTGCGTGCGCGACCTGCTGCTCGGGCGGGAGCCGCAGGACTACGACGTGGCGACGAGCGCCCGGCCGGAGCAGGTGTTTGCGGTCTTTCCGCGCGCCTTTGGAGTGGGCTCGCACTTCGGTGTGGTGCTGGTGCCGCAGGAGCGGGACGGCGCGGAGATTGTAACCGAGGTAGCGACGTTTCGCTCGGACGGGGCGTATTCGGATGGGCGGCATCCGGACGCGGTGCGCTACTCCAGCGATCCCAAAGAGGATGTGCTGCGGCGGGACTTCACCATCAACGGCATGCTGCTGGATCCGGCTGTGCTGGCGCGCACCGGGAGCGCCGAGGAGGCGGTGCTCGACTGGGTGGGCGGCCGAGCCGACCTGAAGGCCGGGGTGGTGCGGGCGATCGGCGAACCGGCGCGCCGCTTCGAGGAAGACAAGCTGCGAATGCTGCGAGCGGTGCGGTTCGCGGCGCGCTTTGATTTTGATCTGGAGGCGGAGACCAGACGCGCGATCCGGACGCGGGCTGCGAAAATCCATGAGGTGAGCCGGGAGCGCGTGCGCGACGAGCTGACACGCATGCTCACCGAGGGACGGGCGCGGCGGGCCTTTGAGCTTCTGGATGAGACCGGGTTGCTCAAGGAGATCCTGCCCGAGGTGAGCGCGATGCATGGCGTGGAGCAGCCGCCGGAGTTTCATCCCGAGGGGGACGTGTGGGTGCATACTCTGCTGCTGCTGGAGAAGTTGCCCGCGGGCGCATCCCCGACGCTGGCGTGGGGCGCGCTGCTGCACGATGTGGGCAAGCCGGCGACGTTCGTTCGTGCGCCGGACAGGATTCGTTTCAATGGCCATGCAGAGGTAGGTGTGCGTATGACAGAGGCGATCTGCCGCAGGCTGCGGTTTTCAAAGTACGATACCGAGCAGATCCTGTTGCTGATCGAAAACCACATGCGGTTCGGCGACGTAAAGAAGATGAAGGAGTCGACGCTGAAGCGATTCTTCCGCCTGCCGGAGTTCGAGGAGCATCTGGCGCTCCATCATATGGACTGCTCCTCGAGCCACGGAATGCTCGATCTCTACGACTACGCGAAGCAACGCTACGAGGCGGCGCCGCAAGAGGAGGTGCGGCCGCCGCTGCTGGTTACGGGCGCCGATCTGATTGCGGCAGGATACCGGCCGGGACCGCAGTTCAAGGAGATGCTGCACACGGCGGAGGATGCGCAACTGGAGGGAGTCGTGAAGACGCGAGAGCAAGGGTTGGCGCTGGTGCGGGAGAGATTCGGACGGCCGTAGCGTGCTCCATCGCTTGCGCCATCGTGCCGGCAAAACCGCTGAGAAGCAGATCGCTCCACTGCGCTCCACTGCGCTTCGCTCCGGTCGAGATGACAGTTCATATTCCACTACTGAGTGGGCTGCAGCGGATGAAGTGGAACAGGAAAGAGGAGCCATGGAGTATGTGTTGACGGCAGTAGAGGCGCGGGTGCTGGGCGCGCTGGTGGAAAAGCAGATCACGACGCCGGAGTACTGTCCTCTGTCGCTGAACGCGCTGGTGAATGCGTGCAACCAGAAGACGAACCGCGAACCGGTGATGGAGCTGGACGAAGATACGGTGCGGGAAGCGGTCTATGGGCTGGAGAAGCTGAAGCTGGCGGGGCGCGCACGCACGTCCGACGGACGAGTGGCGAAGTATGAGCACTGGCTGGGTGAGGTGTTCAACTTCCGCCGGGATGAGGAGGCATTAATATGCCTTCTACTGTTACGTGGCGAGCAGACGCTGGGAGAGCTGCGCGGGCGAGGCGAGCGGATGTACAAGTTCGTCGAGTTGGCGGACGTGCAGTCGGCGCTGGAGCGGCTGATGGCGCGGGAGACGCCGCTGGTGCGGGCGCTGTCGCGCCAGCCCGGCACCAAGGAAGTGCGGTATGCGCAATTGCTTTCGGAGAGCACGGCGATCACCGAGGCCGCTGCGTGGGCACAGGAAGAGGCACGGGGCGCGGGAGCACCGCGGGAGGATCGCTTGGAACGGCTGGAGGGAGAGGTGGCGACGCTGCGTCAGGAGGTGGCGCGGCTTCGGGAGGAGTTTGAGAAGCTCACATCCTAGGTGTATAGCTAGCGTACGATTTCTGACGTCTGGGCTGGGGACCCGTAGCAGGCACCGGCGTCAGACTTGGATCGTTTTGCTAGAAACATCGTTGAAGAAAGAGATTCCGCATTCAACCAAGTTGGAGTAGGCTTCCTGCTACCGCAGCAACGCTTAGTTCTTGGGCCACGGGCCACGTAGGATCCATTCCTTCATCAGGATTTTGCGATGCTCAGAATGCTGATCATCCTTGCCTTCCTCGCAGCGAGCGGACTAACACCATCGTCCCTCAATGCCGCTGACAACCCCACAACTCCGACTCCAACGGTCCTCCCCGGAGTAAACATACCGGGCAACGACGACGCAGATCAGCCGGAGCCTGGCCCTCACGTCCTCTTCCTATGTTTTGAAATCCTTGGAATGCGTAACAGCGCAGTTCAGCCGTACATTCTCCAAAGCCGCTCGTCGGTCCATGGAGTGTCGCCTAAGTCGTCAAAACCCACGAGTCCTCCTTGCACCACTGTCGATGAAAAGCATCCCCTGAAACGAGGGGACAAGTTGGTCGTCGTAATACAAGGCGGTCAGAATGTGTTTGACAATTACGTAGAGCTGCTGAATCTAAATATCACGGCTACAGCAGCAACCTTCATAAATGTCGCGCCCACTAGACCTTCTATTGCACAGCCAAACGGGAATCCGAGCTTCAAGACGCCAAATCCGGCTGCCACCCAACAGCTTAAATATCTTGTTTGGCCAATCCCCCTCCAAGGGGACACTATCCCCGAGATTGCAATTCACATGATCTACAGCCCCACCAAAATTCCACCGGCCTCCGACACGGTACCTCCGCCAGCTGCTGGGGAATATCCAATCACCTTGTTGGATCTGACTTACCCGCAGGTTCATCAGTTATCCCACTTCAACATTGCAACCGGAGTAGTTGGCAGTAGCCTGCATAACTCAAACTTCCTACGTCTTCAGACGACCGGAGCGACTGGTACGTCTGGACAGCCCGGTTATGTTCCTGCTGACTACGTCACAACTAAGATTAGTGGTTCACCACAAGTATTTCCTCTCCTCATGTTTTCTGCATACTTCACACCGTTTGATGCGGAGAGAAAATGGCACCGCTCTGATCTAATTCCAGAGCCAGGCGTAGGATTTTCACTCTCATCGCCCAGCACGGACTTCTTTCTCGGGGGAAGTAGCGAGATCCGACGGAATGTACAGATCGTGGGCGGACTTCACATAGGAAAGACCACGAGCCTGGTTAAGCCTCCGTTTGATGATCCGACGTCCAGCACTGCCCCTACGACGACACAGGACTTTAACCTCGGCGCGTTTGCCGGTCTAACGTTCAACATCGACTTCATAAAAAGCCTGTTTAGCGCCAAATAGCCAGTTGTGCGCAGCGCCACGAGCCCCAATAGTCAACGATGTTTCAAACAATAAGTTCACATATAGGAATCGCTATGATACGAAAAACAGCAAAGTATGGATGGATTCCGGACTTGCCAGATCCGCGCGACCACGTATACAGCCCGTCCCTTGGTATTCTGCAGGCTCTCCCGGACAAAGTTGATCTGCAGCCCAAATTTCCAATGTACGATCAAGGGCGCATCGGTTCCTGTACCGCGAACGCAATCGCAGGAGCAATCGAGTTTGATCGTATAAAGAGTGGCCAGAATCCTCCTTTCATCCCCTCGCGACTTTTTATTTACTACAATGAACGATCGATGGAGGGAGACACTGGGTATGATCGAGGAGCTCAAATAAGGGATGGCATTAAATCGGTACAACAGCAAGGAGTCTGCCCAGAGACCGAGTGGCCCTATGACGACACTCCTGCTCCATTCGAAGGGGGACCTTTTCCCGTCGGGTCGAGACCGGCAACTCAGCCGTCCCAGAAGTGTTACGACGATGGGACAAATTACATAATCACTTCGTACCAAGCTCTTAATCAAACGCTTAGCCAGTTGCAGGGATGTCTTGCGGCTGGCTTTCCGTTTGTTTTTGGCTTCAGCGTGTTTAGTAGCTGGGATGTATATCCTCCTCCAACGATTATCCCAATACCGTCACAAAATGATGCCTTGGTCAGCGGTCACGCCGTGTTATGCGTGGGCTATGACAACAGCACACAACTCTTTAAAATACGGAACTCATGGGGAGATACCTTGGGGGATGGTGGCTACTTCTACATGCCTTACGCATACACGACCGACACAAATCTGTCAGATAGTTTTTGGGTCATTAACGCTGTTAAGGAATAAGATCTCCAACGCGTGACGCGCGGCACCTTTCCGCCCCGCTATAACAGAATCTAACGAGGTAAACCTTCCGGATGTTTGGCGGACGCCAGAACTAGACTAGGGGCGATTCGCTGATCGGAAAGGCGGTGCGCCTGGCGGGGCATACGGCCCACCCTTTGCGCTCCAGGATCGATGGACCCGAAGAGTCCGTGAGGCGCAAAGAATGGGGCACCCAGACCCGCTCTTTGCTTCGCTTCGGGGGGTACCCAGATCCGCTCAGAGTGAAGGTGGTCGTTGTGAAGTCCTGCGTTCGAGCCAGAGTTTGTAGAGGCCCCAGGCGGCGACCGTCGAGGCGTCGGGGATCGAGCCGGCGAGCAGCAGATCTTCAAAGTGAGCGATGGACATGCGGGTGAGGGTGAGGTCGTGTTCTTCGGGATCGAAGTCGGGTTCGCCTGGGGTCAGGCCTTCGGCGAGGAAGACATGCTGCTTCTGGTTGGCGAACCCATAGGCGATGTAGAGAGTGCCCAGATGGGTGAGACGTTCGGCGAGCAGGCCGGTCTCCTCACGGAGTTCGCCGCGCGCCAGCGCCTCGGGATCGACGTTGTCCATCTCCCATCCGCCCTGCGGCAGCTCGAGGCAGCGCTGCTGCACGGTGTAGCGGAACTGCTCGACGAGGTAGATGTCACCATGCTCGATGGGCAGAACGATGGCGCAGTCCTGCTTGTCGATGACGCTGTAAATGCCGCGGTGTCCGCCGGTGCGCTCGATCTCATCTTCGCGCAGGCGAATCCATTTGTTGCGATAGATCTCGCGCGTGTTCAGGGTGCGAATGGTCATGGTGAATTTCCACAGAGTTAACTTCCCGGACACCCCTCCCCTCCCCCCATATGGTATGGAAGTCCTTTGGAATCAGAGGTGTAGTCAAGGTAGTGGCGCTCCATATCACATTCTAAACGACTTACAGGCAAATATTAGGAAACAAAGAGCTTAGGGCCGCAAGTCAGCGAGTTGGCGGGTCAGCAAGTCAGAGCTCTAGTTCCAGTGTAGAGAGTTGTGCGAATCAGTACGCCAAACGGGGGAACAAAAAGTCAGGCGACGTGGACGACCGGACGCCGGGCCTCGTCGGGCATAGCGCGACGAATGACCTCGTGAGTGAGCGGTGCGGTGTCGCCTTCGCCGAGGAAGAGGTAACGCACGATATTGGCGAGCGGATTGCCTTCGCGCCAGCGGAAGTAGCTGTGCGGAACGTTGCCGGTCTCCCGCTCCAGATGAAGGAGAAATGCGGCGACGGCATTCGCGACCACCGGACTGCGCGCATAGAGGACGCAATGCTCGCCGATGCGCTCTCCCCCAACGTGGAGCTTGTGGGTGAATTCGGAGGCGTCCCCGCGCTCGATCTCGAAGAAGACCAGTTTCTCGCCGTCTTCGAGGCTATGCAGATACCGTATCTGCGCGGCCGCTGTGCGGAGGCTGTCCTCTGTCTCCTCCTGTCGTTTGCGGGGGACAAGACGGAGGGTCTCTTGAGGACAGTCCTTCAACAGCTCCCAGGCGCTGGGCTCTACCTCCACCTCGGTGATGCGGAGCTCCGTGGAGCGGATGGCGCGCGAGAGCACGGAGCTGACGATCATGGTAAGGATGAAGACCGAGGCGATCTTCAGACCCTCTGGACGCTCATAGACATTGGCTGCGGTGGTGTAGACGAAGATGAAGGCGATGGTGAAGAAGATGGTGCGCCGGCCGAGGGATTTCTGGATCATGGCCACGGCAAACGCGGCGGAGGTGATAAGCACCAACACGCCGGTGGCATAAGCGCCGCCCTGCGCATCGACGTTGGCATGGAAGAGCCAGGTGACGGCGAAGGCCACGCCGGTGAAGACGAGCACCAGGGGGCGGGAGGCGCGCATCCACTCCGGCGCCATGCCGAAACGAGGCAGATAGCGGGGGATGAGGTTGAGCAGTCCGGCCATGGCCGAGGCTCCGGCGAAGGCGAGGATGAGGATGGTGCTGATGTCATAGACAGAGCCGAAGATGCCGCCCAACTGCCGATGCGCAAGATAGGCCATGGCTCGACCGTTCGCTGCTCCGCCGGGAGCAAACGCGGACGCAGGGATAAGCAGCGTCGTGACCAGGGCGGTAGCGATGAGGAAGACGCTCATGATGGACGCGGCGGCGGTGAGCAGTTTGCGGGTGTTCCGGATGCGCCCCGCGAGCTCGTCGTCTGTGCCGTTGTTCCCGGACGATCCGCCCTCTACCAGGGGCATAACGGCCACCCCGGTTTCAAAGCCGGAGAGGCCGAGCGCCAGCCGCGGGAAGAGCAGCAGGGCGATACCGATCATGGCGAAAGGATTGCTGTGGCGGACGAAGAGCGCGTGCTTCCAATCGGGCAGCACGTGGGGATGGCGCACGATCTCGGCGAGGCAGTAGACGGTGACGATACCGTTCAGCGCCAGGTAGATGCCGACCAGGACGACCGCGATGCCGATGGCTTCCTTGAAGCCCTTGAGAAAGATGGCGCCGAGAATCGCCAACAGGAAAAGGGTGACGCCGAACTGGCTCTTCATCCAGGGCAGGGTGAAAGGGTTGGAGACAAAGTGCGCGCCGGCGTCGGCGGCCGAGAGGGTCATGGTGATGATGAAGTCCGTGGTGGCAAAGCCGAGCAGCACCAGGACAAAGACCTTGCCACCCCATTCCGGAAAGATCTTCTCCAGCATAGCGATGGAGCCTTGCCCATTGGGACTGGCGGCGGCGACGCGGCGGTAGACCGGCAGCGCGGCGAAGAGAGTGACGAGGACCAGCACCAGCGTGGCGATGGGGGAGAGCAGGCCAGCGGCCAGGAAGGCGATACCCGGCTGATAGCCGAGAGTGGAGAAGTAATCGACTCCGGTGAGACACATGACGCGCCACCACGCGTGCTGGTGCGCCGTCTTGTCTCGTGCTCTGGGGAACTCCTGCACGCCGTGAGGGAGTTGAAGATCGGCGAGCAGCCAGTTAACGAATTTCACCGAGTGACGTTCCCTTCCCGCTGCGAGGCTCGATTGTAAATGGGGAAGGTCTAGCTTAAAGCAGCTTCCCGCCGCCAGCTTCCAGCTAGAGGTCAAAAAGTGAAGGTCAGCAGGAGCGTCCGGCAAGAAAAACCCCCACCCTAGCTACGCCAGGATGGGGCACCCAGCTCGTCTTTTCCCGACGCTCCACCCTTGATGTTACGTCAGCCGTGTTGTCAGCGCGCGGTCTGCGCGGTCTCGAAGCGCTTGTTGACCTCGTCCCAGTTCACCGTGTTCCACCAGGCGGCGAGGTAGTCGGGACGCTTGTTCTGATACTTGAGGTAGTAGGCATGCTCCCAGACATCGTTGCCGAGCACGGGGTACTTGCCTTCGGAGAGCGGGTTGTCCTGGTTGGGGGTGGTCACGATTTCGAGCTTGTTCTGACTCCAGACGAGCCAGCCCCAACCGGAGCCGAACTGGGCGGCGGTCTTCTCGTTGAACTGTTTTTTGAAGTCTTCAAACGAGCCGAAGTCCTTCTTGATCTGGAAACCGATCTTGCCACTGGGCTCGCCGCCGCCCTGGGGCTTCATGATCTGCCAGAACATGCTGTGGTTCACGTGGCCGCCGCCGTTATTCCGCACTACGCCGCGCACATCTTCAGGAACGGTGGAGAGGTTCTTCAGCAGATCTTCGGGGCTGCGTTTGCCGAGATCGGGATGCTTTTCGACTGCGCCATTGAGTTTGGAGACGTAGGCGGCGTGATGCTTGTCATGGTGGAGCTTCATGGTCGCTTCGTCGATGTGGGGCTCGAGAGCGGCGTAATCGTAGGGTAGGGGTGGTACTTCGTAGGCCAAAGTTGTTCCTCCTGGACGTGAGCGGCAATGAGGTGAGCGGCAATGAGATCCGCGATCGATCGCCGCGCGGTGAATGCTGATGCTCAAGCGTTACGCGGATTCGGCAAACAGGCTACCGGCGATCCGCTGTTCCATTGTATGGATGCGCAGGAGAGTGCGAAGGTCGCGCAAGGAGAAGAAAGAGCGACGATCCGGTTACAGACCAGGGCGCCGGCGCGGAATATCCTGCGGCGCTTCGGTCTTCTGCAACCATTGCCGCGGCTTGGCAGTCTGTACGGTGTAGTTTACGTTGGGAGAGAGAAGCTGACGGCGAGGGCATGCGCAGTTCCGTGGCCGGTTGCTGAGAACGAATCGATTTGGCGCGATCACGCATAACTCGTCGGGACTTACTGCGCCAGGGCGGTGCGGCCAGCGTGCTGGCGCTGGGAGCGCCCGCGGCGGCGCTTGCCGCAGGGATCCAGAACGAGCCCAAGGCGCCGCAGACGGCCGGCGCAGGCCCCAAGCCGCAGGAGCAGGCGGCGGAGAAGTACCGGCATCCGCCGGGCGTATTCATCAACCGGCCGCTGACGCAGATATCGAAGGACGCCGAGGCGCTGCTGGATGACATGGAAGGCCGCAACTGCGACTTCTTCTACAACGAGGCCAGTCCCAAGACCGGCCTGGTGCGCGATCGCGCACCGTCGACCGGACGCTCGCTCAGCCGGGTGGCCAGCATCGCCTCTACCGGCTTTGGGCTGAGCGCGATGTGCATCGCCGCCGAGCGGCACTACCTGCGGCCGAACGACTGCGAGCAGCGGGTCGAGAAGACCCTGGCTTTCCTGCTGAATGAGTGTCCCCACGAGCATGGCTTTCTCTATCACTTCATCGACATCGAGAGCGGCAAGCGCATGTTCGCGAGCGAACTCTCCTCCATCGATACGGCGCTGCTGATGTGCGGGGTGCTGCACTGCCGGCAGTACTTCGCGGGGAACAGCCGCATCGCCGCGTTGGCCACCACGCTCTACCGGCGCATCGATTGGCAGTGGATGCTGAATGGCGCCGATACCCTGTCTATGGGATGGCTGCCGGACCAGGGTTTTCTGAAGCATCGCTGGGACATTTACGCGGAGTTGACCACAATGTACCTGATGGCCATCGGCTCCCCTACGCATGCGGTGCCGGCGTCGAGCTGGGATGCGCTGCAGCGGCCGATCGAGCCCTATGGCGGCATCGACTACATCACCGGCGTTGCGCCGCTCTTCATCCACCAATATCCGCAGGCCTGGTGCGACTATCGCGGCCAGCGGGACAAGCACGCCAATTACTTCACCAACTCGATTGCGGCCACACGCGCGCATCAGCTCTGGTGCCTGGTGCTGGGGCAGCGCTTCAACTGGATCGATCAGGACCTGTGGGGGATTACCGCGTCCGACTCCCGGCAGGGCTATCGCGTGTGGGGTGGACCGCCGGCCATCGGGCCGCTGGACGGAACGCTGGTGCCATGCGCGTGCGCCGGATCGCTGGTGTTCCTGCCCGCCGAGTGCTCGCATGTCCTGCTCACCATGCGGGAGCGGTACGGGGATAAGATCTACCAGCGGTATGGGTTTGTGGACGCGTTTCAGCCCAAGGCCGGGTGGTTCGCCGAGGATGTGATCGGGATCGATGTAGGGATCGGGCTGCTGATGGCGGAGAACCTCCGCTCGGGATCCGTCTGGGACTCTTTCATGAAGAATCGTGAGATCGGCCATGCGATGCGGGAGTGTTCCTTCCATGCCGACCCCGATGCCAACTCGCAGGTGCTTTAGACGCTTCCCTCGATGGACTGTGAGCGAGGGTTAGCGGGTTGCAGTCGATGCCACAGCACATAGGACGCAATCACGAAAAGCAGAACAACCAGCGGCGAGACAAAGCTCTGATGGCTAGCCGCATGCGAACAGATGGCACCGATGAGCAGAAAGACCAGCCCGGCATACGCCCACTCGCGCACCCGCGGAAACCCTGGGACCAGGAGCCCAAGGACGGCGAGCCAATTGGCGATGCCGTCAATCGTAAGGAAGTACTGCGGATAGCCGAGCGAATGAATCCCGGCAACCATGGGCGGCGGCTGGGTGATGTGCAGAAACCCGAAGAACAGAAATGCGGCGGAGACCAAAACGGTCGTGATCCAGTAAGCCACTTTCATCGTCGGTACACCTCCAAACGTTCGCTGCGTGGCGTTCGCTGCATGCTCTAGATGACGGCGTGCGGTGGAAGGCTTCATACAATGTGTGGGCTGGTGTGCAAGAATGGCCCGCAGCCCGAATCCGAGCGCACTGTGGGGACATCGGAAGGAGCGCATGAGCACAGAGACACTGGTGTATCGCTGGATCGACGGACAGGGGGAGGCATTTGGCGCGCCGGGGCTGGATCCGCGATGGACCTCCAGCGCCAAGGATGTCGTCGGTACGGCCTACTCGACCTCGAGCAAGCTGTGGTGGACGGTCTCGCATGGCACCGTGAATGAGCTCTACTACCCCACCATCGACCGGCCGCAGGTGCGCGATCTGGAGCTGATGATCACCGATGGCGAGACATTCGTCCATGAGGAAAAGCGGGACCTGGAGCATACCTTCGACTACATCGATGCGGATGCGCCGGGTGCGCTGATCACCAACCGCGATCGCGGGGGCCGCTACACGTTGACCAAGCAGGTCATCAGCGATCCGCATGCGCCGGTATTGCTGATGCGGGTGAAGGTCGATGGCGATCCCGATGTGCTGAAGAAGTTAAAGATCTATGCGCTGTTGGCGCCGCACATCGAGGTGTGCGGCCGGGGAAATTCAGCGCGGGTGCTCGACGTGGCGGGGCGGCGGGTGCTGCTGGCGTGGAAGAACGGGACGTCGCTGGCCATGGCGGCGGATTGCGGATTTACGCGCGCGAGCTGCGGCTTTGTGGGCCAGAGCGACGGCTGGCAGGACCTGCAGCAGGACTTCCGCATGGATTGGGAGTTCGGCTCGGCGCATAACGGCAACATTGCGCTGATGGGCGAGATCGATGCGGCGGCGAACCGCGAGTTCACGCTGGCCGTGGGGTTGGGCGAGGGCCATCACGCGGCGCTGACCAGCACCGTAGGCTCGCTGCATACCAGGTTTGAGGTGCATTGCGCGCGCTTCCTGCAGCAGTGGCATCGGGTCAAGGCCCTGCAAATGCTGCAGCCGGAGAGCGGCGACGAGGGGCGCCTGCTGAAGACCAGCCACAAGGTGCTGCTGGCGCATGAGGACAAAACCTTCGCCGGCGCCTTTATCGCTTCAGCGTCGATTCCATGGGGGCAGACCAAGGGGGACAACGATCTGGGCGGGTACCACCTGGTGTGGACTCGGGACATGGTGCAGTCGGCCACCGCGCTGCTCGCCTGTGGACAGCAGGAGACGGCAATGCGGGCGCTGGTCTACCTGGCCTGCACGCAGAAGCCGGACGGCGGCTTCGCGCAGAACTTCTGGGTGGATGGAACGCCGTACTGGTCCGGGGTGCAACTGGACGAGACCGCGTTTCCGGTCATCCTGGCGTGGCGGATGTGGAAGCTGGATGCGCTGGGCGAGTCCGACGTGCTGCCCTTCGTGGGGCGGGCAGCGGGCTTTCTGGTGCGGCATGCGCCGGTGACCCCGCAGGAGCGCTGGGAGGAGGTTGCAGGCTACTCCCCCTCCACGCTGGCCGTCGTGATCACGGCGCTGATCTGCGCGGCGGATATGGCAAGGGCCTCCGGAGCACTGGAGATGGCGCAGTTCCTGGAAGAGCAGGGCGACTGGATCGAATCCCACCTGGAAGACTGGACCGTGACCAATGCGGGGGTGCTGCTGCCCGAGGCGCCGCGGCATTACATGCGCATCCGCCCACCAGAAAAGGATGCGGAGACGGGCGAGCCCTATATGCACGAAGGCGCGGGCACGGAGAAGGTGCGCCTGGCTAACCGCGGTCCGGGTGAGCGCTATGAGTTCGAAGCGCGCGAGATCGTCGACGGCGGATTTCTGGAACTGGTGCGCTATGGCGTCCGTCGAGCCGACGATCCCCTGATGGTGGATTCGGTCAAGGTGATCGACGCGGTGCTGAAGCGGGACCTGCCGCAGGGTCCAGGCTATCGCCGCTACAACCATGACGGCTATGGGCAACGGCACGATGGCAGCGCCTACGATGGGTGGGGGCAGGGATGGTCGTGGCCGCTGCTAACGGGGGAGCGGGCGCACTACGAGCTGGCCGCCGGCCGGAATGTAGGGTCGCTGATTCATACCATCGAGGGTTTGTGCTCAGCCGGCGGCATGCTGCCGGAGCGGACCTGGGACGCGGACGATATTCCCGACGAGGGGATGGTACGGGGGCAGCCTACGGGCGCGGCCATGCCGCTGGTGTGGGCGCATGCCGAATACGTCAAGCTGCTGCGCTCGGCGGCGGACGGGCGCGTCTTCGACCGCGTGCCGGTCGTGGAGGAGCGGTATGGGAAGGGGTCGGCACGAGCGGGGACGAGGGCGGCGATCGAGGTATGGCGTAAGGACCGTCAGGTGCGGCGGATGCACGCAAGACGGCGGCTGCGGGTGGAGAGCGAACAGCGCTTTCACCTGATCTGGACCGCGGACGACTGGCAGACCACGGAGCGGACGGAGAGCCGGGCGGTTGGATTTGCAGGATTTTTCGCCGATGCTGTTCCGGCCGCGGGAGAGCCGGGCGCCGGTAACCGCATCGTGTTTACGCTGTTCTGGCCGCAGGAGAACCGCTGGGAGGGCGCCAACTACGAGGTCGCGGTGGAGCGATGAGGCGGTGAATGGCTAATCCGGAGAGAGTCTGAAACGGTGGGACGCTTGCTGCCATCTATGCATGAGAAGAGCGGGAATGAGAAGAGCGCACTTGCATCTTTGCGATAGAGTGAAAGGCAAACGCAGATCCTTCGACTCTGACGCTCTTTGAGCGTCTCCGCTCAGGATGACGCCCTATCGTTCGATGTATGTACTTCGGGCCAGATGTGCGTTGGCGGACATCCAGCGCCGGCTGGATAGTGAGATTTGGCGTAGAGAATCAGGGGAGATCGAGAGAGACGCTTATGAGCGAAATCGAGCAAAAGGCAATCAATGCGCTGCGCTTTCTGGCGGTGGATGCGGTAGACAAGGCGAAGAGCGGACATCCCGGCGCACCGCTGGGCGACGCTCCGATGGCGTACCTGCTGTTCCACAAGTACATGCGGCACAACCCCAAGGATTCGCACTGGCCGAACCGGGATCGTTTTGTGCTCTCGAACGGGCACGCCTCGGCGCTGCTCTACGGCGTGCTGCACCTGACCGGCTATGACGTGACCATCGACGACCTGAAGGGATTCCGCCAGTGGGGATCGCGTACGCCGGGGCATCCGGAGTTGGGCGATACCGACGGGGTGGAGGTGACGACCGGCCCGCTGGGGCAGGGGTTCGCCATGGGCGTGGGCATGGCGGTGGCGGAGCGTCACCTGGCGGCGCGCTTCAACCAGCCGGAGTTCGATGTAGTGGACCACTATACGTACGTGATGTGCTCGGACGGCGACCTGATGGAAGGCGTCTCGCATGAGAGCGCGTCGTTGGCCGGCACGCTCGGCCTGGGCAAGCTGATCGCTCTCTATGACGACAACTCCATCTCGCTCGACGGGCCGACCGAGCTTTCCTTCACCGAGGACGTGCTGAAGCGCTGCGAGGCGTACCACTGGCACGTGCAGATCGTCGAAGACGGCAACGATCTGGAGGGCATCAGCAAGGCGATCGAGGCAGCCAAGGCGGTGAAGAACAAGCCTTCGATGATCGCGGTGCGGACGATCATCGGCTACGGCAGTCCGGTAGCCGGCACCAACAAGGCGCACGGCGAGGCGCTGGGCCCGGAGCATACCAAGGCGACGAAGAAGAACCTGGGCTGGCCGGAGGACAAGAGCTTCTGGGTGCCGGAGGATGCCGGCAAGCACTGGCTTGAGGCGATCGAGCGCGGCGCGAAGTACGAAGAGGAGTGGAAAGAGCTTTTCGGCCGTTACAAAGAGGGGTATCCGGAGCTGGGCGAGGAGTTCGAGCGTGTGATCTACAAGAAGGCGCTGCCGGATGGCTGGGAGAAGAGTCTGCCGACCTTTGCGGCCGATGCCAAGCCGATCGCGACCCGCTCGGCCGGCAACACGATCATGAATGCGTTTGCCGCCAAGATCCCGGAGTTTTTCGGTGGCGCGGCGGACCTCTCCACCTCAACCAAGACGGTGATCAAGGACGGCGGCAACTTCCACCTCGATCCGGCCGGCCGCAACATCTACTATGGCGTGCGCGAGTTCGGCATGTGCTGCCTGGTGAATGGCATGGCGGTGCACGGCGGGGTTATTCCCTACGGCTCGACCTTCTTCTGCTTTACCGATTACTGCAAGCCGGCGCTCCGGCTGGCGGCGATTATGAAGTCGCACTCCATCTTCGTCTTCACGCACGACTCGATTGGTCTGGGCGAGGATGGACCCACGCACCAGCCGATCGAGCACCTGATGATGTTGCGCGCGGTGCCGAACCTGATCGATCTGCGCCCCGCAGACGCGAACGAGACGGCGGCGGCATGGAAGATTGCGCTGGAGGCTAAGGCGCCGTCGTTCTTCGCGCTCTCACGGCAGGACCTGCCGATCCTGGACACGACCAAGCTGGATGTGATGGCGGGCGTGGCCAAGGGTGCGTACATCGTGGAGCAGGGCGCCGATGCGGCCGAGCAACTGGACCTGCTGATTGTGGGTACCGGAGCGGAGGTGTGGCCGGCACTGGAGGCGGCGAAGAAGCTGAAGGACGAGGGCAAGAAGGTACGGGTGATCTCCATGCCGAGCTGGCGGCTCTTCGAGCAGCAGAGCCAGGAGTACAAGGACGCGATCTTCCCCGACCACCTGCCCAAGCTGGCGGTGGAGGCGGGCGCGCCGCTGGGCTGGTGGAAGTGGGTGGGGCGGCACGGCGACGTGATAGGCATGGACCGCTTCGGGGCATCTGCGCCGGGAACGACGGTGCTGGAGAAGTTGGGGTTCAACGCGGAGGGCGTCTATAGCCGCGCCAAGAAGCTGCTGGAACGCTCGCAGCATGAGACCTCCGCTTCACCGCGGAAGGGCACGGTAGAGCCGGTGGGGGCGCGATGAAGATTGCGATCGCGTGCGACCACGCAGGGTTCGACTTGAAGCAGGAGCTCTGCGCGTTGATCAAGAGCCTGGGTCATGAGGTCAGTGACCTGGGCGCTTATAAGGAAGAGCCTTCCGACGACTATCCGGATTTTGCCGAGAAGGTGGGGGACGCGCTGGTGGCGAAGCGGGCGGAACGCGGCGTGCTGATCTGCGGCAGCGGCGTGGGCGTGAGCGTGGCGTCGAACAAGATTCCAGGGGTCCGCGCGGCCATGTGCCACGACTGCTACTCTGCCCATCAGGGCGTGGAGCACGATGACATGAACGTGCTGGTGCTGGGATCGCGCATCATCGGGTCGGCTCTGGCCGCCGACCTGGTGCGCACCTATCTGAGCGCGAAGTTCAATGCGAACGAGGAGCGGTTCGTACGCCGGCTGAACAAGGTCAAGGCCATTGAACAGCGGCATATGCCGGAGGCTGCGCAGCAGGGTAAGTAGCGGCTTAGGACGACCAGCCAGTGAGGGAAGCGAAAGACCCACCTAGCTGAACCAGGATGGGGCACCCGGCAGATAGTGCGGACCCCACCCTTTGCGCTCCAAGATTCGACGGGCCGGAGCGTACGCGCGGCGCAAAGAATGGGGCACCCGATTCTCCGTCAGAATGAGAATGAACGAGCGGCCTCAACATAACAGTGAGTGAACCAAACAGCGGCGAAGCAGAAAGCGGAGAGACGAGATGGCGACGATCACGCAAGCCCATGTGGCAGCAGAGAACCTAAAGGCGCCGCGACCAGACGAGCGCATACCCGAGCCCACGGTGGTGGTGATC
>JBPCNO010000081.1:0-15963 GCA_051001135.1 Acidobacteriaceae bacterium
TCCTTGACCAGCATGCTGCGGATGGCGATGCACGAATCCAGGTTGCCGGAGAAGTCGGCATAGCATACGCTGCCGCCGTAGATACCGCGGCGCGTCGGCTCCAGCTCCTCGATGATCTCCATCGCGCGGATCTTGGGCGCGCCGGAGAGCGTGCCCGCGGGGAAGCAGGCGCGAAACGCATCCACCGCAGACAGGCCTTCCCGCAGCTTGCCCTCCACCGCGCTGACCAGATGCATCACATGCGAGTAGCGTTCGACAAACATCAGGTCTTTCACCCGCACGCTTCCGTATTCGCTCACGCGTCCTAAGTCGTTGCGGCCCAGATCGACCAGCATCACGTGTTCCGCGACCTCCTTCGCGTCGCTGAGCAGGTTCTGCTCCAGACGGAGGTCCTCGTCTTCATCCGGCGAACGCGGTCTGGTGCCGGCGATGGGCCGGTACTCGACGTTCCCCTGCTTCACCCGTACCAGCAGCTCCGGTGACGATCCCACGATATGTAACGCTCGCGGTTTCTTGCTGCCCGGCGATTCGTCTGTATTCAGGCGCAGAAAGTACATGTATGGGGATGGATTGACGATGCGCAGCGCGCGATAGATGGAGAAGGGGTCGGCGCCCGGTTCCACCTCGAATCGCTGCGACAGCACCGTCTGGAATACATCGCCGGCCGCGATGTACTGCTTGATTGTCTCCACTGCGCGCAGGAAATCCTGTTTCCGCGTCCCAGGCGTCACCACCAGTTTCCCATAACGCTTCTTCGGCGCTGGTTTAGGAAGCGGGCTTGCGAGCCGCCGCTGCATGCGCGCCAGCCGCCGCACCGCGCTGGCATAGGCCTCCGCCGGTACTTGCTCGATGACATCTGCCGTGGCGATCAACAGGATTTCTCTTTTGACATGGTCAAAGGCAAGAACGTCACGAAAGAAAGCTAGGCAGGCATCCGGCACCTGCAGGTCGTCCTTTGCAACGGAGGGCAGGTGTTCGATCTGGCGCACGGCGTCATAAGCGAAGAATCCGACTGCGCCCGCCGTGAACGGGGGCAGCCCGGGGATCCGTGCTGGCGTGTGGCCGGCCAGCGCCTCCTTCAGGAATGTGAAGACGTCGCCCTCTCGCACCGTCTTTTTGCGGCCGCGCGTCAGCGTCAGCGTCGTTCCGCGCGCCACGACCTTCCGGTAAGGTTCGATTCCGATGAAGGTGTATCGTCCCAGCTTCTCCCCGCCCTCCACCGATTCCAGCATGAAGCATTCCGGCGCGTCTGCCGCCAGACGCAGAAAGGCCGAGACGGGCGTTTCCAGGTCGGCATTCAACCGGCGGCATACCGGTACCAGCGTGTGCGTGCGCGCAAGCTTCAGAAATTGCGGCAACGCGGGGAAAAGCGACTGTTGTGGGTCTGGACGGGAGTTGGCGCGGGTACTGGGCATCGGAGTCTCGCTCATCGTACATGGCGACGTTCGCTCCGAACGAGTCGCCATGTCCACGACGCCAGCCGGCGGCATCTAGAAAGAGGTGGCTCCTTAGTAATCCCCACGTCTTGCCGGAGTTTTAGACCCGCGCCTATACTCGGAGGGTTTGGCCGGGGGTCGGAGTGCGCCGGCGGCCTGTAGGCGTGTGTCTCATGCGTCTACCGCCACGTTCGTTGCATTTCCTGCCGCCGCTTTCTGGCCGATGCTCATGGAGGACTCGGCGAAGGCGGTTGGTCCACCGGAACAGAAGACTGGAGAGATATTTGTATGCAGACACTCACACTCGAGCAGGAGATTAACCCTTGGGAAGCACAGGCTGCTCGGTTCGATTTCGCGGCGAAAAAACTCAATCTGGATGAAGGACTATGGAAGGTCCTGCGCTATCCCGCGCGCGAGATCATCGTGCATTTCCCGGTAAGCATGGACGACGGATCGATTGAGGTCTTTACCGGCTATCGCGTGCAGCATTCGATCGCCCGCGGTCCGGGCAAGGGCGGCATCCGCTACTCGCCCGAGGTGACACTGGACGAGGTGCGGGCTTTGGCCAGTTGGATGACCTGGAAATGCGCCGTGGTCAACATACCCTTTGGTGGCGCCAAGGGCGGCGTGATCTGCGATCCGAAGAAGATGTCCATCGGCGAACTGGAGCGTATGACCCGCCGTTATACCGCCGAACTGATCGAGTTCATCGGGCCGGAAAAAGATGTCCCCGCCCCGGACATGAACACCAACGAACAAGTGATGGCCTGGATTATGGACACCTACTCCATGCACATGCGCCAGACCGTCACCGCCGTCGTCACCGGTAAGCCCCTGAACATTGGCGGTTCCCGCGGACGCCGCGAGGCCACCGGCCGCGGTATCGGCGTCATGTGCGACGAGGCGCTGCGTTACCTGAACATGCAGCGGGATGGTTGCCGTGTCATCATTCAGGGCTTTGGCAATGTTGGCTCGAACGCCGCCAAGATCATGATGGAGAAGGGCTACAAGATCGTTGGGATCGCGGAGTACGACGGCGGCCTGTTTAATGCAAACGGTCTGGACGTCCATCAACTGCTCGAGTACCGGCAGCGCAATGGAACGGTGCTGGGTTTCAAGGGCGCCGAGGCCGCCGATCCCATGGACCTGATCACGCAGGAATGCGAGATCCTTATTCCCGCGGCCACGGAGAACGTCATCACCAGCCGCAACGCCGAACGCATCCGTGCCAAGATCGTCTGCGAAGGGGCCAATGGTCCCACCACGGCGGTGGCCGATGAGATCCTCGGCGACAAGAAGGTCTTTGTCATTCCTGACATCCTGGCGAATGCCGGCGGCGTCACCGCCTCCTACTTCGAATGGGTGCAGGACCGTCAGGGCTACTTCTGGAAAGAGTCCGTGGTCAACGAGCAGTTGGAGCATATTCTTTCGGAGAGCTTCGATGACGTGGTCCGCTACTCCGAGGCCCACGGCGTGAATAACCGCATCGCCGCCTACATGCTGGCTATCGATCGCGTCGCCTTCACCATCAAGCAGCGTGGCATCTACGCTTGAGCGCGAACCGGATTAGAAGGGTAGAGACGGCTCCGGTCGTCTCTCCTCTTCTAAGAAATTCGATTGTTCTATGTTGGCGGCCAGGCGAAAGATACGCTCGCCAGACGACCAGCGGCTGGGGCATACTAATCGCTGTGATCCGACCCTGTTTTCTTGTCATTGACCGTGAATATCCGGGCGCCATCTCCACCCGCAAACTGGTGATCGAGACCGCCAAGTTCAACGTTTTGACTGCTTACAGCTCAGCAGAAGCACTGCTCACCCTGCGCCGCTTCCCGAAGGTCGATGGGATCGTGATGGATGCGCCTATGGGCGACGAACCCTGTGCGGAACTGGTGAGGCAAATTCGCGAAATTGAACCGGATGTCCCCATCGTGGTCACCTCCGACCGCGGTTACGTGGACTGCGGCCCGGTGGAGCATCACCTGGAAAACTTCGAGCCGCGCAAACTGCTGGGAGTGCTGCAGACCCTGCGCCCCAGAGCAATGGCGGAGATCGTCAACCACGATCAAGGCATCGAACGCGATCGAAGCGATTCCTGATACGTCTGAGTCTTCTCCGGACGACGCGCATCTATCAGCGCATGAACACACGTCAGCTTGGCTCCCATGGCCCTGCCGTCTCGGCACTTGCCCTCGGCTGCATGGGCATGTCCGGCATGTACGGCCAGTCCGATGAGTCGGAGAGCGTTCGCACCATTCATGCGGCCATCGATGCCGGCATCACCCTGCTCGACACTGGCGACTTCTATGGCATGGGCCACAATGAGTTGTTGATCCGCAAAGCCATCGAGGGGCGGCGGGACCAGGTGCTGCTCTCTGTCAAGTTCGGAGCCCTGCGCGATCCACGCGGTGGCTGGGTGGGGTTTGACTCTCGGCCGGCCGCGGTGAAAAACTTCCTCGCCTATAGCTTGCAGCGGCTCGGCGTGGATCACATCGATATCTATAGGCCGGCAAGACTGGATCCCAGCGTCCCCATTGAAGAGACGGTCGGGGCCATCGCTGATCTGATCAAAGCCGGCTACGTTCGATACATCGGCCTCTCTGAGGTCGGCGAGGATACCCTGCGCCGCGCGCAGGCGGTCCATCCCATCTGCGACCTGCAGATCGAGTACTCCCTCATCACCCGCGGGATCGAGGCGGAGATCCTTCCCGCTCTGCAGGAACTGGGCGTTGGCGCCACTGCCTACGGAGTCCTTTCGCGTGGTCTGCTCAGCGGATCCACACCCAACGGCAAGGGCGATTTACGCGGGTTCCTGCCTCGCTTTCGCGGTTCGAATCTCGAACAGAACAAGCATTTCGTGGATGCCCTGGCGACCTTCGCGAGCGACCATGGCGCCACGCCCTCACAGGTAGCGATCGCCTGGGTCCTCTCGCGTGGGGAGACGATCGTGCCCGTGGTCGGCGCCCGCAAAGTGCAGCAGCTCGAAGACGCGGTCCGGGCGCTTGAGCTCCATCTAAGTTCAGAGGCCCTGGCTGAGTTGGACGCGCTGGCGACCTCCTTTCCGGTCGCCGGCACCCGCTATGACGAACACCAGATGAAAGCCCTCGATAGCGAACGCAGCAGCGCCTGAGCGGGTCTTGCGAGCCGGTACGGATCGACGCACAGGAACGGACGCACAGGAACGGACGCACAGGAGCCTTGGAACTGATTCACCGGCTGTGCCCGGCCATGTGCTGCCCTCATTCCGGCTTGATGTTGCTGGTGCATAATGTTGAGTAGAGGCGCTTCGAAAGAACCGTCTGCGGAATCCTTCTATGAACCTGCCGAACTCCATCACCATGAGCCGCATCGTGTGCGTGCCGCTGCTGATCTGGATGCTCTCGGCCAGTTTCCCTTTCCGCGACGGCAAGGGCGAACAGGAACTCATCGCGGCGGCGATCTTCCTCCTGCTTTCGGCCACAGATGGCGTCGACGGCTACCTGGCGCGCAAGCGCGGGCAGGTTACGACCATGGGCATGCTGCTCGATCCGCTGGCGGACAAGCTCATGATCTCCGCCGCTTTCATCTCACTGGTTGAATTCACGCCCAGCATCATGAAGCCGTGGATCGCCGTCCTGGTCATCGGGCGGGAGTTTCTCGTAAGCGGCCTGCGGTCCATCGCCAGCGCCGAGGGCTTCACCATCCAGGCCAGCAATCTCGGCAAGCTGAAGACCATCGTGCAGATTGTATCCGTCATTGCGACAATCATCGCCCATCGCTGGTATGCGCTGCACTTCGGCTGGTATGTGTTCCCCATTCAATGGACGGCCTACACCGCCATCTATTTCATGGTGCTGGTATCGATCATCTCGGCTGTGGACTATTTCGTGGCCTTCTGGAAGAAGATCGACCACGCCTCGTCGGACCGGCGCGAGGCCACCCGCGTGCTCAGCCGGCACACCAAGAAGAACCTGCCCGCGACGAATCATCTGTTGTAGCGCTCTCCGCGCGTGCTGTCATCCTGAGCGAAGTCGCTGCCCTAGTTTCATCCGGGAGCGGCGCAGTCGAAGGATCGTGAGCTTTCGGCACAGGCGCGTAGTCAGAACGTTTGCCCTGCGCCACCCAAAATTTTGGTCAGCCACCGATCGCAAGTGTTCGTTCAACGCAAAACGCAGACGCTGGGGAACCGCGTGATGATTTCGTCTCGAAACCTGGCGGCGGCTTCAGTTGACGAGCGCAACAGAGTAGCTCGTGCCCAGTTTTCTATCGAGGATGCGTGAATCCGCACTCCTTCCACAGTTTTTCCCAAACCCAGATCCCATAAGCGGCCTTGGTCGGCAGTGGGAATCCGAGCTGATGGGCCAGCATACACACCTGGCCGCGATGATGCGCGTCGTGGGAGATCATGTAGGCCAGCATGGCAGCACCTGCGGGCCACGGTCTCGCCCAACCGTCCCGGCGAAAAGTTTCGACCCGGCTCTGCGGCCCAGACTCCGGCCCGGACAGAGCGTCCGCAAGCATCTCGGAGCAGCGCGCGGCGCTTTCAACCAGAGCGGCCCGGGCCTGCGTCTGCGTGCAGCGAGCGCGGTCGAGCGGGGCAGGGAGCTTTAGATGCGGGGCGGATAGCCTTAGCCATTTGCGACGCATGTTGTGGACGTGCGCGACGATGGAGGCGATAGTCCGTCCCTTACTCCCGGGCAGTTTAGCGCGCCATGCAGTGGGATCGAGATGCTCGAGGACAATCTGATTCATCCGCTCGTTTACGGCGTAACTCTCCACCAGCACCTGGCAAAAGTCGACGCCAACGTCAGCCCGTGAGTGAGTCATGAGTGAGTCATAGGATCACCGTGTAGACACCAAGCCTGACATCGAGACGTATCCTGCGTTTGCAGTGCGAAAAAAGAAAGGCCCGCTGGGGCGGGCCGGGTGTGCGTCCTTGGAGAGGTAGCTTACGCGGGAATGGCCTGGGGAATAGGCGCGGAGCGCGTAAGACGATGGACGAAGTGATACGGCGGCCAGGGGCCGGAAAGCTGCATTTGGCAATCTTTCAATAACTCTTTCGCGCTGGAGAATTTGTTCTGATAGCGCGGCACGCACTTGGTGTCGATCAGGTGGGAGACGTCGAGCAGCATCTTGCCGTTCTCCGTGCGTCGGCAAGTGATCTCTTCATCCAGTGGATTGAACATGCGATGCATCTGCACCGAGATGGCGCGGCCCTTGGTCTGCCGTTCCCGTTGCCGCACGGCGCTCTCGCGCAGGTTAGTGAGATAGCCGCGGCCCACGCGATCGACAGGCGTGGTCACGGCATGGAGCACGGAGCGGCAGCAGTCATCTACCAGCACCTTCAGGTGCATCTCGGCCTTGCCGCGCAACCGCTCGACATTGGTCGCAAACTGGCGCTGGTTGGAACGGATGGATCGCCGTAGCGCTTCATCGTCGGCAAAGATCGTGCCGAAGCGAAAGGGAAGTACAGTGGAATGTTTGAAGCAGTCGCCGATCACGCGTGCGTGGTCCACGGCCGCTTGTTGGTCCAGAGTTTCCAGGGGATTGTGTTCCGAGACGATTACGGCGAGATCACTGGCTGGGTAAAGGAAGATTTGATTTCCGGCGATTCCTGTAACTGCTTGCATCGGAACCGGTTTGCGGTGACGGGCGAGTTCAGGAAATGCCTGTTTCTCGCTGATACAGTAGGCGTACCACGCCATAGAGGGTAGCTCCATTGACGCTGGCGAAAGCTATCCGCCAGTTCTTTTTATGTAGGCACAAGGCTTCTGCAACACGCTTACAACAAACCGTCCTGGCACGCCGCACGCATGGCTGCGCCGAACTACCGCACATCCTAGTCTTCTAAGAAGAAGACTGGCAACTCCAAAGGAAAGGGAACGCAAGGCGCGGAGGTAATCGTTTAAACGCCGAGTCGCTCCGCCGGGCGCAGCGCATCGAGGTATCATCATGGGCATGGCAGTGATCCGCATCTCGGAAGCCGATGCAGCTCTGGACTTCGCCGGACTGATGGTCCGTGTCCGCGCCGGGGCCGAGGTAATCATCGAATCCGGTGCCGGCCCGGTGGCCGTGCTCCGCTCACCGGTACCTCCCCACCGCTCTATTTCCGAGTGCATTGCGATTGCGAAGATGCACGAGGACCAGACCGGACAGGCGCCGGTGCTTGATGCCGGCTTCGCGGCCGATGTGGAGGAGATCATCCACAATCGCAAGCCGTGGGATCCGCCCGCGTGGGATTGATTCTTGATTCCAGTATTGTTATCACCTCCGAACGTCGCGGTCATTCCGTTCTGCAAATCCTTGAACAGATGCGGATCGCCTATGGCGAGGTAGACATAGGCCTCTCCGTCGTAACCATTGCCGAACTGACGCATGGGGCTTACCGTTCTAAGAACAACGCAGACCAACTGCGGCGTCTGATGTTCATCGAGCGGCTGTGCGACGACTTTCCCGTTTACCCCTTCACACTGGAGATAGCCAGACTTACTGGGCGCATCGAAGGCCAGCAAGCGGCTCAGGGCATTGCCATTGCGTTTGAGGATCTCGCGATCGGAGCCACGGCGCTGCATCTTGGCTTCGGTCTAGCCACGCTCAACGTGCGTCGCTTCCTGCTCATCCCCGGCCTCTCTGTCATCTAGCAATAGGTGAGTGATGAGCACTACGGCGCTATGAATTTTCCCCGGCCTGCTGGCGCAACGCGTGCACCACCACCCGCAGCATCTCTTCCTCTGGCGCCGGCTTTCCCGTCCAGATCTCGAACTGCCGCGCTCCCTGCTGCACGAACATCTCCACGCCGGTGATCACGGCGATATTCTTCTCGCGCGCCATCCGGATGAGCGGGGTATCGGCCGGGTTGTAGACCATGTCGAAGACCAGCCGGGCATTGACCTCATCCGGCTCAAGAATGGACTGCAGCTTCACGTCCCGCATCCCCGCCGGTGTGGCGTTGAGGATGACATCGAACTTCGACTTTGCCACCTGCTCCCGCTTGATGCTCTTCGCCTTGGCCTGCCGCGCCAGTTGCTGCGCCGCCTCCGGCGTCCGGTTCAGGATGAGTACCTCCGCGCCCTTCTCCACCAATCCGAAGACTGCCGCCCGGGCCGCGCCACCGGCTCCCAGTACCAGCACCCGCGCACCCTTGAGCGTGAGCCTCCGCTCCAGCGGTCGCAGCACTGCGCCGACATCGGTATTGAAGCCGAAGAGCTTGCCGTCCGCACCGCGCACGATCGTGTTGCTCGCTCCCACCCTGGCGGAGAGGGGATCGGTCTTGGTCAGGTGCGGCAGTATCTCTTCCTTGAGCGGCATCGTTACCGCGAGCCCGTGGAGCGGCACCTCACGTACCAGTGTCAGCAGGTCGGAGAGCCGCCTGGTCTCGAGGGGAAGAAAGACTGCGTTTACCGTCAGGCGGCGAAAGGCTGCATTCATCATCGCCGGCGACAGCGAGTGGCGCACCGGATTGCCCGCAACACCATAGACCCGCGTGGCGCGGTCCACCTGGCCGATGCGATAAATCTCGGTGAGCGCGCGGCTTGCAATCTGTCCCGGCCCGGTCTCTTTCCCCGCGCTCGCGGCGGCGAAGGTGAAGGCGCTGCCCGCCCGCAGGCCGAGCACGCGGCTGATGACCCCCGCCTCCCCCATACAGATCCCAACCAGGTTAACGCGGTCGCTATGCCGCTCCAGCAGCCGCAGCATGCGCACATTGTCGCTCAGGGTCTTGGCCGTCGAGACGATCTTGATGAACTCCGGTTCGTACGGCAGGATGCGGTCCAGCACGCTATCCAGGTCTTTGGTGGCGCTGAAGTCGTGATACGAGAGCAGCAGCGCCGCCCCGCGCGAACGCAGACGGTCGAGTTCGGCCTCCTTGAGCTGCTCAGCCGACTCGATCTCCATATCCACCAGGTGAAAGCCCAGCAAGGCGGCCTTCTCCAGCACCTCTAACTGCTCGCGCACCTCGCCCACAAAGCGGCCGCCGCCTTCCGTACGGCGGCACGTCGCAATGGCGACAAGGTCGCTCCGTTCCTCCAGGAACTGTTTCAGCTTGGGCAGAGCGGCCAGGGGATTGTTAAGGTAATCGAGGCGTAGTTCAAGAAAGGGATAGTCGCTCGCAGCGGCTGCCGCGCGTTCCAGCATCTCGACCACGCTGCTGCCGGTGACCGCGATGCACACCCGCCCCATGCGTCCTCGCAGGTGGTGAGCGGTTGCGAGTTGTCGCGACGCGGGCATCCGAGGGATGGCGGCATACTACTTACCCTCCTCAAGGGATGCAAGCGATTGCAGTTCGAGCGCCGAAATGCAGGCGATCCCAAGCGGGCGAGTCGCGGTCTGCGATACGCTGAACGCAGGGTTACAGAGCACGCCAAGCAGAAAGGAAACATCCGGTTTGGAGAGCGCGATGATCAAGGCCGCGGGGCAGCACGCGTGGAGCGTAGAAGGCGTAGACGGAGCATCGACGCTGGAACCGGAGCACCTGGAAGCGTGGGCGACAGCCAAGCTGACAGCGCATGCATCCAGCCTAGCGCAGTTGCTGGCAGTCACCGATGCCCGTATGTCGGAGAATACCTGGCGTCCCTATGACGAGGCCGTCGCCGCGCTCTCGGTGGCAGCCTCGGAGTGCTCGCTGCTCGACAGCGTGCATCCGGACAAAGCGGTACGCGACAAGGCGCAGCAATTGGCCCAGCGCGTTGCCGAGGCCGCAACCGCGCTCTCGCTCAATCCCGCGGTCTATCAGGCGCTGCAGGCGGCAGATCTCTCCGGCGCCGACGCGGCCACGCGCCATTACGCCCAGCGGACCCTGCTACAGTACCGGCTGGCCGGCGTAGACCGGGACGAAGCGACCCGCGCCCGCCTGCGCCAGCTTCAGGACAACGCTACCCTGCTCGGCCTGACGATGAGCCGCAACGTGCAGGAGGGCACGCGGCGCGTGGAAGCGAAGGATCCGGCGGAGCTTGCCGGCTTGCCGGAGGACTTCATCCGTAACCATCCACCCTCCGAATTCGGAACCGTCGAGCTCACCACGGACTATCCCGACTACCTGCCCGTCATGACCTTCGCCCAGAGCGAAACGCTCCGCCGGCGCATGTTTCTCGCCTACAACACCCGTGCCTTTCCAGCGAACAAGCAGCTCCTGCTCGATCTGCTCCGCACCCGGCACGAGATTGCGAACCTGCTCGGCTTCGCCACCTGGGCGGACCTCGCCACCGCCGACCAGATGATCGGCTCGGCTGACAATATGAAGCAGTTTCTGGACGGTCTGGAGACGGCCACCCGCGAAGGCGCCCAGCGCGAGTATCGGACGGTGCTGAAGTTTGCTCAACGTGAGGCTCAGGGCGAGCAGCCCGACCTAACCGCCATCGACGCCGCCAGCCGCGGCTATTGGCAGGAGCAGTACCGCCGCTCCGCCTATGCCTTTGACTCACAGGTGGTCAGGCCCTACTTTCCCTACGCGCAGGTGGAGGCTGGTGTGCTGGAGACGGCGGCTCGATTATTCCATGTCGAATTCAGGCCAGCACCGGATGCAGAGGTGTGGCATCCTGCGGTCTCTGCCTGGGACGTTATGGACGGTGGCGAGCGCAAGGGCCGCTTTTATCTGGACATGCACCCGCGCGAGGGCAAGGACAAGTGGTTCAGCGCGGCGCCGCTGGTGCCCGGCATCCGCGGCCGTCAATTGCCCGAGGCCGCGCTGATCTGCAACTTCCCCGGCGGCAAGCCAGACGATCCCGGCCTGATGCAACACTCCGACGTGGTCACCTACTTCCACGAATTCGGCCACCTGATGCACGCCATCCTGGGCGGCCAGCAGGCTTGGGCCGGCATTAGCGGCATCGCTACCGAGGGCGACTTCGTCGAAGTGCCATCGCAGATGCTGGAAGAGTTCTTCCGCGACGCCAAACTGCTGCAGCGCTTCGCCCGCCACTACCAGACCGGCGAGCCGATCCCCGCCGACCTGGTCGAAATCATGAACCGCGCGGGCGCCTTCGGCCGCGCCGACTGGGTCCGCACTCAGCTCTTCTACACCCGCTACTCGCTCGATGTGCACGACCGCAACCCGGAGTCCCTGGATCTAGACGCGCTGCTGCAGAGCGATTATCAGCGCTTCCTGCCCTATACCTGGATCGACGGCAACCGCATGTACGCCAGCTTCGGGCACCTGGTCGGCTACTCGTCGAACTACTACACCTATCTCTACGACAAGGTGATCGCCATCGACTTCTTCAACCAGTTTGACGGCGCGTCGCTCCTGGAAGGCCCCGCAGCCATGCGCTACCGCGAGGCGGTGCTCGATCGCGGCGGCTCAGAACCCGGCCGAACGCTGGTCAAGAACTTCCTCGGCCGCGACGAGAGCCTTGCATCCTTCGAGACCTGGATCGCCGAAGCGTTGCCGGCCTCTTAACTCGACCACACCCCGCAACCATCGCGCAGGTGTCCGCCCCTCTGGCCGCCCGGGCAGGTAGACCCGAACTCCCGATTCCTGAAATCCCCTGTACGCCGACGGCTCACCGGGAATCTCCGTGTCTGCACGCTTTGTGGTCCAAAGAAAAATGAAAAACAGCTTGACACATCGGTAGTGTTATAGATAAGTATATCAGTACAGCAGCAGATTAGCTCAGGCCCGAAGAGCAAGACAAATGAACTCCAAGGAGAATGCCCCATGAAACCCCTCCGTCTGATCCTGGCCGCCGTTCTGATCTCGCTCACCCCTGTGGCTTTCGCCCAGTCTGACGCGCAAAATCAGTCGCGGGCGCAAAAGTCGTTCACCCTGCTGAAAACCCTCGCCGGCACCTGGCAAGGCCCGGTGACCACCAACCCTCCGATGCACGATATGGGGCAGGGCACATCCACACAGGTCTCGATGCGCATCACCTCCCGGGGAAACGCGCTGGTGCACGAGATGAACAAAGCGGGAACGCCGGAGGACCCGGCGAAGTACGACCATCCTGTCACCATGTTCTATCTGGATAACAATCGCCTGCTGCTGACGCACTACTGCGATGCTGGAAACCGGCCTCGCATGGTTGCCAGCACCTCGCCGGACGGGAAGTCGGTAGAATTCGAATTCCTTGACGTCTCGGGAGGCACCCAGCAGGGGCACATGGACCACGCCGTCTTTACCATCATCGACCCCAACCACCACATCGAGGACTGGACTTATATGATGCCGGGGGACAAGGCCCTCCACGCGCACTTCGACCTCAAGCGGGCAGAGTGACCGAGGGGGTCTCCGGCAAGGACTATTTGGAACGCAGGATGGATTTCCAGTGGAACGACAGCCAGCCGATCTACCGCCAGCTTCGGGACCGTGTCGTCGCTATGATTCTCGACGGCGTTCTCAAGGAAGGCGATCCGCTGCCCTCCGTGCGCAATGTCGCGGCCGAATACCGCGTCAATCCGCTCACGGTGCTGAAGGGTTATCAGCAACTGGTGGACGAGAGGCTCGTCGAAACCAAACGAGGCCGCGGCATGTTTATCAATGCCGGCGCACGCAGCCTGTTGCTCGAGGGCGAACGGCTGAAGTTTCTGGACGAAGAATGGCCCCGGGTCTACGCTACCATGCAGCGGCTCGGCCTGAGGGCGGAAGAACTCCTGGACGCCGCAACCCGTCGGTCGCATTCCGAGGCCGCACCGCCGAACACCGCCGCGTCCGCTCCCTCCGCGTCAAATGCTCCCGCGTCAAATCTCTCCCCCGGAAATCCTTCAAAGGAGGAGCGCTGAAGCCATGGCATGCATAGAAGCCCGCGGCCTCCGCAAAGCCTTCGGCACAACCATCGCACTCGACGGCGTCAATCTGCGTGTTGACGAGGGCCGCATCCTCGGGCTCATCGGTCCTAACGGCGCAGGCAAGACCACCGCGCTGAACGCGATCCTCGGCCTCACTCCCTATCAGGGAGAGCTGAACGTGCTCGGACGCGACCCCTGGACGGAGCGCGATGATCTCATGCGCGATGTCTGCTTCATTGCCGATGTCGCCGTGCTGCCGCGCTGGATGCGCGTCTCGCAGGCGCTCGACTACGTCGCTGGCGTGCATCCCCGATTCGATCGGGCGAAGGCGGAAGGCTTCCTCGCGAAGACCACCATCGCGCGCGCCAGCAAAGTCAGGGAATTGTCGAAGGGCATGGTGGCCCAACTGCACCTCGCCCTGGTCATGGCTATCGACGCGCGACTGCTGGTGCTGGACGAGCCGACGCTTGGCCTCGACATTCTCTATCGCAAGCAGTTCTACGACTCGCTGCTGAACGACTATTACGATCGCAGCCGCACCATCGTCGTGACCACACATCAGGTGGAAGAGATCCAGCACGTCCTTACCGATCTCATGTTTATCCACCGCGGCCGCATCGTATTCGACTGCAGCATGGAAGAGCTGGAGTGGCGCTATCTGGAAGTGATGATGCATCCCGAGCAGCTCGCCGCGGCACGGGCGCTCAAGCCGATCCACGAGCGCGAGGTGTTCGGTCGCAGCATCCTGCTGTTCGATCGTGTCGATCGCCAGCAGCTCGCCGCGTTGGGCGAGGTGCGGACGCCCAGCATCGCCGACCTGTTCGTTGCCGTGATCGGCAATCAGGCAGGCCGGCAGAACGGAGCGGCTCGATGAATATGCAATCGAACGCCTTGCCCCAGGCTTCCCTCGAAGCGCAGGCAATCGCGCCCGCGGTCATCCCGCCAACCCGGCGCATGTACTGGTCGGTGCGGCGCGAACTGTGGGAGAACCGCTCCATCTATCTCGCGCCTCTCGCCGTCGCGGCGCTGGTTCTCATCGGATTCCTGATCAGCGCCCTTCGGCCGTCGGCCAGGATGCAATTCGAGTTGGCGCTGCATCAGGGCCGCGAAGCCATCGCGCTGCAGCCGTATGACGTCGCTGCGCTTCTGATCATGGCGACCACCTTCATCGTCGCGGTCTTCTACTGTCTCGATGCGCTCTACGGCGAACGCCGCGACCGCAGCATCCTGTTCTGGAAGTCGCTGCCGGTCTCCGACCTCACCACCGTGCTCGCGAAGGCCAGCATTCCGCTCGTGGTTCTTCCGCTGCTCACCTTCGCCATCACCGTCGCCACCCAATCGATCATGCTGCTGCTCAACGCCGCAGTACTGCTGGGCAGCGGTGTGAGCGTCACGACGCTATGGACCCATGTGCCGCTGGTGCAGATGTGGCTGATGCTGCTCTACCACCTTGTCGCCATTCACGCGCTCTGGTATGCGCCCATCTACGGCTGGCTGCTGCTGGTCTCGGCCTGGGCGCGCCGCGCGCCTTTTCTCTGGGCCACCTTACCGCTGCTCGCGATTGGCGTGGTGGAGAAGATTGCCTTCAACACTTCGCATTTCGCCGCCATGCTGAAGTCCCGATTGGGCGGCGGCAAGGAAGGCGCAGCTTTCACCCCGACCATGAACATGAATCTAATGACACATCTCAACCCAGGCCAGTTCCTGACCAGCCCAGGTCTGTGGATCGGTCTCGCCGTCGCTGCCGCATTCCTCGCGGCAGCCGTCCGCCTGCGCCGCGATCGCGGCCCCATCTAACGTCGCCTGCAGCCTGCTCGCAGCTTGTAAGAATTCCGAAAATTCGTCTTGACATAGAGAACTCTGCGGTTCAGAGTTGTGTTGCACGTGGTTACTCTGCAATGCAGAGTGCTATGCGAAGTGGAAGGCGGCGACCCATGAACCCGAACAAAGAAGCCTCGAGATCGCTTGCCGAAATCGCCCAACGCCCCTCCGCCAATTCCTGGAATAGCTCCCCGGACGACACCCTGACCCTGATCGCCCTCGGCCTGCTGGCCTATGTGATCTCGAATGTGCTGCACGAAGGGCTGGGGCATGGAGGCGTGGCCTGGCTCTCGGGTGCGACCAAGATGGTGCTGACCTCGACCTACCTTGACGCAGACCGCAGCAATCGGTGGATCGAAGCCGGCGGCACGCTGGTCAATCTGCTGGCCGGTCTGCTGTGCTGGGGAGCGCTGCGCGGTATGCGCACTCGCGGTTTCGCGCCGCGCTTTTTCGTATGGCTGCTCGCTGCTTTCAACCTGCTGCTCGGTACCGGCTACTTCCTGTTCTCAGGAATCGGCGGGATCGGCGACTGGGCGGCCGTGATCGCCGGCTTCCGCCATATCTGGGCGTGGCGGGCCGGTCTCACATTATTGGGAATCGTGACCTATGGGGCATCGATGTGGCTGCTGGCGCTTGAGCTTGCCCGGCTCATTCCCGCGCAGCCGGCCGGGATGAAGAGCCGCCTCCGCCACCTCACGCTGACGCCCTACCTGGCCGCTGGCCTGACCGCATGCGCCGCCGGCGCGCGCAACCCGATGGGCTGGAAGCTGGTGCTCATCTCCGCGGCTGCTTCCTCGTTTGGCGGCGCGTACGGGCTGCTGCGCATTCCCGGCATCACCCTGCGAGCGCAGCGACACATCCGTAGTGGGAAAGCGAGCGGCGGCACGGCGGCGACCCTGCGACGGAACTGTTTCATCATCGGCATCGCGGCCCTGGTGCTGCTCGCCGATGTGCTGGTGCTGGGGCGGGGAATCACCATCCACGTGCATTGAAATTTGGAATTGAAGAGAAC
>JBPCNO010000082.1:0-42820 GCA_051001135.1 Acidobacteriaceae bacterium
TGGGCTCCGATTCCTCTGACGCTCCCACACTGGAAGGCCTGCGCACCGGCAGCGACATGCTGCTGGGCACGCTCGGTTACATGTCTCCCGAACAGGCGAGCGGACGGCCGCTGGACTTCCGCTCCGACCAATTCTCCCTGGGGTTGGTGCTCTACGAGACGGCCGCGGGAAGGCCCGCATTTCGTCGAGGCACTCCGGCGGAGACGCTGGCGTCTGTTCTGCGGGATGACCCGGAGCCGCTTTCGACGGCGAACCGTCAGATTCCCGCGCCACTCTGCTGGGTGATTGAACGCTGCCTGGCAAAGGAACCGGGGGAACGCTACGCCTCCACTCGGGATCTGGCGCGCGATCTGACGGCGCTGCGCGACCGCTCCCTGGCAGCCCCGGCGGCCGCAGCGGCGATTCGCCCCAGCAATCTTCCCGCGCAGCGTACTCCGTTCGTGGGCCGGGAAAAAGAACTGGCAGCGCTCACGGGGCTGTTGCAGTGGCCGGACGTGCAACTGGTGACGCTCACCGGCCCGGGAGGGATTGGCAAAACCCGCCTGGCGCTGCAAGCGGCGCGCGAGCTGGCCGGCCACTTCCCCGGCGGGATCTATATGATCCCGCTCGCCTCGTTGAACGATGCCGCACTGGTACCGGTGTTGATCGCAGAGACGCTGGGCTTGCGCGAGTCTGGAGGGGAGTCAGGAGGCCAAGCTGAAGGGCAGTCTGGGGGGCAGTTCCCGTTTGAGGTACTCAGGGAGTACCTGCAGAATCCCTTATGCCCGCCGATGCTGCTACTGTTTGACAACTTCGAGCACCTGACCGCCGCAGCCCCCACGGTGGCGGATCTGCTCACCGCCGGTCCCAACCTCAAAGTGCTGGTCACCAGCCGGGCTCCGCTGCACCTTTACGGTGAACGCGAGTTCCCGGTGCCGACTTTGGGAGTGCCCGATCTCCAGCCAATGCTGCCGCTGGAGGCGCTGGTGCGGTACCCGTCGGTGAGTCTATTCCGGAAGCGCGCCCGCGCGGTGAAGCCAGACTTCGAGATCACGGAAGAGAACTCGACCGCCGTGGCTACCATCTGTGTGCAACTGGATGGTTTGCCACTGGCTATCGAGCTAGCCGCGGCGCGCATCAAGCTGCTATCACCTTCCGCCATGCAGGTGCGACTGGGGAGCCGGCTGCACCTGCTCACCGGCGGCGCCCGCGACCTGCCAGCGCGCCAGCAGACTCTGCGCGGTGCGATGGACTGGAGCTATGACCTTTTGAACACCGCCGAGCAGAGGCTCTTTCGGCGGCTTTCGTTGTTCGTGGGTGGGTGCACCCTGGAGGCAGTAGAGGCGGTCTGCGACACCAGGGGGGATCTTGAGTTGGACGTCTTCGACGGCATGGCCTCGTTGGTGGACAAGAGCCTGGTCCAGCAGTGGGAGCGGGGAGCAGGCGAACCACGTTTCACAATGCTCAAGACCATCCGCGATTACGGACTGGAGCAACTGGCGCCCAGCGGCGAGGAGGAGGCGACGCGGCGCGCCCATGCGGCCTACTATCTGGTGCTGGCGGAGGAAGCAATTGCCGGCGGCGCGGAGGCGGCGCACGCGGAATGGTTGGAACGGGTCGAGATGGAGCATGACAATCTGCGCGCCGCGCTGAGATGGCTGACGCAGACCGAGGACGCAGATTGGGGTATGCGCCTCGCGAACGCGCTGTTTCCCTTTTGGGAGGCCCGGGAGCATTTGGCCGAGGGACGCGACCGCCTACACCGGCTGCTCAGGCTTCCGGGCGCGGCGGCCCGGAGCCGGAAGCGGATCAGGACATTATTCGCAGCCGGCGCTCTGGCGGGCGATCAGGGCGACTATGCGGCGGCCGAGGAGCTACTAGAGGAGAGTCTTGGGATCGCGCGGGAGTTGAAGGACAACCATGGCGTCGCGGTGTCACTGAACGCGCTGGCGGCGATTTTCCATGCCCGGGGCGAGCTGGCGGCGGCGGGTGCGCTCTTCGAAGAGAGCCTGGCGGCGTGTCGCGAGTTGGGGGACCGAATGGCTGCGGCCCGCACGCTTAGTAACCTGGCCGGGGTGGTCCGATTGCAGGGTGATTATGCCCGCGCGCGTTCACTGTATGAGGAATGCGGTGCGAGTTTTGCCGAGCTGGGAGACCGCACGGGCATGGCATGGTCCCTCGATCATCAGGGCGATGTAGCTCGCGAGCAGGGAGAAGCGGAGACAGCGCGGGCTCTCTATGAGCAAAGCCTGGCTGCCTTCCGCGCATTGCGGGACTCCTCGGGCATTGCCGGAACAGTGGCTGATCTGGGAGACCTGGCGCTCGAAAGGAAGGACTACTGCGCGGCGCGCACCCTCTATGAGGAGAGCCTGCGGGTATTTGAGAGACTCGGGTCGAAACGGGGGATCGCCCGCGTGCTGGAGTGCTTCGCATGCCTGGCGGTGAGCGAGGCAAAGCCGGAGCGCTCATTGCACTTGGCGGGCGCGGCGGCCGCACTTCGCCAGACCATAGGCGCGCTGCTTAATTTCGCAGAACGCGCCCGGCTGGAGCAAGACCTGGGCGCGGCGCGGCAGGCAATGAGCAACACGGCAGGCGCCTCCGCGTGGATGGAGGGGTGGGCGATACCGGCGGAGGAAGCTATCGCCCGCGCGCTGTCGCTCGAGTAGCGGGAGGCGCGAGCGTTCACTCGGCGGTGGTCGGATCGATCATACGGCGCACAGCCGAAACACGGTTGGCGGGAACCCCGGCACGCTTGGCGTGCTCGCGGATAGTGGCCTCGTCGGGCGCGAGGTAGACGCAGTAAATCTTGTCGTCCGTGACGTAGCTCTGCAGCCATTGGATCTGCTGGCCAATGGACTTGATAGCGTTCACCGATGTCCGAGCTAACTTCTGCCACTCGGCATCCGACAAACTTCCCGCTCCCGGCACGTCGCGCTCGATGACAAATTTGGGCATGGCAGTAGGACCGGAGAAGATGCTAGCAGATCGTGGTTCCGGCGGTCACGTTGGCGTTGCGCCCGGATCACGACCGCCGCGGAGTGAAAGCCTGTCTGCAGGCGGGCTATATCTCCCAGCGCAGCAGGGTGGCTCCGGTGGTGAAGCCGGCGCCGACGGAGGCGAGCAGGACTAGGTCGCCTTTTTTGAGGCGATTCTCCTCGCGGGCGGTGCCCATGGCGAGCGGGATGGTGCCGGCGGTGGTGTTGCCGTAGCGGTCGATGTTGATGATGACGCGCTCTTCCGGCAGGCCGAGGCGGTCGGCGGTGGAGAGGATGATCCGCTTGTTGGCCTGATGGGGGATGAAGCAGCCCAGATCGCTTCCCTCGACGCCGTTCCGTTGCAGCAGCTTTTCGGAGACCTCGGCCATCTTGCGCACGGCGTACTTGTAGACGGCCTGGCCGTCCTGATGGACGTAGTGCATCTTGTGCGCGACCGTCTCCGCGGTGGACGGATGAAGGCTGCCGCCGCCGGGCATGTTGAGGGCCGGGCCGCCGGCGCCATCGATCTCGTGGATGTAGTCGATCATGCCGGTCTCTCCGGCTTCCGCCGGTTCGAGCAGAACAGCGCCGGCGCCATCGCCGAAGATCACGCAGGTGCTGCGATCGGTGTAGTCGATGATGGAGGACATGGTGTCCGCGCCGATGACCAGCACCTTCTTGTGCGCGCCGCTCTCGATCAGCTTGGCGCCGACCTGCAGCGCATAGACGAACCCGGAGCAGGCGGCGGAGAGGTCGAAGCCCCAGGCGCCCTTGGCGCCCAGCCGGTCCTGCACCAGGCAGGCGGTGGAGGGAAAGAGCATATCGGGCGTGACGGTAGCGACGAGGATGACTTCGACGTCCGCGCCGCTGATGCCACGTTCGGCCAGGCAGCGCTTGGCCGCCTCAACCGCCATGGAGGCCGTGGCCTCGCCGTTCCCCACCAGATGGCGCTCGCGAATACCGGTGCGCTCGGTGATCCACTGGTCGTTGGTGTCGACCATCTTTTCGAGATCGGCATTGGAGAGGATGCGGGGTGGAACATAGGTGCCGAGCGCGCTGATCTTGGCGCGAATCCCGGCCCGGAAGGGGCTGCGCGGGGTCGCGGCTGGGGCGGATGGGTCTGTTTGCGAAGAGGCGACGTTCAAATTGCTTGATCTCCGAAGGTAGGCACGCTCTTCATTCTCGCTGAGGAAGGGGTGAGTGTCTATGAAGTCGGGATTTCGGGCCGCCGGGATTTCGGGCAGCCGGGATTTCGGGCAGCCGGGATTTCGGGCAGCCAGGATTTCGGGCAGCCGGATTTCGGGCAGCCGGATTTCAGCAGTCGGTCAGTTGAATGCACAGGGGCGCCTAGTCCCGGAATATCATCAGGGGATGGAGATCAAACGCAACGGTTCGCAACCTTCCGGCAACGGGCCTTCAGATTGGTTCACCGGCGCGGTACGGATCGATCCTCTCTTCCAGGCGCCGGACCCGGCACGTGTTCAGGGGGCAAGCGTCACCTTCGAGCCGGGCGCGCGGACTGCATGGCATACCCACCCGCTCGGCCAGACGCTGATCGTCACGGCTGGCTGCGGCTGGGTTCAGCGTGAAGGCGCCGCGGTCGAGGAGGTCCGTCCCGGAGATGTGGTCTGGTTCCCGCCCGGTGAAAAGCACTGGCACGGGGCCACTCTGACAACGGCCATGACGCATATCGCCATCCAGGAAAAGCTCGACGGGAAGGTTGTGGAATGGATGGAACAGGTGAGCGACGAGCGATACCGGGCGGGACAGTAGCGGTGCGCTTCAGCCGTAATCCTGCAGCCGTTTTTGAAGCTCGATGGTCACGGGGTGCTATGCGCATTGCACTGCAGTACGCCGAGATAGGCGCTCCAGGGGCCGACGGCGTCACGATACCGGTGAGCCAGCACCCGGGACAGTTGATGCACATGGGTGAGATCGTGAACGGCCCAGGTTGCCAGAAGCTGCGATAGCGTCACCACTCCGAGCGCCGGATGCGTTCCGCGCCGGGAGAAGTCTTCCGGCTGCAAGTTGAAGGCCTGCAGCTCAGCCAGGTTCTCGCTTCGCAGGCGGGCGAAGTCGTGCAGAAGCTGCTCCAGCGGGCGGTCTCGGCTCTCTTTGAACTGCGCCAGGCGATCAAAGGGATCGAAGGGCCGCGCTTCGCCGTTCTCCAGAATGATTCGCAGCCGGGGCATCCAGTCGGTGCGCTCCCCGGAGATGAGGTGACCTACGATGTCGAACGCGCACCAGGAATTTTTTCCTTCGTTGCCGCGCACCCAGACGTCCGGCATGCCGCGCAACAGCGCGTCCAGGGCGGCGGGCGTGCGGGCGAGCACGGCGATGGTCTCGGCCAGGTTGAATTCCGAGGAGGTTGCCATGCACATATGGAAGCATGCCTGGGTCTTTGACTCAAGCGCCCCAGTGGACTGAGTGGCGAGATGCATGTGACAGGGAAGATGATAGAGATGCACTAGCAGCAAAGTGCCGGGAGTTCGGAGATGGTGGAATCGCGACGAGAGGTGCTGGGGCAGGAGCAGGTGCAGCTCATTGCGAAGGCGTTGGCAGACCCGCGACGCTACGAGATCCTGCGCAAGCTGGGGGAGTGCGAGCGGGCATTGCGCTGCGAGACCATGCGCGGCTGCATGGAAATCAGCCCGGCCACACTCTCGCACCACATGAAGGAACTGGAGACAGCGGGCCTGATTCACGTGAAGCGCGAAGGTAAGTTCGCGAGCTATCTGCTGCGGCGCGAGGTGCTGGAGGCCTACTTCGAGCGGGTCAAGTCGGACCTGATCTAACGATCTCAAACCCCGATGGGGACGACCCCACCCTAGCGAATCACCCCAGCGAGCAAAGGCGCTCGCCGGGGACCCCGATTCGCTAGAATGGGCACCCGCATCGTCACCACTATTAACTTCTCTGCGAATCCGAATCCTTTTCTTGCGCCCTCCATCAATTCGATAGTTGTAGAAATATCGAAATGATGGAGGAACATTATGGGCAAACTGACGGGCAAGGTAGCGGTAGTGACGGGCGCATCGAAGGGCATCGGCGCGGGCATTGCGAAGGGCCTGGCGGCGGAGGGCGCGTCGGTGGTGGTGAACTATGCTTCGAGCAAGAAAGGCGCCGATGCCGTGGTCGCGGAGATCACAGGCAAGGGCGGCAAGGCGATCGCGGTGCAGGGCAATGTGGCGAAGGCGGCCGAGGTGCAACGGTTGTTCGCCGAGACCACGAAGGAATTCGGGCGGCTGGACGTGCTGGTGAACAATGCAGGCGTCTACGAGTTTGGGGCGCTGCATGAGATCACCGAGGAGCATTTCCACCGGCAGTTCGACACCAACGTGCTGGGCCTGTTGCTGGCGACCCAGGAAGCGGCCAAGCAATTTGGCGCCGAGGGCGGAAGTGTCATCAACATCGGCTCGACGGTGAGCCAGATCACGCCACCGGCAAGTGCTGTCTATACCGCGACGAAGGGCGCGGTGGATGCCGTAACCCACGTGCTGGCCAAGGAGCTGGGGCCGAAGAAGATCCGCGTCAACTCCATCAATCCGGGAATGGTGGAGACCGAGGGAACGCACTCCGCCGGATTCATCGGCAGCGAGTTCCAGACGAACTTAGTGGCGCAGACGCCGCTGGGACGGATTGGACAGCCGGAGGACATCACGCCGATCGCGGTATTTCTGGCGTCGGCAGACTCCGGATGGCTGACGGGAGAGACGCTGCTGGCATCCGGCGGCGTGCGGTAAGAATGCGGGGCTCCGAGAGGGGCCCCTGCCGATGCTGCTGGCGCGATTCCGGAATGTGAAATCATGGCGTATGTCTGAGAAAAGAATCGATCAGTTCACACCGAAGCAGTCCAAGAGCAAGCCAGCGCCCAAAGCCGGTCATCGCGCCAAGCCACCTGCGGCGAAGAGGCCGGCTAAGGACAAGTCGTCCTAGTGTGGCGCGCGAGTGTGACGGGCTAGTGTGGCGGGCGAGTGTAGCTGATATGATCGCTGTGCCGGGTCCTACGCGACTGAATCCCGCCAACCCCGCCAGGTCCGGAAGGAAGCAACGGTAACGGGCCATTTTGTGCGCAGTAGGTCCCCCGGCATGGAAGAAGCTTCCAGACTGTAGCCAGCGGAACGAAATCCCACCCTTCGCTTCGCTCAGAATGGGGCACCCGCTTTAGTGGTGACGACGCAGCCGGCCCAGCCTTCGCTTCGCTCAGAATGGGGCACCCGCTTTGGCGGTGACGACGCAGTCCACATGCCCTTAGACATCCTTCGGTAAAATAGAGTGGTGACCCCCTTACAGACTCTCGAAGATGCGCCGGTGCTTGCGGCAGAGCGCCCGGTAGCGGCACGGCCCAGGGTGGGCTTCGTGAGCCTGGGGTGCCCGAAAAACCTGGTGGACAGCGAAGTAATGATGGGGCTGCTGGACCGGGCTGGAGCGGAGCTGACCACTTCGCCGGAGACGGCCGAGATCCTGGTGGTGAACACCTGCTCGTTCATCGATTCGGCCAAGCAGGAGTCGGTCGACACGATTCTGGAGATGGCGCAGCACAAGACCACCGGACGGGCGCGGAAGCTGATCGTGGCCGGGTGTTTGGTGGAGCGCTACCGCGACGAGATCCGCAAGAACATTCCCGAAGTGGACGCGGTGGTGGGGACGGGCGAGCTCGAGATGGTGCTGGAGGCGGCGGGTCTGGCCGCGTTCCGCGCGCCCGCAACGCCGGCGCTGGTGCAGATCGGGCTGGGGCAGAACGGAAGGCCCCGGATTGGCAGAGCACAGGTCGGGATGGCGCCGGTGGGATTGTCGATGCACCCGATCGAATCAGATGCAGCCGTTGTTACGAATGCTACCTCGCGGGCCGAGGGCGATCTGCGGGAACGGCAGGGGCGGTTTGCGCGCGCGAGCTGGGAGGGGGCGACCGCGATGTTGCCCAGTGCCCTCTACGACGAGACGATGCCGCGCATCCTGACCACGGGCAAGACGTCAGCGTACCTCAAGATCGCCGAGGGCTGCGATCATCCGTGCTCCTTCTGCGTGATCCCGAATCTGCGCGGCAAGTTCCGTTCGCGGCGCTTTGAGTCGGTGGTGGCAGAGGCGGAGCAACTGGTGGCGCGGGGTGTCCGGGAGATTACGCTGATTGGCCAGGATACGACCTGCTATGGCGAAGATTTAGGCCTGCGCGATGGGCTGGCGGCGTTGCTGGACCGGCTGGCAAAGATTGAGGGACTGACCTGGCTGCGTTTCCTGTATGCGTATCCGAACAAGATCACGGGGCGGCTGCTTGAGACCATCGCGAAGCACGACCGCATCGTGAAGTATATGGATGTCCCGCTGCAGCATGTGAGCGGGAATGTGCTGAAGTCGATGCGGCGCGGCGCGAACGCGGAGATCTTTCTGAAGACGCTCGATAAGGTGCGGACGGCGGTACCGGGGATTGCCCTGCGAACTTCGTTCATCGTGGGATTTCCGGGAGAGACGGCGGAGGACCACGCGGCGCTGCTGGAGTTTGTGCGCGCGGCGAAGTTCGACTGGATGGGCGCGTTCTCCTACTCCGACGAAGAGGGCGCGCATGCCTTCGGGTACGATAAGGCGACCAAGGTGCCGAAGCGGACTATCGAGGCGCGGCGCCGGTCGCTGATGAAGCTGCAGCAGACGATCAGCCGCGAGCGCAAGCAGCAGTGGGTGGGCCGCACGATGGACGTGCTGGTGGAGGGCGAATCGAAGGAGACGCCGCTGCTGTGGGAGGGGCGTTCGCAGTTTCACGCGCCGGAGATCGATGGCACGGTGTACATCAACGACTTCGGTCCGCATGAGGCGCTGGTCCCGGGCAGCTTTTACCAGTGCGAGATTACCGAAGCGCACGACTATGATGTCGTCGCGCGGGTGGTGGGGTAGAACGAGAGACCAACACAAGAGATTCGAGCCATGAGTGAAGAAAGAGCAAGCAAAGCAAGACGCATACTGCGTTGCCCGATCTGCAAGAAAGTAGTGAACCCGGCGGAGGAAGATGCGCCGTTCTGCAGCGATCGCTGCCGGGTGATCGACCTGGGCAAGTGGGCGAGCGGGGACTATCGCATCTCGTCGCCGATACTTGATCCCGAGGTACTGGAAGGCCTGAGTGAGCATGCGCGGCGCCCTAACCAAGAGGACGACGAAGGGTAGGCCATCCGCCGCGCCCGCGACTCGTAAGACGAAGTGGGCATGGGCGGCGGGAACATTCTTCGGTGTGGGCCTGCTGCAGCCGGGGCCGGGTACGTGGGCTTCAGTGGAGGCGGTGGCGCTGTGGTATTGCGCAGCCAGGCTGGGCGTGTACTCGAATTCCGGATGGACCTTCACTACTCCCACAAAGACTTCCTACATTCCCTACGATGGGCTGCTCGGTTTTTTTACCTTCCTGGCAGTAGTGCTGGTGACCGTCATCGGCATACCGGCGGCGACGCGGGTGGCGCGGGAAAGCGGGCGCGAGGACCCGGGGCATGTGGTCATCGATGAGGTGGCCGGGCAGTGGACCACGCTGATCGTGTGCCATCCGGACTGGCTGCATGCGCTGATGGCGCTGGCGCTGTTCCGGCTGTTCGACATCACCAAGCCATGGCCCATCCGCAAGCTCGAAGCGCTGCCCGGGGGCTGGGGCATTATGCTGGACGATCTGGCCGCGGGTTTGGCGGGGCTCGTCGTGCTGGCGGTCATGCAGCACTGGTGGGTTTAGAAGCCGATTCGCATGTGAAGTGTAGTGGCCTCCCACCCTTCGCTCCCCACCCCAGCACGCAAAGACCGCGTACCGGGGACCCCCGACGCTCAGGATGGGGCACCCGATTTATCCTCCAGGTGGAGTGAACAGATGTTCATGCCAGACCTGTCTTACCGCTGCCGCGGTTGTGAGCGTCTAAACTGGGGAGAGCAGGCATACACGTATGATCCGAATTTCCAGGCAAGACCCCGCAGCGACACCCACGCCCCGCATTGAGTCCGTGCTGCCAGAGGCCGCGTTGCCCGGCGGGGAGATAGAGATCCATGGAGGCCAACTGGGCCCCAGCGGGGACCGGCGGCCGCTGGCGGTGCTCGATGGCTCGCTGGCGCCGGTGCTGCTGAGCCGGCCCACACGCATGACCATCCGCATTCCTGAGAGCGCGCAGACGGGACGGCTGGAGGTGCGGCAGAACGGCGCCACCAGCAACTCCGTCAACTTGAAACTCGGCCGCTTGGTCGCGGAGAACCTCAACCCGGTTTCTAGCCCGGCGGTCGATGCCGAGGGGAACATCTACGCCACGTTTTCCGGGCCGCGCGGGCAGCCATCGCCGGTTTCCGTCTATCGCATCTCGCCCGAGGGCGACATGGACGCGCTGGTGACCGGTTTGGTGAATCCGACGGGGCTGGCGTTCGATGTGAGCGGGCTGCTGTATGTATCGTCGCGGCACGAAGGGACCATTTATCGGGTGACGCGGGAGGGCGCGGCCTCAGTGTTTACCGAGGGCATGGGCGTGGCCACGGGTCTGGCCTTCGACTCCGAGGGCAACCTGTTCTGCGGGGACCGGAGCGGCACCATCTTCAAGATCGCACCGGATCGGCAGATCTTCGTCTTCGCGACGCTGGAACCGAGCGTGGCGGCGTATCATCTGGCGATTGGCCCGGATGGAACGCTGTATGTGACGGGGCCGACGACCTCCAGCAACGATGCGGTGTATGCGATTGCGACCGATGGCACCATCCGCGTCTTCTATCGCGGGCTGGGGCGGCCGCAGGGGCTGGCCGTAGACATCGCCGGCGGCCTGTACGTTGCGGCATCGCATCGCGGACACAGAGGCATCCTGCGCTTCGCTCCGGACTTCTCCCCGGGCGACGAACCGGAACTCGCGATCGCCGGCCCGGGCATGGTGGGTCTTGCCTTTGCTCCGAGCGGCAGCGCAATCATCTCCACCCACACGGCTGTTTATGATGTAGCGTTGGGCGTGGAAGGGCTGCGCTTCCTCTAGGGGACCCCCGCCTCGCATGGCGACATCGCCAAAACCCACCCTGGCTGCGCCAGGATGGGGCACCCAGCGTGATCAGGAGAAAGAACTTTTACAGATGATCGCTGAAATCATCGCCGTGGGCTCGGAATTGCTGACGCCCTTCCGGCAGGACACCAATTCCCTGTTTGTGACTGAGCGCCTGAACGAACTGGGCGTGAAGGTCGCGTTCAAGACCATCGTCGGCGACCGCATGAGCCACCTGGTGGTGGCGGTGCGCACGGCGGCGCACCGTACCGACATCGTGGTCATCATGGGCGGCCTTGGTCCGACCGAAGACGACCTGACGCGGCAGGCGACGGCCGAGGCACTGGGCATCCATATCCGCCGCAACGCCGATGTGGTGGCGCAGTTGTACAAGCGATTCGCCGCGCGGCGCATGACCATGACGGAGAACAATGCGCAGCAGGCGGATGTGCTGGAGGGCGCGAGCATCGTGCCCAACGCCAACGGCTCCGCACCGGCGCAGTGGCTGGACACCGTCTTCGCCGGACATCGCAAGATCCTGGTGCTGTTGCCGGGGCCGCCATCGGAGCTGAAGCCGCTGTTCGATCTGGAGTGCATGCCGCGGCTGCGCAACGTGCTGCCGCCGCATTATCTGGCCAAGCGGACGCTGAAGGCGGCCATGATCGGCGAGTCGGCGGCCGATGCGCGCGTTGCGCCGATCTACAAGCTTTATCCGGATGTTGAGACCACTATCCTGGCGGGCACCGGCGACATCCAGTTGAACCTGCTGTGTGAGAAGCCGGCGATCGAACTGGCGCAGCAGCGGGTGGATGAGCTGGCAGGGCGGATCGAGGAGGAGCTGGACGACCTGCTCTACTCTTCGCACGGCGAGTCGCTGGAACAGATCGTTCTCTACTACCTGGGCATGCGCGGCGCGACGCTGACGGTGGCCGAGAGCTGCACCGGCGGCATGGTCGCGCAACGGCTGACCGCAATCAGCGGAAGCTCGCGCTCCTTCCTGGGCGGCGCCGTGGTGTACAGCGATGCAATGAAGACCAGCCTTGCGGATGTGGACGCGGAAGTGATTGCGCAGCATGGGGCGGTGAGCACGCAGGTGGCGCGCGCGCTGGCGGAAGGCATGCGGCGGCGCGCAGGCGCTACCTACGGGCTTGGCATCACCGGCATCGCGGGGCCGGGTGGCGCGACGGAAGAGAAGCCCGTGGGTCTGGTGTACGTTGCGGTCACCGACGGCAAGGATACCGAGGTGATGGAAAAGAACTTCACCGGCGATCGCGAGCGGGTGCGCGCATGGGCGAGCCAGCAGGCGCTCGATATGGTGCGCCGCAAGCTGATGTAGTCCTGGCCGGGCGGGCGGCCGCGCGCTGCGCGCAAAAGCCAGACCAAGACGGGTGCGCCCTTGGGCGCATGAGGCCCACCCTTTGCGCTTAGAGAACGCGGATGACGCCGAGTCGGTGAGGCGCAAAGAATGGGGCACCCGCATGCCGCAGCTACATCAGGATGGGGCCCCCGGCTTCCCTAGTTTCCAGCTAAGGGTAAGTGGCACGAGCGGCCTCTTGTACACTCAAAGCCGCAGCGCTTGCAGCTTGCAGCTGGAAGCTGCACTTGACCATGCCCATCACCTTCCTCGTGTTCGGCGCAATTGCATATCTGCTTGGCTCGATCCCGTTCGGGCTGCTGCTGATGCAGGTCTTTCGCCGGGAAGATATCCGGCAGAGCGGCAGCGGCAACATTGGCGCGACGAATGTCCTGCGTTCCGGCGGCAAGGGATTGGGCGCGCTGACGTTTGCGCTGGATGCGGCGAAGGGTTACGTGGCGGTGCTGCTGGCGTACACCGCTGCGCGCCATCTGCACCTTCCAGCAGTGACAGCGGAGAACCTGGCAGCGCTGGCGGCGCTCTGCGCGTTGTTGGGACACATCTTCAACGTGTGGCTGGGCTTTCGCGGAGGCAAAGGGGTGGCTACCGGCTTCGGTGTCTTTCTCGCCATCTCGCCCTGGGCGGCACTGGCGGCGCTGGCCACCTTCATCATCGCGGTACTGCTCTCACGCTATGTCTCGCTGGCGTCGATACTGGCGTGCATCGCGTTTCCCATCGTATGCATCGTGCTGGCCCATGGACGGCAGACTCCGTTCCTGCTGGCGGTGGAGATCGTAGTTCCGCTGATCATCATCGCCAAGCACGCGAAGAATATCGGGCGACTGCTGCATGGAACGGAATACCGCTTCGGCGGTTCCAAAGCGAGCGCGGCATGAGCCGCGACAGCGAGCGCAGCGTGAGCCGCAAACGGCGAGTGCGGGTTGAGCGGACAGCATGAGCGGCTGGCATGAGCGGACAGCATGAGCGTCCTGTATGAGTAAGATTGCCGTGATCGGCAGCGGGGCCTGGGGCACGGCCATCGCCGCCAGCCTGGCGCATCGCGGCGGGCACAGCATCACGCTGTGGTCGCACACGCCGGCCATTGCGGAGGCCATTCAGAGCACGGGCGAAAACACCGTCTATCTGCCGGGCTTTCTGCTGCCGGTCTCGATCGCGACCACATCCGATCTCGCCACGGCGGTCAAGGATGCGGAGATCATCGTCGGCGTGATGCCGTCCAGCCAAGTACGCGCCGTGTATGAGCGGATGACGCCGCATCTGCAACCGGGACAGTTGCTGATCAGCGCGACCAAGGGCATCGAAGACGGAAGATCCCTGCGGATGAGCGAGGTGATCGCCGAAGTACTGACGGCGCACTCACTCGCACTGCCCTGCGCGGTGCTGAGCGGGCCATCCTTTGCGCAGGAGGTGGTGGCGGGCTCGCCCACGGCGTTGACCATCGCGGCCAGCGATCTTGCAGTGGCGGCGCATCTCCAGCGGGAGTTCGCGAGCCCGACACTGCGGCTCTATACCAACGACGATGTGGTGGGCGTGGAACTGGGCGGCGCGCTGAAGAACGGGATCGCGCTGGCTACGGGGGTGATCGCCGGGCTGGAGTTGGGACAGAACAGCGCCGCGGCGCTGATCACGCGGGGCATTGCGGAGGTGACGCGGCTGGCGGTCGCCTGCGGCGGCCGGCGCGAGACGCTGGCGGGACTGGCCGGGCTGGGCGACCTGGTGTTGACCTGCACCGGATCGCTGTCGCGCAATCGCCGGGTGGGCGTGGAACTGGGACGCGGGCGGGCGCTCCCGGAGATACTGGCGGCTATGGGCGGCAAAGTGGCCGAGGGCGTGGGCACGACCAGCGCGGCGCTGGGACTGGCCCGGCGGCAGGGCGTGGAGATGCCGATTACGGAGCAGGTGGATGCGATTCTGCACCGGGGCAAGCGGCCGCTGGCTGCGGCGCGTGATCTGATGGGGCGTCCGGGGAAAGAGGAGTTCTAGAGCTCGTGAGTCACTCGTTCGCTGTATGTGTTGGCTGAGCGGCGCTCCGCGCCGGTTTTGAAATACAGGGATGAAGCAGATCCTTCGACTCCACCTTCGGTTACGCTCAGGGTGACAATCACGGTATGGCGTGGGCGCCATCGGCGGCCCGGGAGAGATAGATCTCCGCATCGATATCGGTCGCTTGCTTGTAGGCGGTCCGCATGTGCTGGCGAAAGGCTGCCGCATGCTCTGCCTCCACCAGGTTCACGGTGCAGCCACCGAAGCAGCCGCCGGTGAGCCGCGCGCCGATCAAGCCTGGCTGTTGCCGCGCCAGATCGACCAGCGTGTCTGCCTCCGGGCAGCTTGCTTCGAAATCGTCGCGATAGCTTACATGCGCTTCGTGCATCAATACACCGACACGCTCCAGGTCGCCGGCGGAGAGCGCCTGAGCGGCTTGCTGCACGCGCGCATTCTCCGTAATGATGTGGCGGCAACGGCGATAGACCGGCTCCGGCATATCTGCGCGGCAGGCGGCAAGATCCGCAAGCGTGGCATCCCGCAGTTGGACCAGGGCTGCATTGTGGGTGCGAAGGATGCGCGTGCCTTCCTCCACCTCCGCCCGGCGCTGGTTGTACTCGCCGCCGGCGTGCGCGTGCTTGACCATGGAGTTGCAGATGACCAGGCGCACGTTCTCCGGCAGCGGGACCGGTGTCGATTCCAGGGAGCGGCAGTCGATCATCAATGCGTGATCGCGCTGCCCGCAGCAGGCGATGTACTGGTCCATGATGCCGCTCTGCGCGCCGACAAAGCCGTTCTCTGCCCGCTGGCAGGCGAGCGCGATCTCTTTGCGCGGCATCGTGGTAGCGCTCAGCGATAACAGGGCCAGCGCGACCGCGACCTCAATCGAGGCGGAGGAGCTGAGCCCAGCGCCCAAAGGCACGTTGCCGAGAATGCTGATGCTCCAGCCGGGCATGGAGACGCCGCGTTCGTGGAGGCTCCATGCCACACCCAGCGGGTAGTCGCTCCAGCGGTGCTGCGGGCTCTGCGGGAGGTGGTCTGCGGGAAAGCGCACCTCCTCACGAAAGTTGCTGGAGTGGAGAACGGAGTGCCCATCGCTCCGGCCACTGATCGCGGCGACAGTGTGGAAGTCGATCGCCGCCGGCATCACCAGACCGCCGCTATAGTCTGTATGCTCGCCGATCAGGTTCACGCGGCCGGGCGCCTGAAACGCTCGCCCCTCTGCGCCGAAGCGCTGTCGATGCTCCGCCAGCAAGGCGGTCACATCCACAGGCTGGAGCGCCTCGCCTTCGCCGCTTACGGAGTGTTCTGTCGACATGACGCCTCACTCTCTACGAGATCAAAGACGAGCGTCCATCTCGGTTTGTCTCCGGGCTCAAGCCATAGCGCGGTGCTCGCGGCACTGGCGTCATCCAGCGCATCGCGGTCGCTGGTCGTCGGCTCCAGGGCCACCGTGTGTTGTTTGCGCACGCCCGTTAGAGGCCACGCGCCATTGCAGATCCAGATGCCCAGGTAAGGAAGCGCCGCCGGATCGAAGCGCAGGCGCACGCCTTCTCCGAGCGCGGGACGAAAGAGCCCGCAGCAGCCTTCGCGCAGGGGGCCGGCGAAGAGCTTGTCGGCAGAAATATCGGCGGGGGAGAGATCGGCGGGGGAGCCGACCAGGCTGAGGTCTCGAATCTGTTTGGTCATGGCGTCGGAAGCGAACGGCCAGGCGATGCTATCGCCCGGCTGGCCCAGTCGTTCGCCGCTGGAGCTCTCCACCATCACAGAGGTGACGCCGGAGGGCAGGACGATCCGGTCGCCGGCCTGCACGTGCAGGAGCGGGTGCGCGGAGTAGAGTACGTCGGTTCGCGCATTGCCGGTGTTTTCGAGTTCGTAGTCCAGCATGAGGCAAGCCCCGGCGACGATGGCGCGGCGCGTGAGACGCAGCGAGCGAGTCTTCGCTCGCGCATGTAGCTCGAGCGCGCCTCCGACCATGCCGCCGTGCCATGGAACGCGCCACAGGTCGCCGTGGTCAGGCACTGGATCGGAGGCACTGCCGCTGGCCCCCACGGTGGGCAGGCACTCGTCGAAACCGCCTCCGTCGGAGCGCTCAAATCCGTGAGCCTGCGATGCGGAGGCATAGGGTTGCAGCGGCGGCAACAGCCATTCGGTGCCAGTGCGTTTGCTGACCAGGGAGACGATCTTGCCGCCGAGTGCGGGGACGACGACGGCGCGCAGGTGCTCGCTCTCGAGCACGCAGGAGGAAAGGCCGGCTTGCAGCAGCAGATGCTCGATGGGCGATGGAGAAATGGAAGAGGACGGCGGGCCGGGAGTCATTAGATATGCCTCTGGCTTGCGGATCTCTGGCTTGCGGAGCTCGGGTTGCCGGGGCTCCGTTCACCCGCGCGTGCGGTGAGGTAGTGATCCGCGGAGACGGCGCGCAGGCGCTCGGCCGCGCTCTCCGGCGTAATGTCCCGCTGCGGCATGCCCAGCATCTCGAAGCCGACCATGAACTTCTTCACCGTAGCCGAGCGCAGCAGCGGTGGATAGTAGTGTGCGTGGAAGTGGTGCAGCGGGTCGGCTCCCTGATGAAAGCCCATGGTGTAAGGAAAGCTGGTCTGAAAGAGGTTGTCGTAGCGGGTTGTGAGCTGCTTCAGGATGTCCGCCAGCCCGCTCCGCTGCGCGGAAGAAAACGCCGGCAGTGCACCGGTATGTTGCCGGCTGAGGAGCAGCGTCTCGAACGGCCAGACCGCCCAGTAGGGTACGACGGCCAGGAATTCGTCGTTGGCGCAAACCGTGCGCTCCTGCAGCCGGTCTTCAAGCGCGGTGTACTCGCACAGCAGGCACGCGTCGTGGGCCTGCCGATAGTCTGCGAGGTGGCGCAACTCGGCGGCGGGCTCGTCCGGCACATGCTCCGTGGCCCAGATCTGGCAATGTGGATGGGGATTGCTGGCGCCCATCATCGCGCCGCGGTTCTCGAATATCTGGACGTGCGCGACGTTCGGCCGGGCGGCAAGGTCGCGATACTCGCCGGTCCACGCCTCCACCACACGCTCGATGTCGGGCAACTCCATCCGCGCCAGCGTGAGACTGTGGTCGGGATGAAAGCAGAGCACGCGGCACGTACCCCGTTCCCGCTCCGCGCGTAAGAGCGGACTGGCGCCCTCCTCCGCAGGCGCTGGGGAATCCGGCAGCAGGGCCGCGAAGTCGTTCTCGAATGCGAAGACGTGGGTGTACCGGGGATTGCGGTGGCCACCGGCGCGCTCATTCCCGGGGCACAGGTAGCAGGCAGGATCGTAGTGCAGCAGCGGTGTGGTGTCGGTGCTCGCTACTTCGCCCTGCCATGGCCGCTGGGTGCGCTGGGGCGAGACCAGCACCCACTGCCCGCGCAGCGGATTGTAGCGGCGATGGGGAAAGGCGGTCTGCCGGGTCATGGTTCTCCCATTAAGGCCATTGTGCACTCGAATTGTAATCGATTACAGCAACAGCAAGATGGACATCTCTTCCGGCCGCCGAAGACCGGTTGTTCCTTTCCCCAACTTTCCCTACACTCATGCCACGCGTGGGCGTTTTTCGCGGACATCGCATGAACATACAGGAAGTCGCACATCGCGCCGGGGTCTCCACTGCCACCGTGTCGCGTACGATTAACGGCTCCAACAAGGTCACGCCCAAGACGGCGGAGCGCGTGCGCCGCGCCATCGCCGCTCTCAATTATTATCCCAACACCAACGCGCGCGCGCTCGGCTCCGGTCGAAGCCGTTTGCTGGGGCTGATCATCTCCGACATCACCAATCCATTCTTCCCCGAGCTAGTGAAAAACTTCGAAGATATTGCCGTCAAGCACGGACTGGACGTGATCGTTTCCAACACCGGCTATAGTCCGGAACGCACCGAGCTATGCGTACAGCGCATGCTGGAGCGCAAGGTGGATGGCGTGGCCGTAATGACCTCGGAGATGGGCGAGCACCTGATCGAGCGCCTGCACAGCCGGCAGATTCCCATGGTCTTCCTCGACACCGGCCGGCTGGATACAGGCGAGCCCGCGAGCGGCGTCAGCAACATCGTGGTTGACTATGGCGGCGGTATCGACGATGCGGTGGCACACCTGGTGGCGCTGGGGCACTCCACCATCGGCTTCATCAGCGGACCGCCGGATCTTGCCTCGGCACGCACGCGGCGCGACGCGTTTTTGAAGTCGCTCAAGCGCAACCATTTGAGCATCAGCCGCAGCTTAATCGAGATAGGCAACCACCGCATCGATGGCGGCCGCATGGCGATGGAGCGTCTGCTGCAGGCCAAGAGCCGCCCTACCGCCGTCCTGTCGTCCAACGACCTTACAGCCATCGGGGCCATTGGCGCGATCCATCAGCATGGCCTGCGCGTGCCGGAGGATATCTCGGTGATCGGCTTCGACGACATCGAGATCAGCGCGTTTCTTTATCCGCCGCTCACCACAGTGCGGCTCTCCCGCGCGGCCATCGCCGACCGCGCCTTTCACGCGCTGTACACCACCGGCGATCGATCTGCATTGACGACCGCCGAGTATACGATTCGCCCGGAGCTGGTGGTGCGCGGCTCCACGGCTCCGCTGGCGCGGAAGCCGGGCAAGTGAACGGCGAACTGGTTATAAGCGGGTAGCGTCGCCCTCACATGTTCTGGAAAATTTTCGGGGATGAGCGGGCTGCGGGCGAGCGTCGCTGCACATTTCACTCGATGACTTCCAGGCAAAAGTTCGGGCAACAAAAGGACTCAGCGAAGGTGCGCCTCCGGTGCATGAGGCCCACCCTTTGCGCTTAAGTAGTGCGGATGACGCCGAGCCGGATTAGGCGCAAAGAATGGGGCACCCCGTTTCGCGGTTAGATCACGCTCCGTGCTTCAAAAATGTCAACCCTTCTTACTCTTCGCGTTGACACCCTTTGCCGTGATGCCCTTGCCTTCTTCGACGGTGTAGATCCGGTCGACGGCGGGCAGACTGATCTTCTCGACTGCACCGCTGGGCCAGTGGATCTCCACGCTTTGGACGGTGGTCGCATCGCCCAGGCCGAAGTGCACGCGCTGATCGTTGGAGGAAGCGTAGCTGCCGCCGCTCAGCACGTCGCCGCGCTGCTTGATGCCGCCGCTGGCGAGGTAGACCGTGGCGCCCACGGCGTCGCGGGGGCTCTTGGGGCCGCCGGGGTTCTTGCTACCCCCGACCAGCTTGAGCGCGACCCAGTGATGCTTGTCCGGATTTACGTTCTTCAGCAGCGTGGGCGGGTGGTCCATGTTGTTGATGACCACGTCCATCCGGCCGTCGTTGAACAGGTCGCCGAAGGCCGCGCCGCGTCCCGGCTGCACCACCGCCAGACCGGTCCCCTTCACCGCCGGGACGAGTTCAAAGCGCTGTCCTTTCACGTTGTGAAAGAGCAACGGGCGCTGCGCGAAGGTGGTGCCCCAATCATTCTTGTCCACGCTGGGATAGACGTGACCGTTCGCGACAAAGAGGTCCTTCCAGCCGTCGTTGTCATAGTCGAGAAAGCCGTCGCCCCAGCCCAGGAAGGGAATGCTGACCTCCGCGACACCACCCTGGTAGCTGACGTCAGTGAAGTTAGCGTCGCCGTCATTGTGGTAGAGCACGTCGTAGTCGTCAGAGAAGGTGGTGTTGAACAGATCGATGCGGCCGTTGTTCTGGTAGTCGCCCACGGCGATGCCCATGGACGCGGTCTCGCGCCCATTCTCGTTGAGCGCGTACCCGGAGGCATAGCTCGCGTCTTCGAAGGTGCCGTTGCCTTTGTTGAGATAGACGTAGTTTGGGGTAGAGTCGTCGGCCACGACGAGGTCCAGTTTGCCGTCGTTGTTGAGATCGACGAAGACGCTGGAGAGGCCGTAGTAGCCGTTGGGGTCGGAGACGCCGGCCTTTTCGCTCACATCGGTGAATGTGCCGTCGCCATTGTTATGGAAGAGATGGTCGTGCTCGCCCTTGAGCCCGCGCGGTCCGCACATGACGGGCGCTCCGCGAAACTGACAGAAGTTGGTTGCGACCTTTCCCGGGTCGTTCGGCGAGGGTGGCTGATCATTCTCATAATGCACATAGCCGGGCACAAACAGATCGAGGCGGCCGTCGCCATCGTAGTCGCCCCAGGTGGCGCCGGTGGACCATCCGCCCAGCGTGACACCGGCCTTCTCCGCCACGTCCGTGAAGGTGCCGTCGTGGTTGTTGTGGTAGAGACGATTTTTGCCGAAGTTGGTCACGTAGAGATCCGGCCAGCCGTCGTTGTCGTAGTCCCCGACCGCGACGCCAAAGCCCCAGCGCTCGTTGGTCACGCCGGCTTTCGCGGCAACGCCGGTGAAGGTGCCGTCGTGATTGTTATGAAAGAGCGCGGCGTGGGGCGCGGGTCCCTTGCCTGCGAACGCCTCGTAGGTCGAGCCATTCACCAGGTAAATATCCAGCCAGCCATCGTTGTCGTAGTCGATGAGCCCGACGCCGGAGCCGGGCGTCTCGAGGATGAACTGCTTGGCGATGGTGCCGCTGCGGTGGGTCCACTTATCCAGCCCAGCAGCCTCGGTGACGTTTGCAAAGACGGTGGGACCGGCATCGACGAAGCCGCCGGCGGTGATGGGACGATGCTGAGCATCGAGCACCGCAGCGTGGGTGCCGCCGGTGTTCACGCCGCCGGTGGAGGGTCCCTGTTGCGGCGCCTGCACGGGAGCCGCTGGCAGTCCCTGCGCCCCGCACACCGCAGGGATCAGGGCAAGCGCCCATCCGAGCAGAAGGCCGCTCGCAACCAGGTCACGTCGCAGGGCACGTCGCGCAAACACGTTGAACATTCTCCCCCTATTCCTCGCGTCCACGAGCATAAAGCAATGGTCGCGGGTCTGGCACCGTCCTTTGGGTGGAGTCGGCGGGAGTGATCAGGAATTGGGTTAGCGGCGAAGCGTAACTCACACAATGTTCCATGAGATCAGGACCGAACCCGCCCTAGCTTTCGCTAGAACGGGGCACCCGCGATTCCTGCAGTGCACACAGATGCTCTACAGACCTTTGTACGCGCCACCATCCACCAGAAGAGTTTGCCCGGTGATGTAGGAGGCGCGCTCCGAGGCCAGCCAGACGATGGCGTCCGCGACTTCTTCCGGCCGGGCCATGCGGCCGAGAGGTACGTCCTTCACAAAGGCCTGGAGTGCCTCTTCGTTTGAACTGCCGGAGCCCTGCGCGTGCGTGGCCGCCAACTCCTTCATGCGATCGGTCTCGGTGAAGCCCGGGCCCACGTTGTTGACGGTAATGCCGTCGCCGCCGAACTGCTCCGCCAGCGAGCGTACCAGGCCGACGACGCCGGTGCGGATGGCGTTCGACAGCACCAGATTCAGCACCGGCTGCTTGACGGTAATGGAGGTGATAGTGACGAGGCGGCCCCATTTACGGCGCTGCATGGACGGCAAGACCGCGTGGGCAAAGGAGACGACGCTGCGCAGGTTGAGCGCGTAGGCGCGGTCCCATTCGGCCATGGTGGTATCGGCGAAGAGCTTGGCGGGCGGACCCCCGGCGTTGGTGACGCAGACGTCGATGCGGCCGAAGCGCGCTTCGACGGAGCTGGCGAACTGGCGCACGGCGTCGTCCTCCGCGACATCGACTTCCGCCGTCAGTACCTGAATACCGTGGCGCTTGCGCGCCTCCGCGGCTACCCGGTCTAACGCCTCAAGGTTGCGCGCGCACAAAGCCAGGTGCGCTCCCTCGGCCGCAAAGGCCATGGCGGTGGCGCGGCCGATACCCTGACTGGATGCGGCAACGATGGCTACGCGGTCCTTCAATCCTGTGTCCATGTTCTTCAGGTTAAGCCAAAGCGCTGCCGGCCGCGCGCGATCATCCGGTAGGCGCGATCATCCGGTAGGATGGAGGCGACTCACAGGTCCTGCAATTAGGAGGCAAACTTGGCGTCCCTTCCCACCGAATCCACAAAGACCGTGCAACACCGCAGCCTGGAGCAGATTCCGGTCGAGCACCTGAATCCGCTGCTGGAGCGCCAGATCATCTCGGGCGAGAAGGGGATGGTCTCACGGCTCCTGCTGCGCAAAGGCTGCGTGGTTCCGCTCCATCACCATGAGAACGAGCAGATCACGTGGATCATCGAGGGAGCGCTGCGCTTCACGCTGGATGAGGGTGACGATGCGCCGCGGGAGCGGATCGTCCGCGCGGGCGAGCTTCTGGTGATACCGGCAAACGTGCCGCACTCGGCTGAAGCGCTGGAAGATACCATCGATGTCGATTTCTTCAGCCCGCCGCGGGCCGACTGGCTCGCAGGCACGGATGCGTACCTGCGGCGCTGAAGCAAGCCGTACGAGGGTGTACTAAACAACGCTGAATCAGAAGCCGACTTGAAATCAGAAGCCGATCTTGAGGATGCGGCCTCCGGTGCCGACGAACCAACCCGACTGCGGGCTGGCGAACGCCACCGCCCAGTAGTTGTAGGCTCCGTAAAGCAGGTGCCACGTCGCGCCCTCATCGGAAGTGTAGGCTGCGCCGCCCGGCCCGGTCGCAACCACCGTGCGCCCTATCCCGGGCGACTCATGGTCGCCGCTGCAGTATGAAGACGGCTGGCCGCCGCTGCTGTTTGCCGTGGCGCTGTTTTCTGAGGCGCTGTTTTCATCCGCGGCGGAGAGCAGCGGCTGCGAACTCGCGTAGGCGAGACCGTAGACCGCGCCTACGAAGGGTGTGCCCTGGCTGAGCTTCCAGGTCTTGCCTCCATCGCAGGAGCGGGCGATGTTCTTCTGTGGAACCTTGGGATGGTCAAGGTCGCCCGCGCCCTCGATACCGTGCCAGGGATCGCGGAAGGCGACACTGAAGATGCCAGAGGCGGGCGTGCCCTGGACGGTGGGGACATAGTAGCGGTTCCAGGTATTGCCGCCGTCCCTGGTGGCCAGAACATGGGCGTACAAGGAGCCGCCGGTAACGATCCAGGCGTTCTGCAGGCCCTGGGTCGCCACACATGTGCCACTCGCCGCGAAGGAGGCCTCGCCTTTTGCGGCCTTGGGCAGGTGATCGCCAATATCCATCCAGCTTTCACCGTTGAGCGTCCGGATGGCGGGGAAACGCCCGTACACGGAATCGCTGGTCGCGATCCCGCGCTGCGGCGTCCAGAATGCGAAGCAATCGTAGAAAGCATTCGGATCCTGGCTCTCAAACTGACGGGTCCAATGATCACCGCCGTCTTCGGTTTTATAGATGCGCGCGTCCGGTCCGTTGCCGATGGAGAGCAGATACGCCTCTTTTGCGCTGATGCCCTGCACATCACGGAACTGCAGCGCCTCGGCTCCGGGCACGACGCCTGCCTTCCAATGTTGGCCACCATCGGTGGTGATGACATAGGTGCCGTTCCTGCCGCTTGCCCAGACCACGCGGTCGTTCACCGGGCTAACGGCGATCAGCCCGTTCTTAGTGCCGCTGTTCTGAAGCGTCAACTTTGGATACTGCACACCGGTGGCGGACGCGGATTGCGCACACACGGACAGTGTGGAGGCACCGGCGAGCGTAGCGAGCATGGCAACAGCGAAAGAGCGGATCATCGTTTCTCTCCTCCGTTCGGCGTGTGCCGAGGACGCGAGGAGTCTAGGCCCAGGCAGTGGTGGTGTCAACCGGGTGCAGTGGGTTCATATTCTCGCGAATGCGAGGAGCGGCCGAATATCATTCCTGTCAGCAGCCTGAAGAGCGTCTATGTAGCGGCGTCGGAAGTCTCCACCCCGCACAATATCCGTTCCGCCCCAGGTGAATGACGGACGGCCCCGCCTTTGCGCTACAACATCGGCTATGAGCCGGGCGTGACGGCCGTTTCCATTGGCGAACTAGTCGCTGGCAGTCAAAAAGACAATGTATTTATTGTCTTTTTATTTGCTTATGACAATCTATACATTGTCACGACGTGATCCGCTCCAGTCTAATAAACCCGCATTGCAACCCCGCATTTGCAACCCCTGATCAACCCAAATAAGAATCCTCTCCATGTAAGTTTTGGACGCAAGTTAACCCGCTACCCACCGCAATGCTGCGGGAGAGGCAGGGCTCGGGGCTTGGTACACTCGGGAGGACGAGTTCCCTTCATGATTCAAACGCTGTTTGGAAGTCTGAAAGAGGCGGAAGAGCCGAAGAAAGCGGGCTTTTTCGACCGAATGCGGCAGGCGGTCAGCCGCACCCGCGAGAATCTCTCAGAGAAGCTCGAGACTATCGTCGCGCTCACCGAGGAGATCGACGAGCGGGCGCTCGATAACCTGGAGTTGAGCCTCATCGCCTCCGACCTGGGAGTGGGCACGACGCAGGAGATCCTGACCGTGCTGCGCGAACGGGCGCTGAACCACCAGATCCGCGACGGCGCCGAGTTGAAGGCGCTGCTGAAGACCGAGATCAAGGCCATCCTGGATGAGCATGCCGCGCCGCCCAAGGTGGTCACCTCCGGCACTGAAGTGATCCTGCTGGTGGGGGTAAACGGGACGGGCAAGACCACCACCAGCGGCAAGCTGGCGGCCTACTATCGCAAGCAGGGCAAGACGGTGCTGCTGTGCGCGGCCGATACCTTTCGCGCTGCGGCCATCGAGCAGTTGGAGGTGTGGGGCCAGCGAACCGGGGTCGAGATCATCAAGAGCAGGCAGGGCGGCGATCCTTCCGCGGTGCTCTTCGATGCGCTGAACGCCGCCAAGGCGCGGGCGACGGATGTGCTGCTGGTGGATACGGCGGGCCGGCTGCACACCAAGAACAACCTGATGCTGGAATTGGACAAGATGCGCCGCACCACCCAGCGCTTCATCCCGGAGGCGCCGCACGAGGTGCTGCTGGTGATGGATGCGACGACGGGGCAGAACGGGCTGCAGCAGGCGCGGCTGTTTACCGAGTCGGCCGGGGTGACCGGGATTGTACTGACCAAGCTGGATGGGACGGCCAAAGGCGGCATCGCGGTGGCGATCGCGCGCGATCTGGAGCTGCCGGTGCGCTTCGTCGGCGTGGGCGAGACGCTAGACGACCTGCTGCCCTTCGATAGCGAAGCCTTCACGGAATCGCTGCTGGGTGGCTGAGTGACGGCGGCAGCAACGCGGCGGTCGACGGATGGCGCAGCGTGACCGTCAAGAAAACCCGTAATGCAACCAAGCCGGCGCCCCTGAAAATACGTCCGGAAGCAGGCCCGGAAGCAGGCCCGGAGCGGCCTTCCGACGAGCGCTGGATGCAGTGTGCGCTGGCGCTGGCCGAGCAGGGCGTGGGGTTGGCCTCACCCAATCCAACTGTGGGTTGCGTGCTGGTGCGCGACGACCGCACCCGCGATGGCCGAATCGTGGGGCGGGGCTTCCATCAATACGAACATCGCGATCACGCGGAAGTGGTGGCGCTGGAGAACGCGGGTGAGGCGGCACGCGGGGCAACTGCGTATGTGACGCTCGAACCCTGCAGCCACTTTGGCCGGACGGGGCCCTGCGCGCGCGCTGAGTCAGGCTGGGGTGGCGCGGGTGGTGGTGGCCACGGCCGATCCCAATCCGGCGGTGAATGGGCAAGGCATCGCCTTACTGCGGAACGCGGGCGTAGAGGTGACGGTGGGCGTGCTCCAGGCGGAGGCGCGCGCGCTGAACGACGCATTCGCGCGCTTTATCCGTACCCGGCTGCCCTTTGTGACGCTGAAGGCGGCGATGACGCTGGATGGCCGGATCGCGCCAAGTGATGCAGGACACCGGGGGCGGGACGATCCGGAGCAGCCCAAGGGGCTGGGCGAGCGCGCGTGGATCACGGGCGAGGCGGCGCGCATGCAGGTGCAGGAGATGCGCCATGGCAATGACGCCCTGCTGACCGGCGTCGGCACGGTGCTGGCGGACGATCCATTCCTGACCGACCGGAGCCGGCGGTCGCGCCGCCGCGCGCTGCTGCGGGTGGTGCTGGACTCGCAATTGAAGATGCCGCTGGACGCGCGATTGCTGGCGAACGTCGCCGACGACCTGCTGGTGGTGACGCGATCGCGGAATGACGGACGGCGGCGAGCGTTGATGGAGCGCGGGGCGCGCATCCTCGAGATCGACACGCAGGCCGAGGGCGGCATCTCGCTACGCGCCGTGTTGGCGAAGCTAGGAGAGCAAAACATCACCAGCGTACTGGTGGAAGGCGGCGCGCGCATCAATCGTTCAGTATTGCTGAGCGATTCGGCGGACAAGCTCTGCCTGTTTTACGCGCCCACATTTCTGGGAGCCGATGCGGTGCCGGTGTTCTCGGCCGGGCAGGAGGCGCGCTGGCCGCGGCTGGAGCAGTATGCCCTGCATCGTTATGGCAATGACTTTGCCGTCGAAGGATGTCTGCGGGATCCGTGGGTGTAAAGACCGCGACGGACTGGGACCTAGCAAAGACCCACCCTAGCTGCGCTAGGATGGGGCACCCGCTTCCGTGGTGGTAGCGGTATGCGGGGTAGCCTGAAAGTATGTTTACGGGATTGATCGAGCGGACGGGCACGGTCCTCAGCGTGGAGGACGGCGGAGGCGCGCGGCGCATCCGGGTGCAGGCGCGGGGAGTGGCCACACGGTTGCGCGAGGGCGACAGCATCGCGGTGAGCGGCGTCTGTCTGACGGCGCTGGCGATCACGGAAGACGGCTTCGAGGCGGACCTGGCGGAGGAGACGGTGCGCCGGACTTCACTCACGCGTCTCGCTCCGGGCTCGGTGGTCAATCTGGAGCTGCCGACGCCGGCGGGTACGCCACTGGGCGGCCACGTGGTGCAGGGGCATGTGGATGGCACCGGTACCGTACGTTCGCTGGCGCCGGTCGCCGCGGCAGGCGGGGATTGGTGGCTGGAAGTAGAGACGCCGGAGAACGTAGCCCGCTACGTGGTCGAAAAGGGCTCGATCGCGATCGAGGGCATCAGCCTGACGGTCGCGCGCTGGGACGGGCGGACGGCAGGCGTCGCGATCATCCCGCACACCTATGCGCAGACCAACCTATCGACCTTGAAAGCGGGCGACCTGGTGAACCTGGAGGCGGATGTGCTGATGAAATATGCGGAGAGCGCACGGCGGTTCGGGAACGAATTGGGGAGCCGCAGCGGGAGCAGCGAATTGTCGCTCGCGTATCTCATCGAAAACGGTTACTAACGTTGCTGCTCGATCCTGCATCCATCCTTTAGCATCGGGAAGCCGGTAGCGAGGGAGCAAGGTACAGCGATGCCGGAACGACTCAGCAAGCGATCCATCTGTCAGTTCCTTCTGTTGGTTGTGGCGGGGCTGTTCTGCCTTTTTCTGCTGTTTGAAATCTTGATTCATGCGCGTCCGCACGCCTCACCCAGTCTGAAAAACGGCGGTTCGATGCTGCGGCTGCCGGGATCGCCTTTTACGGTGCGAGCATAACCGCTGCAGGAACCCTATCCACCTGACTCCGACTTGCTCCGGTATTCGGAATGACGATCATTCCCAGGCAGGACTCCAGCCTCCAACGCAAGACTTTGCCGGTGCATCCGACGCCACGGCGTTGTATCTTCGACCACACGCGCGAAAGATCCGGCTAAGGAACGCACATGCAAGCCAAGGCTCCTCTCCCCTCCCGATCCCGTGGTGGACTGCTCGCCAGCGAGCCGCTGCTGTTGATCGCGCTGATCATCCTGACGCTGTTCTTTGCGCGCGAGCTGCTGATCCCGATTGCGTTCGCCATTGTGCTCAATTTTTTACTAATGCCGGCGGTCGGGGCACTGCAGAACTGGAGGCTGCGGCGAAGCGTAGCGGTAGTGCTGGTCATCCTCGTCTTTTTTTCGACACTGGGCACTCTGGGATGGGTAGTGGCGCGGCAACTGGTGCATGTGGCGGAGCTGCTGCCGGATTACCAGGGGAACATCCAGGCGAAACTGGATCGGTTGCACACTCCGCTGGGCGGAGCGGCCGGCCATGCGCTTACCAGCCTGGAAGAGATGGCCAAGCAGCTCTCAGCGCCGCCGACCGTACAGGTGCCGCAGCCGCTACAGGGTAGCGGCCGGGGACGGCGGCCGTCGCGGGCGGCGCGATCGCCGGAAGCGCCCACGGTCGAGCAGCCGATGCCGGTGCAGGTGATCGAACCGCCGATACCTGTCGGGACATATATCGCAACCATCTTCACGCCCATCCTGAAGCCCATCGGCGAAGCGGGCATCGTGATGGTGTTCACGCTCTACATGCTGTTGAACCACGAGGATCTGCGCAATCGGATGCTGCTGCTGGCAGGCATGGGCCGGCTCAACCTGATGACCCAGGCACTGAACGATGCGACCGGCCGCATGGGCCGTTTTCTGCTGTGGCAGTTCATCGTGAATGTGTGCTTCGGCGTGCTCTTCGGCGTCGGCCTCAGGATCATCGGCGTCCCGGATGCAACGCTGTGGGGCGCACTGGCGGGCATGCTGCGGTATGTGCCCTATGTGGGCAGCGTGGTAGGAGGGCTATTACCCTTCGTCTTCGCGGTGGCGATCTTCCCCAATTTCTACCCTGCCGTGGCGACGGTAGGGCTGATCTTCGTGCTGGAGATGGTGACGGGGAACTTCGTGGAACCGTGGCTCTACGGGGCGCACACCGGCGTTTCCTCGCTGGCGCTGCTCGCCTCGGCGATCTTCTGGAGCATGCTGTGGGGCTGGGCGGGCCTGGTGCTGGCGACGCCGCTGACGGTCTGCCTGATCGTAATGGGCCGCTATGTGCCGCAGATGGGCTTTCTGCATGTGCTGCTGGGCGATGAGGCGGAGCTGGCGCCAGAGGCCAAGTTCTATGAACGGCTGCTGGCCCTGGACCAGCCCGAGGCCCATGCGATCGCGGACCGGTTCCTGGAACAGCATTCGCTGCTGGAGCTCTACGACACGGTACTGCTGCCGGCGCTTGGACTGGTGGAGGCGGACCGGCATAAGGGCGGGCTGGACGAGACCCGCGCCGACTTCCTCTTCCTGAGCACCGCGGAGTTGGTGACCGAGTTCAGCGAATACGGCAAGACGCCTGTGACGGAGGAGCCGCAGGGTCCACTCGCGCCACCCCGGGCCCCGGTGGTGTGCATTCCCGCGAGCGACCAGGCCGATGAGCTGGTGGCTACCATGCTGGCGCAACTGCTGGAGCATCGCGGATTCAACACGCTGCTGCTCTCCGCCGCGTCGGCGAACGAAGAGATTCTGGAGCGGCTGGCCCAGGAACCATCGACCATTCTATGCATCTCCGGGATGCCGCCCTTTGCCTTTACGCCGACCAGGGCCCTGTGCAAACAGGTGCGCGTGTGGATGAACACCAATCGCATCCTGGTGGGGCTATGGCAATCGGTGCAGGATCCGGAGCAGACCCGGGAGCGCTTTGGCCATGCCGGTCCGGACCGGGTGGTGACGCGGCTGGCCGATGCGATCGCACAGGTGGAGACCTGGCAGAGGCCCGCGCCGCCACAGTTGCCCCGGCCGAGGGCAGACCTGATCGGCGCTTAGTTGCGGCTAGGCCGCTTACCGCGGCGTGATGATGCCGCCGACCTTGTGTCGCCGGGGGAGGGCGATGCCGCGCCGGTCGTATTCGAGGGGAAGGTGGATCTGATCATCTTCCGCCAGGACCGCGTTTTCTGCCGGAGGCTTCGTTTGGTTCAGAGTTCCATCCGCCGCTTGCCTGCCTGCATCGTCCCTTGTAGCGCGATCCGCCATGGCCTATGGTAGCGCGCGATACACTTAAGGTATGCCTGCCCACGTTCGCCTGATCGCCATCGACATCGATGGAACACTGCTGCCATCGACCGGTACGACGATCAGCCCACGCAACTGCGAGGCGCTGCGAGCGGCCGAGGCCGCCGGGGTGCAGGTGGTGATCGCAACCGGCCGGCGGCAGAACTACGCGACGCCGGTCCTGGAGCAGGTGGGGCTTTCGCCGCGCACGGTCATGATCTCGTCGAACGGCACGGTGACGCGGCGTTTTTCCGGCGAACTGCTGCATCGCAGACTGCTGTCGCAAGAGACGGCGCGCAGCCTGTGCGGAGCGCTGCGAATCTTTGGGGAGACGGTGGTCTTTACCTTCGACCGCGAGGGACCGGACGCGCTGGTGGTCGAGAGCATCCAGGCGATGCACCGGCGGATCGAGAACTGGGTAGAGGCGAACCGCGACGACATTACCGAGGTAACGCCGCTGGAGCGGGCATTCGACGGAGAGGACGCGCCGATCCAGGGAATGATGTGCGGCGGCGTGCTCTGCGTGCGCGAGGCGGAGAAGACGCTGCTGGCGGCCTTTCCGGCGGCGGAGCTGGCGACGCACCGGACGGAGTATGCGGAGAACGACCTGGGGATACTGGATCTGCTGCCGCCGGGCTGCTCCAAGGCATCGGCGCTGGAGCGGCTGGCACAGAACCTGGGCATCGACCGCGCGGAAGTGATGGCCATCGGCGACAACTTCAACGATCAGGAGATGCTGGAGTGGGCCGGCCAGCCGGTGCTGATGGGCAACGCAGGCCGCGAGATGGAACTGCTGGCGGAGCGGCATGGCTGGGGCCGGACGCTGACCAATGATGACCATGGTGTGGCGCATGTGATCGAGCAGGCGCTGGGGCGTCGTGGCGGCAGAGTGAGGCAGGAACTGGATCTCGACGCTGCCGTTCTGCGCTAACTGTCCCCGCAGAGTGCGGGAAACATCACCGGACGGTAACTTCTGTGCCAGGAAAGCAGAGCTTGCCTCCCTGCCCGCGTGGTAAATTGAGCGGAAGTGCTGTCCCTCTCAAACATCCCGGGCCGGGCTTGCCTCGCAGTCTGTCTTCTGGGCGGAGTAGCGGTTTCTGCGCGCGCGGCTGACCACGTTACGCTGAAGAACGGGTTCGATCTGGTGTGCGATCACCAGCAGACTCAGGGCCAGTATGTGCGGCTGTTCCTGGGCAAGAGCAGCGGCAACTTCGTGGATGTAGATGCAGCCGAGATTGCGTCGTCCGAATCGGTCCCGGACCTTCCCGTCCCCACGCCTGTTACGGCGGTGCAGGTGCCACCGGTGCTGGATGCCGCCGCGCTGCACCAGATGGTGAGCAAAGCGGGCGGCGAGCACAACCTGGATATCGATCTGCTGGAGAGTGTGATCCGGGCGGAGAGCGGCGGCAACATTCGCGCCGTAAGCCGTACCGGAGCGCGCGGACTGATGCAGTTGATGCCCGGAACCGCGGAACAGCTTGGTGTGGCGGACAGCTTCGCCGCGGACCAGAACATCAACGGCGGCACGGCGTATCTGAACGGCCTGCTGGAGCGGTACCACGACGATCTTCCGCTGGCGCTGGCCGCGTACAACGCGGGTCCGGCCGCGGTGGACAAGTACCATGGCATTCCGCCCTACCGGGAGACGCGCAGCTATGTGGCGCGGGTGATTCACGAGTTCAACCGGCGCAAGAGGGAGATCAACCGGCGCAAGGCTCTGGCCGCGGCGGAAGCGCGCACAGCACAGACAGCGACCGCCGCTGCGCCTATGGCGGCTAACGCCGTCCGCGAATAACCATCCCAACGCGGGATCATTTTTCTTTCAGATTTTCTTTCAGACGCAGCAGGCGATGACCGCACGGGATCGTCGCTGCGTTTCATCCAACTAGCAGAGGCAGAGCAAACGGAGTGTTACGGCGGTGAGATCGAGGCGTTCGCTCTACTACCTGCTGGCTGTGGTTGCGCTGGTCGCGCTGTTGATCTATGCCAGCCACCGCACGCATTTTCAGTGGGGGATACTGACCGCGCAGTTCCGCTATGTGCGCTGGTCGCATATCGCGATCGGCGTGGCGCTGATCTATGCCGGATACGTGATCCGGGGTATGCGCTGGGCGGTGTTCCTGAAGCCGGCGAAGAAGGTCGGTCCGCTCGACCTGGTCGGCACGCAGGTGATCGGCTTCACCGCAGTGGCGCTGCTGGGGCGGGTCGCGGACCTGGGGCGACCCTATCTGGTGGCGCGCAAGACGAAGGTGGCGCTCAGTCTGCAGGTGGCCATCTACACCATCGAGCGGATGTTCGATATGGGCTCGATGGCGCTGATCTTCGCCTTGGCGCTGCTGCTGGCGCCGGACCGGGCTACTCTGCCGCATCCCGAGATCGCGAAGAGGGTCGCATTAGGGGCGCTCGCGGTCAGCGCCGCGCTGGTGGTGCTGGCGGTCTCCGTGCGGCTGGCGGGCGAGGCCATGGCGCGCTGGCTCGAAACCAAGATGCGCTCCAGGACGGGCAGTTCTATCGCAGGGAAGATCCGCAGCTTTCGTGATGGGCTGCAGTCCCTCGCGTCGTGGAGCGATTTTCTGCGGGCGGCCGGCCTGTCGCTGCTGATGTGGAGCATGATCGGGGCGGCCTATCTGAATACCGTGCGCGCCTTCACCGGCTCAAGCATTCTGGTGAACATGACGTTTGGACGCTGCGTGATCCTGATGGCGGCGAGCATGGCGAGTTCGGTGGTGCCGATCCCGGTGGTGAGCTGGTTCGCGCAGGTATTGGCGCTGCAGCAGACCATGATGCGGATCTTCGGTGTGCGGCCGGAGCCGGCGCTGGCCTGCGGCGCGGGGCTGCTGTTCGTCACCTTTCTCTGCATCATCCCGGTGGGGCTGATCTGGGCGCGACGCGAGCATGTGTCGCTGAAGGATGTATCGACCGAGTCCGGGCACTTGGGCGAAGAGGCGGCCGCGGTGTTGGAGGCATAACGCCCGGCATAGCTGTCATGCGCAACGGCAGACGCAGATCCCTTCGGCTACGCTCAGGGCGCGGCTCTTCGACTGCGCCGATCCGGGCGCGATGCGCAGGCCGGCTCCGCTCAGGATGACATCGCACGGGAGTAGACGTTCGCGGGATGACCGCGCGTGCGAGGCCGACTCCGGAGCGTGGCTGCTAGAATCCAAGCAAGACCATGAAGTGTCCCTACTGCGGCTTTGGGCAGGATCGCGTTGTGGATTCGCGCGAGAGCAAAGAAGCCGACTCCATCCGGCGACGACGCGAGTGTGAGCGCTGCGAAAAGCGCTTCACCACCTATGAGCGCATCGACGAGATTCCCTACATGGTGGTGAAGAAGGACGGTCGCCGCGAGAAGTTCGAGCGGCAGAAGGTGCTGAGCGGTTTGCTGCGCGCCTGCGAAAAGCGGCCCGTGCCCGCGACCAGCCTTGAATCCATCGTGGACGAGGTGGAGACCTTTCTCATCGATTCTCCGGAGCGGGAGCGCAGCACCAGCGAGATCGGCGAAGCGATCATGTCCCGGCTGAAGACGCTGGACACCGTGGCCTATATCCGCTTCGCCAGCGTCTATCGCGATTTCACCGATGTGCGCGAGTTCAAGGAAGAGCTGGAGCAGTTGCTGGCCACCCGGGAGCAGGGAGCGAAGCGGCGTGCCGGCGAACAGGTCCGGCGGGAACGGCGCTGATTGCCGTGGCGACAGACCAAGACATGGAGAGCAAACAGCGCATGGCAAAGATCGAAAGCCAACCACAGCAGCCGCATCCACCCGCCTTCAAGCGGACGCACATCGTCACGCTGATACCCGGGGATGGCATTGGGCCTGAGGTGACCAATGCCGTGGTGCGGATACTCGAAGCGACGGGCGTGCAGTTCCAGTGGGAGGCCTACGCGGCCGGCGCCGAGGCTTTCGACAAGTACCAGGAGTACATTCCGCAGGAGCTCTATCGCTCCATCGAGCGCAATAAGGTGGCGCTGAAGGGCCCGGTGACCACGCCGGTGGGCGGAGGCTTCTCTTCCATCAACGTAACGCTGCGCAAGAAATTCGAGCTGTTCGCGAACTTTCGGCCCATCAAGAACCTGCCCGGGCTGCCCACGCGCTATCCGGATGTGGACCTGATCATCGTACGCGAGAACACGGAAGGCTTGTACGTGGGTTTGGAGCACGAGGTAGTCCCGGGCGTGGTTGAGGCCATCAAGGTGACCACGGAGAAAGCGTGCACGCGCATCTCGAAGTTTGCCTTCCAGTATGCGCATCTGCATGGCCGCAAGAAGATTCATTCCATTCACAAGGCCAACATCATGAAGTTGTCCGATGGCCTGTTTCTGCGATGCGCCCGGGAGGTCTCGAAGGACTATCCCGAGGTGACGTATGCGGAGCACATCGTGGACAACACCTGCATGCAACTGGTGACCAACCCCTACCAGTACGACATGCTGCTGCTCGAAAATCTCTACGGCGATATTGTGAGCGATCTGTGCGCGGCCTTCGTGGGCGGGCTGGGGCTGGTGCCGGGCGCGAACCTGGGACATGAGGCTGCCATCTTCGAGGCGGTGCACGGCTCGGCTCCGGACATTGCGGGCAGGGACATCGCCAACCCGACGGCGCTGCTGCAGTCCGCCATCTTGATGCTGCGCCACATTCACGAGGAAGCGGCAGCGGATCGGGTGCAGACGGCGATGGAGAAGGTCTACATCGCGGGCGAAACGCTGACGCGCGACGTGGGAGGCAGGGCGGGCACGCGCGCCTTCGCCGACGCCGTCATCGCGGCACTTTAACTGGAAAGGTTCGTCAACAGAATGCATTTGATGCAAACGAAACAAGCGTTGCTGGCCATGGGGCTGGCGGCCACTTCCCTGCTTCCGATCGCCGGGTGCAAGCGCAATGCCACTACGGGCGAGCGCTCCACCACGGCATACACGCAGGTCAATCCGGCAACCGCGGGCGCGATCGAGGGCACCATCCACCTGGCGCACAAGGCGCCGCCGCGGGTCGAGATCGACATGGCGCAGGACCCGGCATGCGCCATGGGGACGCAAGGGACAAACTACTCCGAAGGCATTCTGGCGACGGATGGCAAACTGCAGAACGTCTTCATCTACGTGAAGGATGGGCTGGGCAACAAGAGCTATGCGCCCTCCAGCACGCCCGTGGTTCTGGATCAGCAGGGTTGCCGCTATGTGCCCCATGTGATCGGGGTGATGGTAGGGCAGCCGGTGGAGTTTCGCAACAGCGACCCGACCATGCACAACGTGCATATGGAGCCGGCGGTGGGCGGCAACCAGCCCTTCGATATCTCACAGCCACCGAACGGGGGAACGACGCAGCACGCCTTCACCGCGCCGGAGTTGATGATCCCGGTGCGCTGCAACAATCATCCGTGGATGCAGGCGTTCGTGAACGTCGCGCCGAATCCGTTCTTCGCGGTCTCCGATGGCAACGGACACTACATCATCAACGGGTTGCCGCCGGGGGTCTACACACTGGTGGCCGACCAGGAGCAGCTTGGACAGCAGCAGACGACGGTCACGGTGACTTCGCACGCCACCGCGCACACTGACTTTACCTACGGCAACAAGTAACCAGGCGCATGGCAGAGCGCGTCCGTCTTGGAAAGACGGGCGCGTTGCTTTTTGGGAGAGGCGGGCCTGCTCCCACGTTAGAATCGTCTTCAAAGTTAGCCTTGGGAGAGCATGCAGACGAGACACAGAGTTGGCATTCTTGGCGCCACCGGCATGGTCGGTCAGCGTTTCATCCAGTTGCTGGAAGGCCATCCATGGTTTGAAGTTGCATGGGTGGCGGCGAGCGACCGCTCCAGCGGCAAGCGCTATGGCGATGCGGTGCGCTGGAAGCTGGACACGCCATTGCCCGAGGGGATTGCGAAGCTGCAGGTCTCAGCGGCCGAGCCTTCGAACGGCAGCAATGGAGCCGGCGCGCCTGCGATCATCTTCGCCGCGCTGGATGCGGATGTCGCGCGTGAGATGGAGCCGCGCTTCGCCGCCGCCGGTTGCGCCGTCATCTCGAACTCGAGCGCCTTCCGCATGCAAGCGGATGTGCCGCTGGTGATTCCCGAGGTGAACCCCGGGCATCTGTCGCTGCTGGAGTTACAAAGCTGGCGAAAGCAGGCGGGCGGGTACATCGTGACCAATCCTAACTGTGCGGCGATCGGGCTGGCGCTGGCGCTGAAGCCGCTCGAGGAGCGCTTCGGCATCGAGAGCGTGTTTGTCAGCACCATGCAGGCCGTCAGTGGCGCGGGCTATCCGGGCGTCGCCTCGCTGGACATCCTGGGCAATGTGGTGCCGTTCATCCGCAACGAAGAGGAGAAGCTGGAGACGGAGACGCTGCGGCTGCTGGGCAGGCTGGAGGGAGAGCGTGTAGAGCCGCTCGACGCTAAGGTCAGCGCGCACTGCAACCGCGTTGCGGTAGAGGACGGCCACACCGAGTGTGTGTCGATCAAGCTACGGCGCAGCGCCACGTCGGAAGAGATATTGCATGCCTGGCGCGAGTTCATGCCACTACGCGGCAACGCGCTTCCATCGGCGCCGGAACAGCCGGTGGAGTTTCTGCAAGCGGAGGACCGGCCGCAGCCGCGGCTGGACCGTTTGCGCGGCGCCGGCATGTCGGCAACAGTGGGGCGTCTGCGGCCCTGCTCGTTGCTGGACTGGAAGTTTACCGTGCTGTCGCACAATACGATTCGCGGAGCCGCTGGCGCTGCGCTGCTGAATGCCGAGTTGCTGCTGAAGCAGGGCAAGCTGCCGGGCGTCCAGCATGCATTCGGCGCTTCTGCGGAGGTGGAACAGGCCACAACCAACAAGTTCAGCGAAGAGGCGGCCGCTCCCGCATGAGGCTCGTCGTCATGAAGTTCGGAGGCACGTCGGTCGAAGACGCGGCGGCGATCGAGCGGACCACGGCCATCGTCTCGGGGCGCGTCGCTGCGGGCGTGCAGCCAATTGTCGTGGTCAGCGCCATGGGCAAGGTGACGGATCAGTTGCTGGCAGCCGCAACCGCGGCCGGGCGCGGCGACAAGGCAGCCGCGCTGGCCATGGCGGTGCTGCTCCGGGAGCGGCATCATGAGACCGCGCGGACACTTCTCTCTACGTCCGCGCTGGCTCCGCTGGCGGAGTGCATCGGTGAACACTTCGCTGCGCTGGACGAGGTGCTGCGCGGGCTGGCTGCGCTGGGTGAGCTGACACCGCGGATCACGGATATGGTCGCGTCCTACGGCGAGCGCCTATCCAGCCGCATCGTAGCCGCGGCGTTCGCGGAGCGCGGTCTGCCGAGCGTGCATGTGGATGCCCGCACCTGCATCATGACCGATGCGCAACACACCAAAGCAACGCCCATAGATACGCTGATCGCCGAGCGGCTGCGGCAATACGTTCTGCCGCACGCGCAGGCAGGGCGCACGGCGGTACTCGGCGGCTTTATCGGATCGACCGTCGGGGGCGTGACGACCACGCTGGGCCGCGGCGGTTCGGACTTCAGCGCGGCGCTGATCGGCGGCGGGCTGGATGCCGAGGCGATCGAGATCTGGACCGACGTCAACGGGATCATGACGGCGGACCCGCGCGTGTGCCCCGATGCGCTGCGGGTGCGGACCATCAGCTTTGAAGAGGCGGCCGAGCTCGCGTACTTCGGCGCGAAGGTGCTGCACCCGGCCACCATCTTGCCGGCGGTGCAGAAGAACATTCCGGTGTTGGTGCTGAACTCGCGCGAGCCCGCGAACGAAGGCACGCGCATCACGGCGCTGGCCCCACACTGCCGCACACCTTTCAAGTCCATCGCGGCCAAAAAGCGGCTGACCATCATCGACCTGGTGGCCAGCCGCATGTTGATGTCGCACGGCTACCTGCGCAGCATCTTCGAAGTATTCGACCGGCACCGCTGCCCGGTGGACATGGTGTCGACCTCTGAAGTGAGCGTGTCCATCACGGTAGATTCAAACGAGAAGCTGCCGGAGATTGCCGAGGACCTGCGGCGCATCGCCGACGTAACCTACGAGGGACGCAAGGCGCTGATCTGTATGGTGGGCGAGAATATTCGCGGGCAGACCGACGTCGCTGCGCGGGTGTTCTCCGCGGTCAGGAACATCAACGTGCGGATGATCTCGCAGGGCGCATCGCAGATCAATATGAGCTTCATGATCGACGAAAACGACGTGGACGAGGCAGTGCGTTCGCTGCACCGGGCATTCTTCGCCGATCCCGATCCAGAGGTCTTCGATTTAAGCGCCCGCGGACGAGCGGAGACCGGCGAACAGCAGCTCACTGCGAAGCGATAGAGCTCACTGCGAAGCGATAGAGAAGGAGTGGCGCGATGATCTTTCTGATTCTCGGACGAGGGAAGACGGGCAGCGTGGTCGCCGAGGTCGCGCATGAGCGCGGTCACAGCGTGCGCGTCATCGGAGAAGAGGAGAATCGCGATGCCTCCGCGCTCACGCCGCCGTTGCTGGCGCAGGTGGATGCGGTGATCGATTTCACCACCCCACGCGCGGTCATTCCCAACCTGCGCGCTTGCCTGGCCAACGGTGCGCACGTGGTCGCCGGCACAACCGGATGGTACGACCGCCTGCAAGACATGCGTGCGCTGTGCGAGCGGCGAAATGGCGCCATTCTCTACGGCACCAATTTCTCAATAGGCGTGCAGACGCTGCTGCGGCTGGCGCGGGAGCTGGCGCGGGGCTCGGCCGGATACGCGGTCCATATTGCCGAGACACACCACGCCGGTAAGCAGGATGCTCCTTCCGGGACCGCGCTCTCGATCCAGCAAACAATGCGCGCCGCGGCCCCGGGGTTGACAGTGGAGATCAGTTCGGCCCGCGAGGGAGACGCAGCGGGTGTCCACGTGATCGAGGCGCGCTCGGGGAGCGATGTGCTGACGGTGCGGCATGAATCGCTCTCCCGCCGTGGCTTCGCCGAGGGCGCGGTGCGCGGTGCAGAGTGGCTCTCCACGCGGACAGGCTGTTATGACTTCAGCGACGTGTATAGCGAGATAAGTGGAAGCAGTAGTAGCCCAGGTGTCTCCCACAATCCAAAACCGTCATTCTGAGTGCCGGATTTCGCCGCGAAGGATCCACCCCAGAGCGGGTTCAGCGTGGATTCTTCGTCGCTCCGCTCCTCAGAATGACGATTGCTTCCCGAGCGAGCTGGGTTCAACTCTCATTTTCCAGCACCGCGCCGGCAGCCAGGTCGAGACTATCGAAGACGCCGCGGCTCTCCAGCATCTGCAGCGTCAGCTCGCGGCTGCTGGTCAGGTCATGCTCGAAGTCGTGGTCCAGAGCGGCTGCAAGCTCACGGTCCAGCGTAGCGACGTTGACCTCATCATTCAGCGCGAACGAGCGGTGGTCGAAGTTGGTCGAACCCATGATGCACCAGGCATTGTCGATGACCATGATCTTGGCGTGCAGCATGGAAGGCTGGTACTCGAAGATCTTTGCGCCGGCCTGCAGCAGGTGACGGCTGCTGTGGCGGCTCATCCTGCGGATCATGGGATGGTCGATGTGCGGGCCAGCCACGAGAATACGGACACTGACGTTCCGTTTACGAGCGGCGGCGATCAGCGCGTGACGCGCGCTGTGGTCGGGAAGGAAATAGGGAGTAGTGATGCAGATGCTTTTTTGTGCGCTGTTGATCAACGCCTGAAAGAGAATGCGGGCGTGGGTGCCGCCGCCACTGGGCGTGCTGGAGATGACCAACGCCGGCGCGCCCTCCGGCAATTCATGGAAGCCGAACTGTTTGCTGCTGCTCAGGATCTCTCCCGAAGATTCCAGCCAGTTCTCGGAGAAGGTGCCGATGAGTCCAGCCACCGCCTCGCCTTCCACGCAGAAGACCGTGTCGCGCCAGCGGGGGCCCTTGGACGTCGCATGAAGCCAATGGTCGGCGACGCCGGCGCCCCCGACGAACGCCGTGTGACCATCCACGATGAGCAGTTTGCGATGGGTGCGATTGTTCGCGCGCTGCCAGGTGTTCCAGCGCAGCGGATGATACCAGCGCATCTGACCGCCGGCTGCTTCGAGGTTGCGGAAGATGGATTTCGAGGTGCGGAAGCTTCCCAGAGCGTCGATGACGATGCGCACCTCGACGCCGGCGCGCGCGCGTTCGGTCAGCGCCTCGATGATCTCGCCGGCGATCTCCCCTTCGAGAAATTCATAGAACTCCAGATTGACGGCGCAGCGGGCTTCGCGGATCGCGGCCAGCTCTTCCGGATAAAAGGCGGGACCGTTGGTGAGAGGACGAATGCGCGAGCGGCGAACCTGCGCATCGGTGACCAGGCTCAGGAACTGCAGGAACTCGTCGGACTCGATGGAATCTCCGGGACACTCCTTCATGGTGTACGGCAGCGATGGCCCAAAGAGATTGATGAGCACACGGGCGCTATAGATCGCCAGAGCGCCTGCGCCGACCGCCGCCAGCGTCCGCGTGCCCGCATGCGAGCGGTCTCCACCGGATGAATTGCGCATTCCCTTTCCACCTCCTGGTAGCAAAGCCGTCCTCCCTTCCGATGCAGGATGGAGGGGCTGAGGATGGAGGAGGACCCCGCAGGTGGTGCATACGGTCTCCGGCTTTTTCCCTGTGTGCCGCCGAACTGATATGCTCGCACCCGTATGGACCTACGCGGCTGCGGTACCGCTCTTGTCACCCCGTTCAAGAGCGACGGCACGATTGATACGGATGCGCTGACGGCGCTGACGGAGCGGCAGATCGCGAACGGCATCGACTTCCTGGTGGCGTGCGGCACAACGGCAGAGACGCCCACGCTGATGGAGAGCGAGTGGCTGGCGGTCATCCGCCTGATTGCGGCGGTGGCCAGTAACCGTGTGCCGGTGATCGCCGGGTGCACGCACAACGCCACAAGCACCGCAATCGAACGCGCGCAGCAGGCCGCGACAGTGCGAGGCGTAACTGCGCTGCTGACCGCGAACCCCTACTACAACAAGCCTACCCAGGAGGGGCAGTTCCAGCACTTCCGCGCGATCGCTCAGAATGTGGCTTTGCCGGTGGTGCTCTACAACATACCAGGACGGGCCGGCTGCAACCTGGAACCGGCGACGGTGGGAAGGCTGCTGACGGAGTGCAAGAATATCCGCGGCGTGAAGGAATCCAGCGGCAACCTGCAGCAGATTACCGAGCTGGTGCACCTGGCGCCGGAAGACTTCAGCGTGCTGGCGGGGGATGACAACGTGGCTCTGGCCGCCATCGCGGTCGGCGCGAAGGGTCTGGTGTCGGTAGCCTCGAACGAGATTCCCGCGGAGATGGCGCAGATGATCCATGCGGCGCTGGCTGACGACTGGAAGACCGCGCGCACGCTGCACCGCAAATACTATCCGCTGCTGGTGGCGAACTTCTGGGAGACCAGCCCGGCCCCGGTGAAGCACATTCTGGCGCGCATGGGTCTGCTGAAAGAGAACCTTCGCCTGCCGATGGTGCCGGTGAGCGCGCAGGCGGCGGAACGGCTGGATACACTCACGGATGGGCTCGCGCTTCAGCCGGAGCGCAGCGGCCGCTCAACGCTACACTGACACCTGACGATCATGCCTGCGACCGCGTTCAACCATCTAGACGATCTATCCGTGCTTCAGTCCGCCATTGAGCAATACTTCGCTGCCGGTTCCGCTACGACAGGCGGCGACGCTGCGATGGAGTCGTTCCTCGCGCTGCGAGCCGCATTGAGCGCAGGCCGCGTTCGCGCGGCGGAACCGGACCCGGCCGCGCCGCTGGGTTGGCGGGTGAATGCCTGGGTGAAGCAGGGCATCCTGCTCGGCTTTCGTCTGGGGCATCTGGTGGCGATGGGCGGCAACGATCTGGCGTTCGTGGACAAGGGGACCTTTCCGGCGCGCCGCCTGCGCGTGGAAGACGGTGTGCGCATCGTGGCCGGGGGCTCGGCCGTGCGCGAGGGAGCCTATGTGGCGCCGTCCGTCATCTGCGCGCCGCCCATGTACATCAATACCGGCGCCTATGTGGATGCGGGCACGATGGTGGATTCGCACGCCCTGGTGGGCAGTTGCGCGCAGATCGGCAAACGGGTGCACCTGAGCGCGGCGGCGCAAATTGGCGGCGTGCTGGAACCGGTGAACGCGAGCCCGGTCATCATCGAAGACGATGTGCTGGTGGGCGGCAACTGCGGCGTGTACGAGGGAACCATGGTGCGGGCGCGCGCGGTGCTCGGTGCGGGGACCATTCTGACGCGCGGCACCCCGGTCTACGATGTCGTAAACGGCACGGTGCTGAAGGCTACCGAAGAGAGCCCGCTGGTGATTCCGGAGGGAGCGGTGGTAGTGCCGGGGGCGCGGGCGGTTACGCGCGGACGCGCGGCGGAATGGGGCCTGAGTCTCTACACGCCGGTGATCGTGAAGTACCGCGATGAGCGCACGGACCTGAGCTCGGCGCTGGAGGATCTGCTGCGCTGAGCGGCGGCGGCAGTTTCCTCGGATGCTGGAGAGAAACAGCAGAAGCAGATCCCTCGAATGCGCTCGGGATGACATCCGAACATTCGGAGCGGGCAACCAAGCAGGGCCGCCGGCCAAACTTTGTCCACACCCTGATACCTGCTAGCATCAGTCTTTAATGTCTACTGGAAAACTGCAGCTCATTCCAATCGGCGGTCTTGGCGAGTTCGGCATGAACTGCATGGCCGTCCGCTGGCAAAACGACATCTTTGTCATCGACGCGGGACTCATGTTCCCGGAGAGCGAACTGCTCGGCGTCGATATCGTCGTGCCGGATATCACCTATCTGATCGAGAACCGCGAACATGTGCGCGGCATCGTTCTGACCCACGGACATGAAGACCATATCGGCGGCCTGCCCTGGCTGCTGCGCGAGATCAACGTGCCGGTCTACGCGACCGAGTTCACGCTGGCGTTCGTGGAGGGCAAGCTGGATGAGCACAAGCTGCTGGATACTACCGAGCTGAGCGAGATCGAGCCCAAGCGCAAGTTCCACC
>JBPCNO010000083.1:0-19553 GCA_051001135.1 Acidobacteriaceae bacterium
CGGCAGGTGTACGCCCAGCGGCAGAATTTCATGGCTGCCATGGCGGCCGCCGCGCTGCGTGCGGGAGGGGCTCACGGTCGTGCCGCAGACCATTACGTTGTCCACTGCTTGCGAAGTGCCCGAGCCAATCAGATCAGCCAAATGCTGGTTCACCGTTGGCGTACAGCCGGCAGGCACCGGAACATCCGTCGCGGCAAAGGCAATGCAGGGAAGAAGAACGGCATGCGCCAGCGCAAGACGCAGAACACCTGCCATGCCAATCCTCGCTTTCCCCTGAGCCTCAAAGGGCCTCGCTTGCGTACGATGCACACCCGGCGGCGAACGCGTTGATCAATCTGCGCGTGAACCGAAAGAAGCGATCTAATGCGAAGCGCGCGTCGCCTCGCGCATGCGCCGGGCGCGCCGAGCCTGATAGAGCGCCAGGGCCAGCGGCCACCCGGCATAGCTCCGCTCATGGCAGTTGCGGCATCGCACTGGATACTGCAGCAGAGCCAGCCGCTCCATGTCACTTCTCCACCGGAAGCGCGAGATACGAAAGCTTGAGGAGCCACACTGAACGCAGGTCACAAAACACTCACTGTTACGTCGGTTATGGATAATCGCATCATCAACACGGCGGAGCCTTGCGGCCACCACCATGCTAACGCTATCACGAAGTGCCGTCGCCTGACCGGGCCGGCGTGGGGGGCAGGATGGTCTGGGACGTCTCATTTACCTGCGATATCTGCGGCAAACAAAAGCGCGAAAGCAACCACTGGTGGATGGCCAGATTTGAGCAGCCCGCCGGCCCCGACCAGCGCGGGGGTGGTGAGCGCCAGGAGAACCCGAAGAATGGGGGAGACCCGCGGCATGAAGATCCGTAGCATGGAGATCCGGAGCATGGAGATCCGCAGCATGGAGATCCAGAGCATGGAGATCCGGAGCTTTCCGGTCGCTTCATCTTGGTGCGCTGGAGCGCGGAGACCTGCTGCGACCAGAACCTGCGTCACCTCTGCGGACAAGGCTGCGCCATGCAGGCTCTGGAGCGCTTCATGACCCTGGGGTCTTTTTATCCGGAGGCGCGGCAAGCCTAGACAGAAGCTTCCAGGGACCGCTCTTCAATGTTCTGAGTCTGGCGGTCATCCTGATTCGTACACCCAATCCTGATCCTGCCGGCAAGCTCAGCGCTCGTGGCCCTCGAACAGACTGGGCCGGGGTCGCTCCTCCGCTTGCCCCTGCTCCAGCTTCTCGTTCTGGTTCCCAGGTGTTCCAGCAGCAGGAGCGCCGGAGAGCAGGCCTAGGATCTCGCGGAGTTCCGACCGCAGTCGCGAAAGGCGCGGCTTCCGCTCCGGTGCTTCCAGACCGGCGCGCGCGAGTGGCAGTTCTTCGCGAACCTCTGCCTTGCGGGCATGACTCTCCTGCTGCAGCGCCTGCCGCGCGCCGGGGATGGTATAGCCTTCGCTATACAGAAGCGCCTTGATCCGAAGCGCTGCCTCGACTTCATGCCGCCGATAGAGCCGCTGGCCGGTACCGCTCTTTCCCGGCTTCAGTTGCGGAAACTCGCTCTCCCAGAAGCGCAGCACATAGGCAGGCACGGCGCACAGCCTCGCCACCTCGCCGATCCGGAAATAGAGCTTGTCCGGAATCTGTGGCGTAGCCGGTGTCCGCCGGTCGTGCGATGTCCTCCGCATAGGCATGGCTGGTCTTTTTGGGAAGTATAGGCCAGCCGCGCTTGCAATGATGAGTGTTTTCGCACAAGAGAGATCTTGCCTGCTCAGATGCGGCTTACTTCGTGGGTTGGCAAGGCATCCACCGCCTGGCGCGCCGGCAGCTTGGAGGCCGCCGCGCGCAGATACTGCACCGGCCAACTCACCGTCTGCCCCAGCTCTGCCGCTGCATGCAGCGGCCAGTACGGATCGCGCAGAAATGCACGCGCCAGCAGCACGCAATCCGCTTGCCCGGTGCGGATGATCGTCTCCGCCTGCGCTGCGTCGGTGATCATGCCTACGGCGCCGGTCGCGATCCCCGCCTCGCGGCGGATCCGTTCCGCGAAGGTCGTCTGGTACCCCGGCCCGGCCGGTATCTTCGCATCCGCTGTGAGCGCACCCGAGGAGACGTCGATCAGGTCGACGCCGCGACGCTTCAACACCTGCGCCAGCGCGACCGACTGGTCCACGTCCCATCCACCCTCCACCCAATCCGTGGCCGAGATCCGCACCCACAATGGCCGTTCCTCCGGCCACGCTCCGCGCACGGCATCCACTACCTCCAGCAGCGCGCGCATGCGGTTCTCCAGACTGCCGCCGTACTCATCCGTGCGCCGATTGCTCAGCGGAGAAAGAAACTCGTGCAGCAGGTAGCCGTGGGCCGCATGGATCTCGATCATGTCGAAGTCCGCCTCGAGAGCGCGCGCAGCCGCGGCACGGAAAGCCTCCACAATCGCATGGATACCGGCAATATCGAGAGCCTGTGGCTGCGGATAATCGTCAGCAAATCGGATAGCGCTCGGCGCCAGCACATTACTCCAACCGCCCAGTTCGGGCGTTACCATCTTGCCGCCGTCCGATGGCTTGGCGGTGCTGGCCTTGCGACCGGCGTGCGCCAGTTGAATGCCGGCGCGCGAGCCCTGCCCATGCAGGAATCCAACGATCCGCTTCAGTCCCGGAACGTGCGCATCCTTCCACAGGCCGAGATCCCCCGGACTGATGCGGCCCTCCGGGGTCACCGCCGTCGCCTCAGTGATCACCAGCCCTGCCCCGCCGACCGCCCGGCTGCCCAGGTGAACGAAGTGCCAGTCGTTTGAAAACCCGTCTTCGCAGGAGTACTCGCACATGGGCGACATCACGATGCGGTTAGAAAACACAACGCCCCGCTGCTGCAGCGGAGAAAAAAGATGCTGGACCTCAGACATGGCTCACTCCCGTTCCTTGCACCCTGACCGCGACCCACCGCCCGGTAGCCCTGCACAGGATGCTCGTTCTAACAGATGCAGAACAGTGTGGGGCGTCGCATCTTCATCAGCAAGCGCACTCGAAAGGGGCCATGCAGAAGGGGCCGCACCTGTTCCCGGCTATCGTTTCGATGCCGAGACTAGAGCGGCCCGCCTGCATGGCCCCTGCTGCATGGTCGATGGATTAGTGGGGCCGGATTAGCGGCCGTGGTGATCTCCACCTCCGTGCGTATCTGCCCCGCCGCGGGGCGCTGCCTGCGGCGCGCTTCGTGGCTCCGGCGCGCGCATCTGCTGCGGTTGTGGCGCGCGCTGCTGGGGCTGCGGCGCACGCATCTGCTGCTGCTGCGGCTGCGGTGCACGCATTTGCTGCTGCGGCTGCGGTGCGCGCATCTGTTGCTGCTGCGGTGGGCGTTGCACCTGCTGCGCGTGCGGGAAGTACTCCTGGTCACGCGACGGCCCCGGCGTCTGTCCATTCTGGATCGTCGCGCGCTGCCGCGGGTCCAGCGGCCGACCGGGATCGTGCTGCAGACCTCGCTGCTGCTGCTGGAATGAGGGTTGCTGCGCCGGCGGCTCATTGTGCGTCACCAGCGGCCGCCCGGGATAGCTCCCGCGGTTGCTGTTGGTAGTCGTCGTCGACCGTGTGTAACTGCCGTTGTTCTGATTGCCCGGCAGATTTTGATTTGCCGGTCTGGCCTGATTCCCCGGCTGCTGCGCTCCTGGCTGCACGTGGGTAGGAACAGGCGTCCGCGCTGGCGCCGACGTCCCGTTGCGGGTGATCAGCGGACGTTCGTTGGCGTTCGTTGGCGGATTTCCGCGGGAGGGCTGCACGCCTCCCGGCTCCGGCCGACCGGCAGGCGTCTGCAGAGCCCGGACATTCTGTTGTCCCGTCCGCTGCTGCACCGGATTCTGCTGCAGCGGGCGGGCTCCCGGCTGTACTCCTCCCGGCTGTACCCCACGCGCTGTGTTGGTGGGCAACGCATGGTAAGGCACCGCCTGGGATCGCGAGCCGGCCACCGCCTGCGCCTGCCGGCCGCCGCTGGTCAACAAGGTCGGCCGCTGCGCCGAAACCGGAACCGCATGCACCACCGGCCGCGGCACGATGCTCTGGCGCGTGGGTTGAATCGAGGGATGCGCGATCACCTGGGCCGAGCGGATCTGCTCCGGCCGCACCTGGGCCAGGTTCCGATTGATGGGCTGCCCCGAGGCGACCGCCCGCACCGGCGCTGCCGTGAAACCCTGCTGCCGGTGGGAGTACTGGTAGTTCCCCTTGCTGATATCGGTGTAGTTGTTCGTGTTATGCACGAAGTTGTTGTAGTTGTTGACGATGGTCGTGTTGTGGATGCGGGTGATGTTGATGTTGGTTACGTTGATCTGCCGGATGTATCCCGGGCTGCAGTGGTACCACGGCACGAAGGGCTCACCTACGCCCAGTGGGAACCACGCCGTCAGGCCAACGCCAAATCCACCGCCGCCAGCAAAGACCACCAGTGCCGGCGACCAGAACGGCCGCACTGCCACCGGTCCCGGGACCCATCCCCAACGGCTGCCGATATACGCCCAGCGTCCATAGTGGAAGGGAGCATAACCCCAGGGCTCCGATTCGACCCAGGTCCATCCCCACGGCCCCGTCCACACCCAGTGCCCGGTGCGATACGGCACCCAGTCGTCTGCTACCTGGCGCGGATACCACACCGGCCCATACTCCGTGCCTGCATCCCAGCTCCCGTAGTCATCCAGGTCGTCGAAGCCCGGTGTCTGCCGGCTCACATATTGGGCGGAGGGAGAATTCTCGATGTGCCGGTCGCGGGCCACCGAAAACTGGTCGAACTCATCCAGGCCCGGCATCGCTAGCTGTTCGATCTGGACTGGATTGGTGCCGACCAGCCGCAGGGAAGTGCCCGCGCTCACGCTCTGCGAGAGATTGGGGCCGGTGACCTGCACCGCGCCGCTGTTCACCGTAAGCTGCGTACCGCCGTCGCCTTCGAAGGAGTCAATGCGAATATCGCCCGGCTGAGTTACGGTGATCGCCCCGTTGGGCGTGTCCACCTCAATCTGCTGGCTGGGATCCAGCCCAAACGTGCGCAGGCGCACCGTGCCCTGGGCCAGCCCCAGTTGTGTCAACTGATCGCTCAGATTGGTCATGGTCAGGTCGGTGACGTGCCACATCCGCACCACAACCCCGCCGATCGAGAGCTCGTCGCGCCCATCCTGGTCGGTGTAGAGCCGGTCGCCGGTGGCCACCGGATAGTTCGTCTCCGCCTGGCTCCATTGGTCCACGCCCGAAGGCTGAACCGAGACAGTGCCCTCAATGTAGGCAAGCCGCGCCACCCGATCCGACGGGTCTCCGGAATCTGCCCGAAGCTGCGTCGCGCCCGCTACCGAGACCGCAAATAGAAGCAGCCCTATCCAAAGCCTGCGCGGTGTGTCGAATTTCCAGCAGTTGCTCATATCGTTCCTCCGGAGCAGCCCCGCATGGAAGCAGCTCCCGCATTCCTCAGACTTAGACCCGGTTTTGGCGCGAAGGATGTTCGCGCACCGCCTTTTTCCTCTTTTCGACGATAGCGGGCCTTGCCTAAAATAGATCTTGCCTGCGCCTTCCCTTGCCGTGCCTTGCCTCGCAGCCGGCGCGGTGCGCCGCCGCCCGAGCATTTCACGGAACCCGCGGGCGGCAAAGCGCGTATATCTGGACCGGAGGTTCTGTCCATGACGAAGGTACCGCGCGGTGTGCTTTTCCTGCTGGCCCTCGGCGCCATCCTGCTGGCATCCGGCTGCTCGGTCAACGTCAACAAAGATGCCGATGGCCATGACAAGAACGTGAAGATCGACACGCCTCTCGGGAATATCCACGTCACGAAGAATGACGACGCTGTACAGAGTGCAGGCATGTCTGTCTATCCCGGCGCCAAGGTGCAGCCGGACAAGGATGGCGATAAAGGCGCGGACGTCCAGCTTGGCTTCGGTGCCTGGCAGATGCGGATCAAAGTGGCCCACTACCAGACACCCGATGAGCAGGACAAGGTCATCAGCTTCTATCGCAAGGCACTCGGAAGCGAGGGCGAGGTGATCGAATGTCAGGGCGATAAGCCCGTCGGTTCGCCTACGCACACGAAGACTGGCCTTACCTGCTCCGATCACATCAATAGTCAGGAAGTCCACACCGGCGATAACGACCTCACGCTGAAATCAGGCACCAAGCATCGCCAGCGCATCGTCGCCTTCGAACATGAGAGCAGTCATGCGGCCGGCAGCCCGACCCAGTTCACTCTCATCTCTCTCGATCTGCCCAAGGGTGGGAGCGATACGCGCGAAAGCGACTAGACGCCGGCGATTGAAGGTCAGGGATGCGGTTCACGTAGCTATTTAGAAGCGGGCAATCATTGCCTCTCCCTTTGCCGTTCCTGTAGCTTCAGAGTCACTATGGATGTGCATTGCCACCGCTGCGGCTCGACCCTCGCCCCCGAGGACACCTTCTGCTCCACCTGTGCAGCGCCCCAGCTACGGGTCGATCTGCCGGAGGAAGCCGAGGTGGACGCGGTCGCTGCCGAACGCGGTCATGCTCTCGAACACCGAGGCACGGATTGGCGGAAGGCCCTGCGCGTGGCTTTGGTTATCGCGCTCCCGGTGGGCGTGCTCACCGCATTGCCTGGGGTATCGCTCGGTTTTCTTTTTTGGGTAGTAGGTGGCGCCGCCACGGCGGTGGTGCTCTATAGCCGCCGACGCCCCGGCGCACCGCTGGACAGGCGCGGTGGTTTTCGCCTGGGAGCGCTCACCGGATTGTTCGCGGCCTATATCTCCACCGCCGTGGTCGGGGTGCTGCAACTGCTCGAGCGCTACTCCCTGCACCTTGGCCCTATCATCGACCGCGAATACGCCCAGCGGATGGAACAGTCCACCGCCATGGTGCGCACCACCGCTGAAACCGAGGCGCAGTTACGCGCCTATCTCCACTTCCTGCTCACACCCGATGGCCGAGCCGCCATGTCGCTGGCGGGCGCCGCACTCACCGCCATCATGACGGTGCTGCTCGCCGGAGTCGGCGGCATCCTCGGCGTCCGCTACTTCGCGCGCCGCCGCGCCATCTAACGCTGTTTGCCGCCGGCCTGCGAAGCTCGTATCATCCCGCCAGAACCCTTATGGCCACCTCTACCCCGCAGTTGCGCGAAAAAGGCCGCATCCTGTCAGCGTCGGAGATCAAGCGGACGCTGGTTCGGCTGGCGCATGAAATTGTCGAAAAGAACGGCGGCAGCGAACATCTGGGACTGGTCGGCATCCGGCGCCGCGGCGTACCGCTTTCGGAACGCCTCAGCCGTTTGATCAGTTCCATCGAAAAGCGCCCGGTCGATAGCGGTGTGCTCGACATCAGCTTCTATCGCGACGACCTCTCCACGCGCGACATTCGTCCCGTGGTGCAACCCGCCGCCATCGGCTTTGACGTCAACGGCCGCGACATCATCCTGGTAGACGACGTGCTCTATACCGGCCGCACGGTGCGCGCCGCTATGGATGCACTCTTCGATCATGGCCGTCCCCGGCGCGTGCAACTGCTGACGCTCGTCGACCGCGGCCACCGCGAACTGCCAATCGAAGCCACCTTTGTCGGCCGCAAGGTGCAGACCACCGAGCGCGAAATTGTCGAGGTTAAGCTGCAGGAGATTGATGGCGACGAACAGGTGCTCCTGGTGGAGCGCATTGACTAGCGTGTTGCCCTACCTTGCTTTCCCCCTGAAGCCGTCTTCCTCCACGGGGTTCGTTGTCCCCGAACATTCGGGTGCCATCCACGCGTCGCGTTCGCTCCTCATCGTCAACGACCTCTCGCTTGAAGATATCGCTGCCATCCTTCGTGCTGCCGCATCACTGGAAGACGAGCAGCCACTAGCTCGCGCTACCCGTCTGGCCAAGCGCCGGATTGCGCTGCTGTTTTACGAATCGAGCACGCGCACACGGACCTCCTTCGAATTGGCCGCCAAGAGTCTCGGCGCCGATACCACACTGGTGAGCGCCCAATCCTCCAGCATCGAGAAGGGCGAAAGCCTCAAGGACACCGGCCTTACCCTGCGTGCGCTCGGCGCGGAGTGCATCATCCTCCGCCATCCGTCTTCCGGCGCGCCCTTCGTGCTGGAACGCGCTACCGGGCTGCCGGTGCTGAACGCCGGCGACGGCATGCACGAGCATCCCTCGCAGGCCCTGCTCGATTTGCGCACCATACTTACCCGGCTCCGCTCGCCGGAGCAAGCGCTTTCCGTCGATTCCAGCAGCCTGACCGGCGTTACCGTGCTGATCACCGGCGATATTCTGCACAGCCGCGTCGCGCGGTCGAACGCCCTGCTATTACCGCGTCTCGGCGCGCGGGTTGTTCTCTGCGGCCCGGAACCCCTGCTGCCGGCTTTCGCGGCCCAGGCATTTGCGACCTCGACGGGTCCGGCCGTCTCCATCGAACGCGATTTCGATCGCGCCCTGACCTCCGCCGACGTAGTCATGATGCTACGCATCCAGAAGGAGCGCCTCGCCGGGCTCGAACTCGATCTCGCCGGCTACATCGAGCGCTATCAGTTGCATGGCGATCGCATGCGCACCCTGGCCCCACGCGCCGTCATCCTGCACCCTGGTCCCATGATTCGCGGCCTTGAGATCACCAGCGAGGTGGCCGACGGGCCGCAGTCCGCGATCGAAGCCCAGGTGAGGAACGGCGTCGCCGTTCGCATGGCACTCATCGCCCGCTCGCTCGACGCGCTGCCGGCGGAGTTGCGCGCATGAGCGCCACGCTCATCAGCGGCGGCCATCTCATCGATCCGTCCCAGAGCATCGATGGTCCGCGCGACCTGCTGCTCATTGATGGCCGCGTCTCGGAGGTTGGCGAGCCCGGCAGCTTCGGCGCCGCGCACTCGCGCAATGCTGAAGTCCGCAACGCTGAAGTGATCGATGCGCGTGGGCTCATCGTCACGCCCGGACTCATCGATATCCACGTTCATCTGCGCGAGCCCGGCCAGGGCTACAAGGAGACCATCGCCACCGGCACCCGGGCCGCAGCAGCCGGCGGATTCACCAGCGTCGCCGCCATGCCCAACACCATTCCCGTGAATGACTCGCCCGAACTCACGCGCTGGATGCAGGCCCCGGAGCGCGACGCCGCCATTCGCGTCTTCCCCATCGCCGCCGCGACGCAGGGTAGCCTGGGCGAAACGCTCAACGACTACGCGGCGCTCAAGGCCGCGGGGGCATTCGCGGTCAGCGACGACGGTAAGCCGATCCTCGGCGACGAAACGATGTTACGCACGCTCGAGCGCGCAGCAGAGGCCGGTCTTCCCGTGATCCAGCATGCTGAGGATACGCGCCTCACCGGCGGCTGCTCCATGAACGCCGGTCCAGTAGCCTTCCGTCTCGGCCTGCGCGGGATGCCAGTCGAAGCCGAGGCGGGCATCGTCGAGCGCGACATCCGACTGCTCGCGGACATCAACGAGCCGCGCGCGCACCTGCACGTCGCGCATCTTTCGACGGAACGCGCTCTCAATCACGTCCGGCGCGCGAAAGACCGCGGCTTCCACGTCACCTGTGAAGTCACTCCGCACCATTTCGTGCTGACCGAGGCAGCCGTCGAAGGCTACAACACCCAGGCCAAGATGAATCCGCCGCTGCGCTCTGCCGCTGACAGACAGGCCATGCTCCAGGGTTTGCTCGACGGCACCATCGACTGCATCGCGACCGACCATGCGCCGCACGCCGCCCATGAGAAGGAACAGGAGTTCGAGCGCGCCCCCAACGGCATCACCGGACTCGAAACCGTGCTCGGCCTCGCCTTGGCCGTTCTGCACCGCGAGCATGGTCTTCCACTCAGCCGCGTGCTGGCGCTCCTGAATATGCAACCGTCGCGGATACTTGATCTTCCCGGACGCGGCACCCTGGCCGCGGGCGCTTTCGCGGACGTTGTCCTCATCGATCCCCAAGCCGTATGGACCTTCCGCGCACAAAATTCCCGTTCCCGTTCGAAGAACACTCCCTTCGACGGCTGGCCCATGCTGGGCGCCGTGCACACCACCATCAGCGAAGGCCGTATCGTTTATCGGAATCAAGGCGTGAGCTCCGACCCCACCTATCCGTCATCCTGAGCGGAATCGTTCAAAGGGCGAAAGCGGTCGGAAGGACGACACGTCACGTTCGAAAAAATGAGGGACTTAGGGTTCCGGCGCATGCTCTTGTAGCAGGGCCACCGCTTGCTCCAGCGTGATATCCAAAGGCACTGGTTTGAAATCCCTGCGCTCGTCATGCTGCTGCTTGCTGATTGATTTGAACAGAATCACCCGCCCCGAAACATGCACATCCACCAGCCGCGTCTTCCAGTGCGTGGCCGTCACCGGCTGCCGCGCGATGGCAAACCTGCCGCCCTTATCGATCCGGCCGAGCAGCCCAAAACCGAATTCCACATCGTCGGTGATGCGTCCATCGATTCGTATTAGACGCGCCTGGTGTGGTTCGATCACGATCGTCCCCGCTACCTTGGTGAAGGGGCGAGACTGAAAGTTCGGCGGCACAAAGGATGGGTTCGGTTTGAAACGAAGACGAATATTGTCGCCTTCCATACCATCGAATTCATACAAAAATGCCTTTGGCAGCTCCGCTGTCAGTTCGCGCACCCGCTGCTCGTCCGCATCGTGCTCCTGCTTCACCTTGTGCTGCGCCTCTGGATCGTTGAGCAGGTTCTGGATGCGCTTGTCGTCCGCGCTCCGCTGTTGCGCATCGAGTGGCGTCCCATCCAGCGCCAGCACGCGGAAGATCGGGCCCTTGCTCGTCTCCACCTGCTCTTCCGAGTTGGTGTGGCCGTCCACCGTCTTGTCAATGTGGTACATCCAGTAGCTGGTCTGCTCGCGATCCGCAAGCTCATGCGCGACCATGCGTGCGATCAGTGCAGCTGGCGATTCACCTTCCGTCTGTCCCAGCACGCTTGCAGGGGCAAGCGCCAGATACGGAAGAACCAGACACGCAAGCGCCGCGGCAAGCGCGGCGGAAATCTCTTTCATCATGAGCTCAACGTTCCGTAAGTTCGATCTCCATGCGCGTGTCCCTGCCGAAGGTTACATTATGCCCGCGCGCAATCCAGCGCCGGTAGATCGACTTCGCCAGCCCATAGTACGCAAAGCCGGCCCCGACATGCCGATCGCTCACCGCCATGCCCACTACGCGCGCGACTATGCCGAAGCCATTGCTGACCACCGCTCCCTGCCCCACCCCGCTGCCATCGTTGTCGAGCGACTTGAACGCTAGGGCGCTCAACACTAAGGGCGCCAGAAAGCGTCCCGCCGCCGGCTTGGCCTTCACCCCGCCCTCATCGTCGATGCTCAGATTCTGGTCGCCCGCGCCTTCAGCCGCCGTCACTTGCCCGTGCACGCGTTGTGCTGGGCCATCGGGTGCGGCAATGTCGCGAAAGGTAAAGCGCAGCGCGCCGTTCCGGCCAAAGCTCTTCGCTCGCCTGGTCTGCAGCACCGCCCCTGTTATTTGGGTTCCCTCCGGCAGCAGCACATGCTTTTTGTCGCTATCGAGCAGTGGCTGTGTCAGCACCGCATGCACTGGTTCACCTTGTACGGCAGTCGAAGAATCCAGACTCGTGATCAGGCGCGCTTCCAATGTCCCGCCCAGCTTCTCTTCCGTCGCGGTAACGGGCAGCGGAGGCTCCGCAGGGGGCATTTCGAGCGGTTGTGTCAGCTCTGCGTCGAAGTCTGTACCGGCCCAGATCTCCTGCGGGTGCCAGGGCAGTTGCCCATACAAAAACCGGCGCAGACGATCCATCTTGTTCGGCGCGGTGATGGTGTGCTTCAGCTCGTCCTTGTGTTGGGTGATCTGCGCCTGTGCCTGACTCTTCAGGCTCGTATGTTCTTTGCCCGCGCGGAAACGAACCAGTTCCGTGGTTCGCTCCGTCACGCTGGTCGCAATGGGGAGCCGTGTGCCGCCGGGAAGCACCAGCGTATGAAACTGCACCACCGGATTCTTGAGCGGTGTGAAGTCGCCATCCAGCAGCGCATTCGCGCGTTCGCCCCTGCGCACCGGACGCGTCTCAGTAATTGTCCCGATCACCTGAGCACCAGCGGGAATCACCAGCGATCGGGATACATAGACCGGTTCCGTCAGGTGTCCGAGGATCTGCTGCCCTGTGCGCAGGCGGTAGCCGTGGTCGATCTCCACCCGCAACGGAACGGAGGCCGGAATGGTGGCGGTATCGGCCAACGCGCATGCGTGGAATGGCAGGGAGAGAAGAACGCCAGCCAGTGCAAACCCCCAGCGTCCTTCCCGGAGTGGGCCAGACCTTGAGGCGAAGCTGCGCGTGGCCACCACTCCAATCAGTCTAAACCGCTTCACCTTAAGAAAGCGTGAGCAGCGCGAATGCGGGTGCCGGCCCCACGCTTGCATCCGGCCGCCATTAGAATAGAAGCACTCGCATGCACGCTGAACCCTGTCTGTCTCATGAGGTGGTCTCCTGATCCGTCGTACCGCGATCATCCTGGCGTTGGCAATAACCTGTTTCGTTCCGGCCATGCTCCAGGCGCAGCAGCCGGCCCCGCTTCTCCTGCCCTCCGATGGCAGCGACATCTCCGGCTCGGTCTACGTTTCGCTCGATAGCTGGGTCTATCCCGCGCTCGAACGCCTCTACTCGCTCGGCTACCTCGATTCTGCCTTTCTCGGACTCCGGCCCTGGACCCGACTCAGCATCCTGCACATGCTGGAAGAGACGCAGACCAGGCTGGCGGAGGCGCCGGACTCACCCGGAAATCAGCAGGCGCGTGCGATCTTTGCCTCGCTCGCTGCCGAATTTCACGATGACGACCTGCCTCTCGACCCCGGCCAGTTCAACGGCCATGCCGAGTTGGACCGTCTCTACACGCGCGGCCAGTACATCGGTGGCACCCCCATCAACGACTCCTATCACTTCGGCCAGACCCTCATCAACGACTACGGCCGCCCCTTCCAGGGCGGCTTCAATACGGTCAATGGCTTCAGCGCGCGGGCCCAGGCTGTGCGGCTGTCGCTCAAGGTCCGCGGTGAATATCAGCACGCTCCTGGACGCGACGCCTACCCGCTCTCCGTGGCGCAGGTCATCTCCACCGCCGACCAAACGCCCCTGCAAACCCCCCTGCCGGTCGCGTCCACCAACGCCTTTCGCCTCATCGACGCCAACCTTTCCTACCACGTGCTCAATCATGAAATCTCCGTCGGCAAAAGCGAAGATTGGTGGGGGCCGGGAGAGAGCGGCGCCATGGCCTGGAGCAACAACGCCGAGCCGATGTACGCGCTGCGCATCAATCGCGTGGAGCCGCTCAGGATTCCACTGCTCTCCAAGCTCCTCGGCCCCTTCCGTTACGAAGCCATATTCGGCGACCTGAAGGGCCACGCCTACCCCAACGATCCCTGGGTGCAGGCGCAGAAGATCAACTTCAAGCCCACGCGCAACCTGGAGTTCGGCTTCTCCCGCGTAGTCATGTTCGCCGGCAAAGGCCACGTGCCGCTCACCTTCGGCTCCTTCTGGAACAGCTTCACCAGCTTCCAGAACGTCCCGCCCGCGCAAAAGTTCTCGCGCACCGACCCCGGCGCGCGCCATTCCAGCTTTGATTTCAACTACCGCCTGCCCTTCCTACGCAACTGGGTCACGCTCTATAGCGATTCCATCGTGCACGACGATGTCTCCCCCATCGATGCGCCGCGCCACGCCGCCGTCAATCCCGGCATCTACATCTCGCACTTCCCCGGCGCGAGAAAGCTTGACCTGCGGGTGGAGGGCGTCAACACCGATACCCCCGGCGGCAGAAGCGTCGGCGGCCAATACATCTACTGGGAGGTGGTCTATCGCGACGTCTACACCAACAAGGGCTACCTGCTCGGCAACTGGATCGGCCGCGAAGGCAAAGGTGGTCAGGCGTGGCTGACCTACTGGCTCAGCCCCAAAGAAAAACTCCAGCTGGGCTACCGCAACGCCAAAGTGGACAAAGATTTCATCCCCGGCGGCACTACCCAGAACGACATCTCCGCGCTCGCGATTGTGCGCATCAAGAAAGACCTCGAGCTGAACGCCTTCGTGCAATACGAACGCTGGAAGGTGCCCGTCCTCAAGCCCGGAGCGCAGAGCGATACCACCGGCTCCATCCAGCTCACCTATTACCCCAAACTCCACTTCGGCCACTAGGAATCCGGGTGCCCCATTCGAGCGAACCGGGGTCCCCGGCACGCGGTATTTGCGTGCTGGGGTGGGGAAGCTCGGGTGGGGATTTTCGTTCATTATCGAATCCGGGTGCCCCATCCTGACCCTGAGCGAAGGGGAAGGGTGGGATGGACCAAAACTGACGTTGCTACGATTGCGGGTGCCCCATTCGAGCGAACCGGGGTCCCCGGCACGCGGTATTCGCGTGCTGGGGTGGGGAAGCTCGGGTGGGGATTTTCGTTCTTTACCCCAGCACCCCGAACTTCCGCCCCGTCGTCGTAAAGATCTCCAGCGCCTGATCGATCTGCCCGCGCGTGTGCTCGCTGGTCATGATCGTCCGAACCCGCGCCTTGCCCTCCGGAACAGTTGGAAACGCAATCCCCGTCGCCATCACCCCTGCGTCAAACAGCGCCCGAGAAAAGTCCATGGTCGTCCGGCCGTCGCCGATAATGATCGGCGTGATCGGCGTCTCGCTCGCCGGCGTCGACTTGCCGCCAATGTCGAACCCCGCCGCACCCAACTGTTGCTTGAAGTAGCGCGTGTTGTTCCACAGACGCTCGATCCGCTCCGGCTCCTGCTCCAGGATGTCGAAGGCCGCGATGCACGTCGCCGCCACCGATGGCGGATGCGAGGTGGAGAAGAGAAACGGCCGCGCCCGGTGGTAGAGATAGTCGATGAGATCGCGCGATCCACACACGTAACCGCCAAGGGCACCAATGGCCTTGGACAGCGTGCCCACTTGCACATCCACGTGACCGTGGCAGCCGAAGTGATCGATTGACCCCCGGCCGTTGCGGCCCAGCACGCCCGACGCGTGCGCGTCGTCCACCATCATGATGGCGCCATACTTCTCCGCCAGTGCGCTCAACTTGTCCACCGGGCCGATGTCGCCATCCATCGAGAAAACCCCGTCCGTGATGATGAGCTTGCGTCCCGGCTCGCCTTGGATCTCGCGCAGCAACTCCTCGGCATGCGCCACATCCTTGTGCCGGAAGACCTTGATCTTCGCGCGCGAGAGCCGTGCACCGTCGATGATCGACGCGTGGTTCAGCTCATCGGAGATGATGAAGTCGTCCTTGCCCAGGAGCGATCCCACCGTGCCCGCATTGGCGGTAAAGCCGCTCTGAAAGACCACGCACGCCTCTACGTTCTTGAAGCGCGCAATCTTCTCTTCCAGCTCCATGTGGATGCGCATGGTGCCGGCGATGGTCCGCACCGCGCCTGATCCCACGCCATATTGCTTGGTCGCCGCGATGGCGGCCTCACGCAGCCTCGGATCCTCGCATAGTCCCAGGTAGTTGTTGGACGCCAGGTTGATGACCTGCTTGCCGTCGTAAGTGCAGACCGGCGCCTGCATGTCGTCCAGCACGCGCAAGCGGAAGTAGGTGCCCTTCTGCCGAAGCTCATCGAGCGCATCGGTCAGGAACTGGAGCTGCGGACGGCGGGAGAGTGCGGTGCTCGCGGATGGCATGGGCTTCCTCGGAGGCTAAGTTAGCGAACCCACGATGGTATCGCAGCGCCCCTCGTTCCGTCCCAACGAGCCGGGCCTGAGTCGTCTCCGAGTAGCCAAACCACTCACACTCGATCGAGTTGCGCCGGGCGGTCGGAAACCAGAGCGCATTTTCGAGCAAAGATGTAGGCCCTTCGACTCTGGTGTTCCACGTCAGGAGGATACGGATCTCGTTCTATGATCTCTTCAACTTGAAACCGCGCAGCTTCCAGGTCGCGCCGGATCGCTGCTGCCTGAAAGAGGAAGAAATCCATCGAGACAGGCAGGCCCCAGAGTTCATCCACGTGAAGGATTTCGTCGCCCACATGAAATGCAAGCAGTAGTAAGCCTCCCGGTCGCAGCACTCTCTCCATTTCTCGAAAAATCGAGGGTAACGACTCCTGGGGGATGTTGACGATGGCATAGAACGCGGCGATCCCGGCAAGTGCTCCGTCCGGAAGGCCCAGGCACATCATGTTTCCTTCCCGGAAGGAGATGTCGGGGCTGAACTGTTTCGCCTGCTCTATCATGCAGGACGAAAGATCCAGTCCGAAAACGGTCGCGCCCACATCGTGCAGGTAGCGGGCGACCTGACCGGGACCGCAGCCCATATCACATACTTCGCCACGTCCTGCGACTTCAGCGGCAAAGCGATTGAGCAGTTCCCGGTCGAGCGGCTTGTGTTGCAGTTCATTGAATAAGCGACGTGCATACTCGTCCGCGAGGCGATCGTAGCTTCGGCGAATCGACTGGGTGAGACTGTCGCTCATGGGAGATCCAGATTGATGCGGCTCGAATTAAATGTTTCCTCACCCCTTCAACACCGGCCGGATATGCAACTCGCGCAACTGCACATCGTTGACCGTAGTCGGCGCGTCCACCATCAGGTCCACGGCCTTCGCGGTTTTGGGAAAGGCGATCACTTCGCGCAGACTCGGCGCGCCCGCCAGGATCATCGCGATGCGATCCAGCCCCAGCGCGATACCGCCGTGCGGGGGGGTGCCATAGGTCAGCGCCTCCAGAAAGAATCCGAACCGCTCCGCCGCCTCGGCATCGGTCATCCCCAGCGCGCGAAAGATCTCCGCCTGCACCGCCTGCTGGTGAATGCGGATCGACCCCGATCCCAGTTCGGTGCCATTCAGCACGATGTCATAGGCGAGGGCGCGCACCGCGCCGGGATCACTGATCAGCCGCCCCGCCTTCATATCGTCTTCGTGCGGCGAGGTAAAGGGATGGTGGGCCGCCGCCCACTGCTTGTCATGCTCGTCCCACTCGAACATGGGGAAATCGGTCACCCATAGAAACTTGTAGTCCGCCGCCGTTCCCTTCTTCTCAAACAGCTTATGGCGATCCGCGAACTTCTGCGCCAGCGCCAGCCGCACCAAGCCTGCCGCTTCAAAGATCTGCCGGTCGCGCGCGGGCAATCGCCCGCCGATCTGCACCTGGTCCGCCACCTCCTCCCCATCCGCCACCACCAGCACGATCAGATCGCTCTCTGCTGCCCCCAGCCGCTCGCGAATCTGGCCTGTGGCATCGGGGAATGATTTTTCCAGCCGCTTGAAATCATCCAGTACCTTGATGCAATTGATCTGTAACTTTTGCGGATACACATTGCGCAGCTCGTCCCGTTCCCTGCGCGAGAGTTCACCTACGCCGGGAATGCGGATCGCCACCACGGGCAGCTTGTCGGTCGTCTTCAACGTCGCCGCGGTTTCGGCGCCCAGCACTTTGCGCACGTCCATCATCGCGGGCAGCCGCATGTCCGGCTTGTCGATGCCGTAGCGGCGAATGGCCTCATCAAACGTCATGCGCGTGAATACGCCCGGCAACTCCACGCCCGCTTGGTGAAACGCCGCCTTCAGAAAGCCCTCGACCACCGCGAAGATGGTCTCCTGTTGCGGGAAGGTCATCTCCAAATCGATCTGCGTGAACTCAGGCTGGCGGTCCGCGCGCAGGTCCTCGTCGCGGAAGCAGCGCACGATCTGGAAGTAGCGATCGAAGCCGGAGATCATCAGGATTTGCTTGAACAACTGCGGCGACTGCGGCAGCGCATAGAAATGTGCCGGATGTACGCGGCTGGGCACCAGGTAATCCCGCGCGCCTTCGGGGGTCGAGCGGGTCATGAACGGCGTCTCGATCTCCAGAAATCCCTGATCGGAGAGATACTGCCGAATCGCCAGAGCGATCTTATGCCGCAGCAGAAAGTTCGCCTGCATCTCCGGCCGTCGCAGGTCCAGGTAGCGATACTGCAGCCGCAGCTCTTCGTTGCCGATCGCCTCCTCCGCGGGCGAGAACGGCGGCAGCTTTGACTCGTTCAGGACCAGCAGCCGCTCGGCTACCAGTTCCACCTCGCCCGTCGGCATCTTGGGGTTCACGGCGCCATCGCCGCGCAGCCGCACTGTGCCGATCGCTGCCACCACATATTCGGGCCGCACGTGCTCCGCCTTGGCATGCCCCTCCCGCGTCAGGTCCTTGTCCAGCACGACCTGCGCAATGCCCGAGCGATCGCGCACATCCAGAAAGATCAAATTCCCGTGGTCGCGCCGGCGATTGACCCACCCCATCAGAACGACGTGCTTTCCCGCGTCCGTTGCGCGAAGCTCGCCGCAGGTGTGCGTGCGCTGCAGTATGCCTAGAAAATCGAGCAAAGTGAATTCCCTCTAGTTATACAAATACATTGTCATCCTGAGCGCCGCCGCGAGCCGAAGGATCTGCGTCTGACTTCCAGCGCCACGGCACTACTACACAGCGCCTAGCTCATCGACGCAGGCTGCAGAGCACTCAGATGAGCCGCGATCGCAGCCCGCGGGACCTTGCTCTGTTCGCCTGTCGCAAAGTTCTTCACCGTCAAGATACCGGATTGCTGCTCATCTTCACCCAGCAGCACGATCATGCGTGCCAGCCTGTTCCCCAGCTCAAAAGATTTCTTCAGCCGAAAACTCCCGTCGCCCAGTTCGATGCGCAATCCCTGCCGGCGCAGCTCCCGGGCCAGCGCCAGCGCCGGCACATTCAGGGGTTCGCCCAGGGGCGCGATGAACGCGTCCGCCAGCGCCGGCTCGTGCTTCGACTCTTGCGCTTCGAGCGTCAGCACCAGCCGGTCTTCCCCAATTGCGAAGCCGATTCCCGGCGCCCGCGGTCCACCGATCAACTCAGAGAGCCCGTCGTACCGCCCGCCACCCAGCAGCGCGTTCTGCGCGCCCAGACCGCCGTGCTGAAATTCAAAGGTCGTGCGGGTGTAATAGTCCAGCCCGCGCACCAGCCGATGATCGTGCTCATACGGAACGTCGCACGCGTCGAGCGCCGCACACACCGCCGCGAAGTGCTGCCGCGACGCATCGTCCAGCGAATCCCAGATGCGCGGCAGCCGTTCGATAATCGGCTGATCCTCCGGCACCTTGCAGTCCAGCACGCGCAGCGGGTTGGTTTCGGCGCGTCGCTGGCAGTCCACACACATCTGCCCCACGACAGACTTCAACGCCTCGCGCAGCGCCTCCACGTAGCGCGGCCGGTCCGCCGGCGTGCCCACGGAATTAATCAGCAGCCGCCAACCGGCAATCCCCAGTTCATCGAGCAGCGTCGCCAGCATCTCCAGTACCTCGGCATCGCGCAACGGCGATTCGGATCCGGCGCTCGGCGGCCCGATAACCTCCGCGCCGATCTGGAAGAACTGCCGGTAGCGTCCCTTTTGCGGACGCTCCCGGCGAAACTGCGGGCCAATGTAATACAGCTTCTGCAACAGCCCGGAGTCGCCCAGTTTGTACTCGATGTAGGCGCGCACCACGCCGGCTGTGTTCTCCGGCCGCAGCGTGAGCGACTGCGCCTTCTCCGACTGCGCACGCGCCCGGTCCTCCCAGGTGTACATCTCCTTGGAGACGATATCCGTTTCCTTGCCCACTCCACGCGCGAACAGCTGTGTGTCCTCGAAGACCGGTGTCCGTATCTCGCCGAAGTTGTAG
>JBPCNO010000084.1:0-6469 GCA_051001135.1 Acidobacteriaceae bacterium
GACCAGATATTCGAAGGCGAAGTCGCTATCGCGCCGCTGCCTGCCGGAGAAATGCTGGAAGGTGCCCAGCATCGCGCGCCCGGCCTCGTCGTCCAGCAGCCCATATACCTGCTGACCGCCGTTGGCCTCCTGCCCTTCGGAGAACATGGGCGCGCCGGCCTTGGAGCGAGGCCAACGCGCATGCCAGTCTTTGGTCTTCCCGTCCAGATAGAAAGTGGTGAGAAAGGTTGTGCTTTGGCACGCAACGCAATCTTTGTAGGTTGCGACCAGCTCCGGGTCGCCGTCGCGCCGCATACGCAACCAGCCGGCAAACTTCAGCGCTGGACCGGTCAGCAGCGGGGTCGCGACGCCGTCCTTCTGGCTCGCGTCCGGCTTCACATCGTAGATCGCAAAGGTGTCGTCTTCCGGAAGCGCGGCGGGATCTGCGCGTTTCGCGGTCACCACCAGCAGGTGCGCGTCTGCGGGAATCTGCAGCGGAGCGACGGCGGCATTCGCGGACGCGTCTTCTTTCGGCACAGCCCCTACAAAACCAATCTCCCGAAGCGCCGTATAGGCTTCCTTACTCAGCGCTTTATTGACCAGCGCAACCGTCTCCGCGTTCGTATGCAGGTCCACCCAGTTGAAGCCTTCGAGCGCCTGCGCCCGCGCCTGTCCGGCGGGTATAAGAAACAACCAGGCGCCCGCCACTGCCATCACCCAAATCCCGGCCCAATGCCGTCTCCAACGCAGTCCCGCCAATCCCATCAATCGAGCCCCAGCTTCTTCCAGATGCTATCCACGCGCGCAACGGTGGCGCGGTCCATCTCGATCATCGGGGGCCAGGGCCGGTTGAAGCCTTCCGCCGCCCATTTGCGCGTGGCATCGATGCCCATCTTGCTGCCATAGTTGGGCAGCCGCGAGGCGTGATCGAGTGAATCGATCGGTCCCATGGTGAACTGGATATCGCGCTCGGGATCGATGTTGTTGGTCACGCGCAGCGTCACCTCGCCCAAGTCCTGCACATCGCAATCCTCGTCCACCACCATGATGCATTTGGTGAACATGGCCTGTCCCAGCGACCAGATGCCGCTCATCACCTTGCGCGCCTGCCCCGCATAGCTCTTGCGGATGGAGACGATCATCAGGTTGTGGAAGACACCCTCGGGCGGCAGATGAATATCGACGATCTCCGGAATGGTCAGCCGGATCAGCGGCAGAAAGACCCGCTCCACTGCCTTGCCCATCCACGCGTCCTCCATCGGCGGCTTGCCCACGATGGTGGAGGCGTAGATGGGATTCCTGCGGTGCGTGATGGCGGTGATGTGGAAGACCGGGTAGTCGTCCTGCATGGTGTAGAAGCCGGTGTGGTCGCCGAAAGGGCCTTCGCTGCGCAGTTCGTCCAGCCGGACGTGGCCTTCGAGCACGATCTCGGCGTGCGCCGGTACCTGCAGATCCACTGTCTCGCACTGCACCAGCTCAACCGGCTTCTGCCGCAGGAAGCCGGCGATGAGGTACTCCTCGACCTCCGGCGGCGCGGGCACGATGGCCGAAAATGTCGTCGCCGGGTCGGTGCCGATGGCGACCGCCACCTCCATCCGTTCGCCCGTCACTTTACCGAGCGCTACCTGTGGCATGCCGGCAGGCTGGACGCCGGGCCGAGCGGTGCCGCCGGCGCTCTCCGCCATCACATGCACGCGTGCCGCACCGGCCGAGCCGGGCGCGTCGAACCCCGCAGCCATGCGCAATCGCTCGCGGTAGTGCTCCGCCGCCACCTTCTGCCGCTGCCAGTGCATGCCGGTGGTCTGGCCGTCGTACACCTGCATGCGGTACATGCCCATGTTTCGTTTGCCGCCGCCCTTGCCGTCACGAGGATCGCGCGTGACTACCAGCGGCAACGTGATGAAGCGGCCGCCATCGAGCGGCCAGCACTGCAGCACGGGAAAATCGAGAACACTGAAGTTCTCGCGGTGGATGACCTGCTTGCACGCGGCCTGCTTCGCGGGGATGGTCTTGGGGAAGAAGCTGCCGACCTCGGCGAGCAGGGGCAGCATCTTGAGCTTGCCCAGCATGCCTTCGGGCGATTTCGTGTTCAGCAGCGTCTCAATACGCCCGGCTACTTCGTCGAGCGAGTTGACCCCGAGCGCCATCTGCATGCGCCGCTCGCTGCCGAACTGATTCATCAGCACGGTCGCGCCCTTATACCCCTTCACCCGCTCGAACAGCAGCGCCGGGCCACCTGCTGCTGATGCCGCGATGCCCCCTTTGCGGCCGGATTTCGACGCGCGGTCGGTGATCTCGGCGATCTCGAGTATCGGATCGACCTCTTCCCGCACACGCTTCAGCTCGCCTGCCTGGTCCAGGCGTGCAATCCAGTCCCGCAGATCGTCGAAGGCCAAGAGAGTCTCCTGCCTTGAATAGTAAATGTGGCCTGCGAAGCGGGCACTCCAATCGAGGCAGAAGAAGACGACGAAAGCCCTTAAACCCTTCTTCTCTTAGAAGCTGTTTTTAACTGCTAAAGAAAAATCCGGATGAAGGTATCATCACAGGTATGGCGGTGATCCACATCTCGGAAGCTGAAGCAGCCCGCGACTTCCCCGGTCTGATGGCCCGCGTCCGTGCCGGTGCGGAGATCGTCATCGAGAGCGGTACCTATCCCGTGGCAGTCATCCACACGGCGGATCCGCCGCGCCGCTCCATCTCCGAGTCCATCGCTCTGGCCGAGGCCCGCTCGAAAGAGCTGGGCTATAAGCCGGTGATGGATGCCGCGTACGCCGCCGACATGGAAGAGATCGTCCGCAACCGCAAGCCCCGCAATACGTCGGCATGGGACTGATCCTCGATACCAGCATCCTGATCGCAAGCGAACGGCGTGGCGAGGCGATCGAAGACATCCTCCGCCAGGCGCAGACCATGCATGGCGAGGTCGATATTGCGCTCTCGGCCGTCAGCGTCGTGGAGCTGACACATGGCATTTACCGGGCCAGAACAGACGCCGACCGCGCACGGCGACGCGTTTTCGCCGAGGGAGTCTTCCACGATCTGATCGTGCATCCGGTGACGCTGGAGATCGCGCAGCTTGCCGGGCGCATCGAGGGCGAACAGGCCGCCCAGGGCCACGCCATCGCCTTCGAAGATCTCGTGATCGGGGCCACAGCCTCTATCTCGGCTTCGATGTAGCTACTCTCAACGTGCGGCACTTCGAGCGCATCGTCGGCCTCAACGTCATCGCGCTTTAGGCGTGAGAATCGTCCTCCTCTCTTACTCCAAAGAGAGGAATATCTGCGATCCAAGGACCATGAGATATCCGCGGCCGTTCAACGCAACAGCTATCCACCGCCGCGTCGGGCACTTCGCCTGGTCTAGCGCGATTCTTCTCCGCGCATCCAGCGATCCAGCAGCGTCTGCGCGCAGCGCGCCCCGCACAGATGCTTCACGTCGGAGGAATGAGAGAGCGCGGCGCTCCAGGGGGTGATCTTGAGCACGGGTTGTTCGGAGAGCCCAACCGGGGATTCCACGTCGGTCCGCGCCAGCCACCAGTCTTCGGCATCGCCGCGCGGGCTGTTGCAAACGTCACAATGGTACGACTCTGTCCAGGCCATCTTCATTCTCCGAAACCCATCCTTGCCTGCGCGGGGACCCTCGGGGGATTGGAGCCCGGCAAAGACTTGCCTGGAAAATAGCACAGCCACACCTCCGTGTGCACCACCATCGCCGCAATCCCGGTTACCCGCAGTGCAGCATCAGCCTTTAAGCAACGGACCTCACCAGCGATCGCAGGTCAGTGGCGTAGAGTTCAGGCACTTCCCAGGCCGGGAAGTGGCCGCCCCGATCCAGTACGCTGTACCGCTGAACGTTATAAAAACGCTCCGCCCACTCGCGTGGCGGCTGGGCCAGGTCCTTGGGAAGCACCATGACTCCGGTCGGAACCGCAACGCGATCGCCTGGCTTGAGCGGCGGCCGAAAGTGTCGACTCTCGTAATAGTAGCGAACGGAAGATCCGATCGTGTTGGTAGACCAGTAGACCATCAGGTTATCGATCAATGTGTCCATGGGGAAGACGCCGAGCAAGTCTCCCCTACAGTCACTCCAGTTGTAGAACTTCTCGATGATCCAACTCGCGAGGCCAACCGGCGAGTCTGCCAGACTGAATGCCAGCGTCTGAGGACGCGTGGACTGCAAAGCCTGGTAAGCGCCCTCTTCGGTATCCCACTGCCGGCTTCGTGCTCGATAGTCCTGCTCCGCTTGGGTGAAGGGCCGAAAGTCCGGAGTGAAAGGAGGATCGACCACCGCGGTAATGTGGATGGCCTTGACTGACTGCGGATACTTCAAACCTAGACGCGTCGCGACTCCAGCACCGATATCGGTTCCCGCTGCTATGAACTGCGAGTAACCAAGCGCCTCTGTCATAAGCTTGAAAAACAGGTTTACGGTATCTACCTGGTTCGGTCGAGTGGGCTTATCGGAGAAGCCGAAGCCTGGCAACGCTGGGATCACCACGTCGAAGGAGATTTCCGAGTCGGTTGCGACCTTTGAAGCATTGGCCAGCATCGGTGCGAGCCGCTGGTATTCAACGAAGCTGGATGGCCAGCCATTCATCAGAAGGAGTGGTTGCGGCGACCGGCCGCCCCCTCGAAAGTGCAGGAAATGTAAACCAAATCCATCTATGCTCGCCCGGCGGTGGGGCAAACGCCCAAGTATGGATTGACGCTCTTCCCAGCGGTAGGCGCTGCTCCAATGCTGCATCAGCGCTTGGAGAAAAGTTCGGTCGGTACCATATGCCCATCCCTCTTCGACCGCGTCATTCCAGCGCGTGCGCTGAAGGCGCTCATGCAGGTCGTGCAGAACGGAGTCCGGTACAGCTATTTGGAACACATCCTGCTTCATGCTGATGTCCTTCAAGCGCCTTGCGCCACCGCTTCGCAGGAGAATGGGTGTCGCAGGGTTCCAAGCATCTTGTCCGGCGCCTCAATCCGGCGCCGCCGCCTCAGGCCGCCGTCGGGTGTTTGATCTCGACCAGCGGATAGGACAGCTTCTTCCATCCTTCAAAGCCGCCGCGCAGCGGACGCACGCGGTAGATGCCCAGCTTGCGCAGCCGCAGCGCCATGCGGGCGCTGGTCGCATCGCTGGGACAGGTGCAGTAGAGCACGATGTCCCGGTCGCGGGGGATGCTCTCGCTCCGCGCCACCAGCGTTTCGGGCGTCAACAGCTCGGCCCCGGGAAGCATGCGCGGATCGGGCAGATAGTCGAGCGGGTGCCGCAGATCGATAATGTGCACTTCCTGACCCTGATCGAGCATCGCCTTCAGCTCTTCCGGCTCGATCTTGGAGCCGCGCAACTGCTGCAGGAAGGCGCGCTGCTTGAGAACGCGCGAGGCCAGCAGCGCCACAATCACCAGCAGAAACAGCACGCCCGCCGACTGTGTCAGGGTATGCAGGCCAGAGGGATGGTGCTTCATCACGTCGCCGAAGAACCTTCCGATCAGCACCATGCTGAGGCTCCAGATCACGGCGCCGGCGAAATCGGCTTGAAAAAACGACCGGAAGCGCATGCCCGTCTGCCCGGCCAGCGGCGCAGCCACGGTGCTCAAGCCGGGTACGAACTTCGCGAAGAGAAGGGCCCACGCGCCGTATTTCTGGAAGCGGTTCTCGGTGCGGCGCACGCAGGTGGTCGATTCGAGCGAGAACCTGCACAGCAGGCGCACCACCGTCCCGCCGAAGCGCTTGCCCATGTAGTACCAGAGCGAGTCGCTCAGCATGCAGGCCGCAACCGCCGCCCCGATCACCAGCGAAAGCCTCATCTGATGCGTCGCCGTCAGCGTTCCGGCCGTGATCAACAGGGGCACGCTGGGCAAAGGCATTCCCAGTTGCTCCGCCGCTATCCACAGGAAGAGCACGATGTAACCGTAATGAATAAAGAAACTCAGGGCGACGGGCATGATGGGACTCGCAAAGCAATCTGCTGGAGTAGCAATCTGCCCCAGCAGCAAGACTGCCGAAGCAGCAGAACTGCTGAAGCTAAGACCTGAAGCTAAGACATAGATGAGCCAACTGCTGGAATGATGCCTTGAGTTTGCGGCAAAAGAAAGCCGGAACCTTGCGGCTCCGGCTCCGGTCGTCACATCTTAAGGGTTTTGCTATTGGCGGGCGAGTACCAGCGGCATCTCGACCAGATGTTCGCTCACAAACCAGCTCTGCAGCTCGTGCGTACGCAGACAATCGCTGATGCACAGGTCGTTGGTGCCGTCGTCGCCCTTCTCATCCGCCAGCTCGGCGACCGCCCGCAGGTCCTTGACAATGAGCGCGTGCGCCTCGAGCAGGCGCGATATCTGCACCGGAACCTCTTCTCGGTCGCGCGGAGGCCGCTCCAGACGGGTAGTCTCCGCTACATCCGCGGCCATGGCCACGCTCACGCCGCCCAGAATCTGAATGCGCTCGGCGATCAGGTCCACCAGTTCCGACTGCTCGGCGGCGTGCTTGTCGAAGAGCAGATG
>JBPCNO010000085.1:0-22126 GCA_051001135.1 Acidobacteriaceae bacterium
TCGGATTGTGCTTCGACAATACCTTCGTGATCGCCGCCGTCAACGTCGTCTTCCCGTGATCGATGTGCCCAATCGTCCCCACATTCACGTGCGGCTTCGACCGGTCAAACTTCTCCTTCGCCATGTCCTGTCCCTCTCTGGTGATACGTACTGCAGTCTCGTGAAACCCGCAGGCTCGACTCCAGCCTGCAACTAAAACTTGCTCTAGCGGTGCGAACCGCCCTGATTGCGGCCGATGATCTCTTCCGAGATCATGCGCGGCGCCTCTTCGTAGCGGGCAAACTGCATGCTGTAGGAGGCCCGGCCCTGGGTAGAGGAGCGGATATCGTTCACGTATCCGAACATCTCCTTGAGCGGCACGATCGCCTTGATCACCTGCGATCCGCCCAGGTGCTCCATGCCTTCAATGCGTCCGCGGCGCGAGTTGATGTCGCCGATGATGGTGCCCATGTGCTCCTCGGGAACCGTCACTTCAACCGCCATCACCGGCTCCAGCAGCACTGGACTCGCCTTCCTCGCGGCTTCCTTGAAGGCCATCGACCCGGCGATCTTGAATGCCATTTCGTTCGAGTCGACGTCGTGGTAGCTGCCGTCATAGAGCACCGCCTTGAAGTCGACTACTTCGTAGCCCGCCAGCACCCCGTTCAGCAGCGCCTCGCGGATGCCCTGCTCGGTCGGCTTGACGTATTCCTTGGGAACCACGCCGCCCTTGATCTCGTTGACGAACTCGAAGCCGTGGCCCGGCTCATTTGGCTCCAGGCGGATCTTGACGTGCCCGTAGTTGCCCGAGCCGCCGGTCTGCCGGATGTACTTGCCTTCGGCTTCCGCGGTCTTGCGGATGGTCTCGCGGAAGGCCACCTTAGGCTCGCCCACATTCGCTTCGACCTTGTGCTCGCGCTTCATGCGATCCACCAGGATCTCCAGATGCAGCTCGCCCATGCCGCTGATGATGGTCTGCCCCGAATCCTCGTCGGTGTGCACCTTGAAGGTCGGGTCCTCGTCCGCCAGCCGCGCCAGAGCCACGCCCATCTTCTCCTGGTCGCTCTTGGTCTTGGGCTCGACGGCCACGTGGATCACCGGCACCGGGAAGTCAATCGCCCCGAGCGCGATGGGATGCGCGGGGGAGCAGAGCGTGTCGCCGGTCTTGAGTTCCTTCAACCCCACACAGGCGCAGATATCGCCCGCATAGATCTCGGTAATGTCCTCACGCTTGTTGGCGTGCATCTTGACCAGACGGCCCACGCGCTCGGTCTTGCCGGTACGCGGATTCTCGACCGTATCGCCGGTCTTGAGCGAACCGGAATAGATGCGGATGAAGCCCAGCTTGCCGAACTGATCGTTGATCAGCTTGAAGCCCAATGCCGAGAATGGCTCGGAGTCATCGGCCTTGCGGATGAGGATCTCGCCCGGTCTCGCGGGATCGATGCCTTCGACCGGAGGAACATCGAGCGGGCTGGGCAGATAATCGACCACCGCATCGAGCAGCGTCTGCACGCCCTTGTTCTTGAATGCGGAACCGCACAACACCGGGAAGACCTTCATGGCGATGGTCGCCTTGCGCAGCGCCACCTTGAGCTCCTGCGCGCCAGGGGTCTCGCCTTCCAGGAACTTGTGCAGCATGTCGTCATCGTGCTCGGCGACCGACTCCACCAACTGCATGCGGAAGGCCTCGGCCTTCTTCACCAGATTGGCGGGAATCTCTTCGACATCGTACTTGGCGCCCATGGTCTCGTCATGCCAGACGATGGCGCGCATCTCGATCAGATCGATCACGCCCTTGAAGTTCGCCTCGGCGCCGATGGGAATCTGGATAGCTACCGGACGCGCTCCCAGGCGCTTGCGAATGGTGTCGATCACATGCTCGAAATCGGCGCCGTTCTTGTCCATCTTGTTCACGAAACAGATGCGCGGCACCTTGTACTTATCGCCCTGCCGCCACACCGTCTCGGACTGCGGCTGCACGCCCGATACGGAGTCGAACAGCGCCACCGCGCCGTCCAGCACGCGCAGCGAACGCTCCACCTCGGCGGTGAAGTCCACGTGGCCGGGCGTATCGATGATGTTGATGCGAATGTCTTTCCAGGTGCAGGTGGTCGCCGCGGAGGTGATGGTGATGCCGCGCTCCTGCTCCTGCTCCATGTAGTCCATCGTGGCAGTGCCTTCATGCACTTCGCCGATGCGATGGGTGATGCCGGTGTAAAACAAAATGCGCTCGGTCGCCGTCGTCTTTCCGGCGTCGATGTGCGCCATGATTCCGATGTTCCGGCAACGATTTAAAGGTACTTGGCGGGCCACAGTATTTCTCTCTCTACTTCTCGCCTGCCCTCTGCGGGCCGGCGTCCAATTGGGTTACATTCTGCTGACAACAGGGTGCGCTGACAAGCACCGCTACTGAACAGCGTCTCGGCTACCAGCGGTAATGGGCGAAGGCCTTGTTGGCCTCGGCCATGCGGTGCACGTCTTCCTTCTTCTTCATCGCTGCGCCGCGGCCATTGGCCGCATCCAGCAGCTCATTCGTCAGCTTGTCGATCATGCCCTTCTCGCCGCGCGCCCGGCCAAAGGTCACCAGCCAGCGGATCGCGAGCGAGGTGCGGCGGTCGGTATTCACTTCGATCGGCACCTGGTAGTTCGCGCCACCCACGCGCCTGGTCTTCACCTCGAGCAGCGGCTTGCAGTTCTCCACCGCCTTCTTGAAGAGCTTCAGCGCATCTTCCCCGCCACCCTTCTGCTCCAGGTTGGTCATGGCGGTATAGAAGATGGTCTGCGCGGTCGACTTCTTGCCACCCCACATCATGGAGTTCACAAACTTGGTCACCAGGGGCGAGTTGTAGACCGGATCGGCCGGAACCTCGCGCTTCGCAATGTGTCCTTTTCTCGGCATAGCTTCCTTTACTCTCCTGCTGCCTTACTTTGCGGCCGTCCTGCTTGGCTGCCGGCTTACATTGGCTGCCGGCTTACATTGGCTGCCGTCTTATTTGGCGGCCGTTTTGGGGCGCTTGGCGCCGTACTTCGAACGGCTCTGCTTGCGGTTGGCCACGCCCACCGCATCCAGCGTGCCGCGCACTACGTGATAGCGCACTCCCGGGAGATCCTTCACCCGGCCGCCGCGGATCAGCACAATCGAGTGCTCCTGCAGGTTGTGGCCGATGCCGGGGATGTAGGTCGTCACCTCGATGCCGTTGGTCAGGCGAACGCGGGCCACCTTGCGCAGCGCCGAATTCGGCTTCTTGGGCGTCTGGGTATACACGCGCGTACATACGCCGCGCCGCTGCGGAGATCCCTGCAGAGCCGGGCTCGCGGTCTTGTATCGCGGCGCCGTGCGGCCCTTCTTTACCAGTTGATTGAATGTCGGCAAACCATGCTCCTTGCAACATCTGTCAAAACCACTACCGCTCCAAACAGCGCCATGCCATCCGCCAAGACGCCCATTCCACGAGCGACGAACTTTCGCCCTCCAGAAAAACAGGGCGGAAGTCAAATCGACCCGCTTCGCGTCCGCACACTTACCATCTCAGACAAGAACCAGGACGGTGGCCGCATGTTCCAGCGGATTGCCGCAAGCGGCAACGCCTGAAAACCAGCTCCGTTTCGAGGTTCCGGCCCACATAGCCCACCAAGGTGATGGGTAGCGCAGGCACCGATGCGATCTTTCCTCAGCAGGAGGAGGGCCTCCAACAAGAGGAACGCAGTTGGCTCAGGACCTCAACACCGGTCCGCCTGAAGCAATCGTCGCCGTACCGGCCGTCCGCTGACTGCGTCGCTGCGCGCCGCCTCTGGCACCCATCCCCCTACGCGCGGGGACGTGCCTCTGGCAACCTTCTAACCATATCAAGAGAGCGGAAAGAGGTCAATGAGAGGAGACAAAATTGGCGGAGGGGAGACAAGAATGGCGCGGCGCTCCGCATTCGGACGCCATGTTCGCCTCCATTTGCGCCGTCGTTAAGGACGGCTCCCCGCCGATTCCACCCGGACCACGCGGCAGCTTACCTGGTGCTGCCCCGCCATATCGCGCATCTTGCCCTTCTGCCCATTCAGGTTGAAGGTCACCTGCGACCCCACCGGATAATCGGTCGGCTTGAACGATCCCTTGCCGTCGTAGCGGCAGGTATAGACCTCTCCGTTATCGCTGATGGACAGATCGTATCCCTGATGCTTGTCATGCTTGCTCGGGGCTGTCAGGGGTTGCACGTCCTTCAGGGTCGCCGTATCCCAGGTCTTCGCGTAGGCCCGGCCACTTGCCGGAGACAGTGCCGCAACCATGGCCAGTAAGGCTGGAACCATTCCCGCTTGCATCTTCATCTCGCTCGTCCCTCCGAAATTCTCCCGCGCGCTCCGAGGTTCGCACTATGACGCGTGCACAATCGGTCACACGCTCGCGGCGCTCTTCTCGTTGCCAGCATAACTGCCGATGTCCCATTGGCGTTTTCCATTGTAAATCTCCACTGCGGATGGCCTTCGTAGCGATGGATCCGGCAGAACGCAGGGGGCCAGGCGCAGCGGTCCAGGCGCAAGGTCGAGGCGCAGGTCCACGAGAACCCGGCTGCCCGGGGCAGGTGTGCTAGCATCGCCCGCATGTCCGCTTCTTTGCCCGCCCGTTCTGTGTTTCGCCCGCTGCTGTCGCTGGCTCGCGCCGCCGGTGCCCCCCTCGCTCTTGCCGCATGCGCCACCACGGCGCTGGCGCAGCAACCTTCCCCCGCGCCGGACAGCAGAATCGCGGGCGTCATCACGCAGATGGAGCAAGTGACCCAGTTTCATTCCGTCGCGCTCTCTCCCGATGGCAATCATCTGGCCTGGGCGGTGAGTGCGCCCAAGGGCGCCAAAGGAGAATCAGGGTCCTCCGAGGTCTTTATCGCCGACCCGCACGGTCAGCACGCGCATCGCGTTCTCACCGCCGCGAAGGGCGCGGTTGCCGGGAAACCCGAATGCCAGCAGGGGGACGTGCTCTGGTCGCCCGACTCGCGCCATCTCGCACTGCTCTCCAACTGCGCCGACCCGAAGCAGGAGGATGTCTATCTCGCCGACGCGGCGAGCGCCACCGGGAGTGCCCGCCAATTGACGCATCTGCACGGGGAAGTGCAGTCGCTCGCCTGGTCGCCGGACGGCAAACGTATCGGCTTTCTCTATGTGCCGGGAGCCACCCGGCCGGCTGGCGCCCTCGCCGCCATGAAGCCGCCTTCGGGAGTCATCGGGGTGGAAGGTCTGGAGATTCAGCGGGTGGCGGCAGCGGATGCAGCCACTGGCGCGGTCAGCATGCTCACCCCGGATCAACTGCACGTCTACGAATTCGACTGGTCGCCGGATAGCGCCAGGCTCACGTACATCGCGGCGCCGCCACCGGGGGAAAACAACTGGTGGGTGGCCAAACTCTACACCCAGGGCGTGCCGCCGAGCGGCGACAACGCCTCTTCGAAACTCAACGGCCGCACCGCCTTCGACCCCGGCACGCTGTTCGATCCCGCCACCAGCGATGGGCCGCTGCACGGCCTGCAGATTGCCGTGCCGCGCTGGTCTCCCGATGGCTCCCAGATCGCCTTCATCGGCGGCTTGATGAGCGATCAGGGATCGACCGGTGGCGATGTTTATCTGATCTCGCTCAACGGCGGCGGCGCGCCGAAAGACATCATGCCGGACGCCACCACCACCCCCGGCTGGCTCGCATGGACCTCGAAAGAGCGCCTGATCGTGGCCGGAGTCGCCGGCGGTTCCAGCCGCGTCTCCGCCTATACGGTGAACGGTGGCTCAGCACACCCGGAGACACATCCGGAGACGCTGCTGGAACGGCCCTCTTCGATCGGCGACGGACGCATGCACATGAGCCTGTCGCTCGCCGGCAGCGGCGCCTACGCCTTCATCGACAGCTCGGAGTCCCAGCCGCCGGAGGTCTATACCGCGCAGCTCGCGCCCGATGCCCAGCCGGCGCAGATCACCCACGCGAACGATAGCCTGACCCCGCCATGGGGCAAGATGGAATCCGTCGCATGGACCAATGACAGCTTCCAGGTACAGGGCTGGCTGCAGTTGCCGGCGCACTACGATCCAGCGAAGCGCTATCCGCTGCTGGTGATGGTGCATGGAGGTCCCTCCTCCGCCGTCACCCCGCGCTGGCCGAGCGTGGGCTTTGGAGGCGCGCCCTTTTCCACTCTCGGCTACTTCGTGCTCTACCCTAATCCGCGCGGCAGCTACGGACAGGGCGAGCGTTTCGTCCAGGCCAACCGGCAGGACTTCGGCTATGGCGACCTGTGCGACATCCTGGCCGGCGTGAACACGGTCGAGAAGAAGTATCCCATCGACGATGCGCGTCTGGGGCTGACCGGCTGGAGCTACGGGGGATTCATGACCATGTTCGCCGTCACCCAGACGAACCGCTTTCACGCAGCCGTGGCCGGGGCCGGCATCTCCGACTGGCAGAGCTACTACGGCGAGAACTCCATCGATCAATGGATGATTCCCTTCTTCGGCAAGTCGGTCTACGACGATCCGGCGGTCTACGCCAAGAGCTCGGCCATCGATTTCATCAAGCAGGTCAAGACGCCCACGCTGGTGGTAGTCGGCGACCGGGACGGCGAGTGCCCGGCCCCGCAGTCGTTCGAGTTCTGGCATGCGCTGCGCGCCGAGGGCGTGCCCACCGAACTGGTGGTCTACCCGAACGAAGGTCATGGATTCCGCCAGCCCGCGCATCGGCAGGACGTGCTGGAACGCGCGGCCGCCTGGTTCACCAGATACTTGCCGGCCGAACAGCCCGCGAGCGCCTCCGGACAATGAGGGGCAAGGAGAGGTTGGAGCAATGAGTGGCCATCTCGCCGCCCAGTGTACAAGGCCGCCAGCTAGGTGCTGGCGGCCTTCCTGCTTTACACTCAGGTATCGGAATCACAAGGCATCTTTTGCAGTTCAACCGTCGGCCGCCGTGCGGCTGCTGGCGGGGAGGTTTCATGCGGCGGTACTTCATCCTGGCGTTTCTGCTCCTGCTCTCCCTTCCCTTTGATATTGCTATTGTCGGCTGTGGCACTGCGAACAACTTTTGTTCCGCGGGTTTCGGCCTGAAGAACAACGCCATCGCGACCATCAATCTGGAGCCGAAGCTGACCGGCGTCTCGCTCTCGTTCGCGCAGACCGGACAGATCAACACTCCAACCGCCAGCAATTGCAAACAAGGCAGCGTCTCGGTGGGCAGCTTCACCTACGGCACCTCCGATATGACGATCGCGGACATTTCGCCCACGGGGGCGGTCTGCGCCGGTACCTGGAACCGGTTTACCGCCGGCGGCGTGCCCTCCTTCACCACCTGCCTGCCGACTAACAAGACCGGCGTCGCATACCTGACGGCATCCGCCGGGGGCGTATCCAGCAACACGGTCGCCGCCTACATTCACCCCACGGTCACGAACGTGTCGCTCGATGTCACCGGTGCCCAGGCCGGACAGGCGGGCCAGCAAGCGGCGGCGCCGAGTAGCTGCGCTTCGCAGGGAAACACCGCGCAGTTGAATGCCACCGCGTTTGTCGAGGGCAGCGCCAACCCCTTCTGCGCGCCCAACAGCGGCAATCCGAGTATTCCCGACTGCACCACCAACCTGGGCCACTTTACCTATGCGCCGGCCAGCACCGGCGTCGTCACCATCGACCAGAACGGACTGGCGACCGCGCAACAACCGGGTTCGACCGTCATCACCGCGGCGATTGCCAGCACCAGTTCAAATGCCGGCTACTTTTACACCTGTCCACCTAAGAACATCGCACTTTCCTACAACAACCAGACCACGTTCAATGTGACGCCCAACACACCGCTCCCGCTTACTGCTACGGTCACCGATACAAATGGCAAGTCCATCACCGGTCTGCAACTGAGCTATACCTCCACCAGTCCGCAGACGATCGCCGTCGCCGCCACCGGCAGCATCACCTCCAGCTTCCCCAGTTCCACTGCCATCTACGCGGTCTGTCAGCCTGCATTGTGCAATCCATCGCCCATCAATCAGCTTGGCGTGAATGGAAATGGAACGCCCATTGTCAGCAATTCGGTGAAGGTCACATCGCCTGGAAACGGCAGCACCTATCTCTGGCTGGCCAGCCCGCTGTCACCCTATTTCGTGCCGGTCGACCTGACCACCGGCACCACCGGCACTCCGGTCAAGCTGCCCTATGTCCCGAATTCCATGGTGCTCGACCAGACCGGCAGCAATCTCTACTTCGGCAACTATCGCGAGCTGATGATCTACAACGCGGGGACCAACGCGCTCACGAAAGAAGACACCACCGTTCCCGGAGTAGTGCTGGCCGTGTCGCCCACCAACTCGCAGGTCTTGATCAACGATCAGGATCGGGGCGTCTTCTATCTGTACACTCCCGCGGTTGGCGGAACGGCCAGCGGCGGCACCACCTCCACAGCCAGCATTCTGTCCACCTTTGGCGGCATAGGAGAGCGCGCCAGCTATTCGCCGGACGGCAACACCGTTTATATCGTCGGCAAGAACGTGCTCTACGTGCATAACAACTTCACCGGATGGAGCGTGGAGCCGTTAACCGGTAGCGCCAACCCGTCCGCCACCTGTCCGGCGAACTCCGGATCGGGAAATACCGCATCGGACCTGAACACCAGCTATAACGTCTTCTGCGCGCCGGACCTGTCGTTGGCCGTGCCTGCCGTGGGAACATTCATCTCCGGGAATAGCGGAGCGGCAGCCGGCGCCACCGCCCGCGGCTTCTGCCCCGATACCACCGGCGCCAACGTTGATAACTACCCCTCGGCGGTGCCGGGCGGAGGAGCAGGCGTCTATGGCTTCGCCGCCGATCATCTGGCAGCGACCAACGATGGCCTCCATGTGATCAGCGCCACCGCCATTCCTCCGGTTCTGACCGACGCGGCCGTGGTGACGCCAACCGGCGCCTGCCCCACAACGCCGGTGACCACAGCCGGCGTCGTGACCAACAAATCCGTCGGCCTGCAGATCCCCAACAGCGGGAACGTGCCGCTGTCGCTTGCGCCATACGCCCCCACAAATATCGACCAGGTGATTGCATCGCCGGATTCCTCGATCGCGTTCGTCACCTACTACTCGCCGGCCACCACTCCCCCGGCCGCTGGCGCTCAACTCCCTGTGTCCAAGATTCCGCAGGGCAGTACGGCGGGTGGGCTCTCGAGCGTCACGCTGAGCGGCGCAGCCATCGCGCCCCTTTCCGGCATCTTCAGTCCCGATTACAAGACCTTCTTTGTCTCCACCACGGGTGACAACCTGGTGCACCTCATCTCCACCGCAACCTTGACCGACACATTGCAACTGAATCCCAAGCTGACGGACGCCAGCGGCAATCCGACCCCCGCGCAGTTGCTCGCCGTCAAGCCACGGGCGACAAACTAGCCGCATGCTACCCGGAGGAGCGCTCGTCGCCATGGGAGTGGTGAGCGCCTTCCTGCTTCCGCTGAGCGCCTGCGCACAGAAGCCGGAGCCGGCCGCGCAGGCCGGTCCCGCGGCACAGGCGGCCTCTGCGTCGCGGCATGAGACCACCCGCAACCCCTTGCTCTTCGCCGGCGGCGATATCGGCGAACGCATCAATGTAGCGCTCTAGGACTGCCATCGGCAGTGCACGGTCAAGATGCCGGCCGGCAACTGGAGCTTCGCCACCACCATCCATCTGCCGTCCATGGGCTTCGGCACCTATGGTCTCCAGCTCGATCCCGGCACGGTGTTGACCTACACCGGGAAAGCAGATGCGATTGCCGCGCCTGCTTACGGACTATTTGCGGCCTCCTTGCTGATCGAAGGTGGCCAACTGATCGGCACTCCCGCCGCCGCCGCCGGCATCCATACCTTCCCCACCAACCAGATCGTCATTCGCAACATGGTCATCCGTGACTTCACCGGCGGCGATGGTATCCGGATCGAAGGCGCCAACACCGTCGACATCCTGCAGGACGTGGTGGTGGACAACCGCGTCGGGATACACCTGATCGGCACGCATTGTCTGCAACGGCGCGACAGCCGCAACGATCTGATCTGCGATATGAACCTGCAGGGCGCCGGCTATGCGCCGAACGCGATTCACGTCATCGGCAATATGATCACCCAGAACACTCAGTGGGGTATCTGGGAAGACTTCGCGCCCCGCGTCACGGCCGCGCTCAACAATCTTTATCTGGGAAACAATCTGGAGTCCAACGGAGATCGTAAAGACCATGGCGCCATGTGGCTCGCCTACTCCCGCGCGACCCAGGTCGAGGCAAACTACTTCGAGGGCCCAGCCCCGTATATCCGCATCGGCGCGGCGGACTGGCCCCCGTCGGTGGGCGTCGCCGTACGCGGCAATTACTTCACTACCAATGCAGCGGTCCCGGTCACGCTCGATCTGGTCAACGCCGAGGACACCATGATCGAAGACAACTCGCAATATGACGCCTTTCCCAGCGCCACACCGTGCTTCGTCAATCTCGGAAAAGAGAAGGGCACCTATCTCGGGAAGAATCATCTGGAGTCGACGAGCATCGCGTGCCGTGGCGGCAAACCAGCGCAGCTTCCCGCGAGCGCATGGGAGGCAAACCCAGGGCCGCCTATGAGTGCGCCCGGCAGCATCGGCCGCTTCGTGGGACAGCTCACAACCTCCGCCAACCCGACCGACGCCTTGAAGGCGGCGGATCTCACTCCAGCGGGCCACTGCGCGGCCTTTGCCGCCGATGCGAAAGGGTCGACGCTGACGGGAGTCTATGCAGAGGCCGGCAACGGCAGCGTGACGGTGCACCATGCCGGCCAAGCGGGCGGCAAGCTCAACGTCTTCTGCAGCCTGGAGTGAACTCTCTGATTTGCTGCGCGAGTAGCAGGCGCGCGACGGTTGTAAATTGGACGATCAGTTCTGCGGCTTCTGCCCACCCGGTAGCTTGCTGCGCTGCGCTCGCGCGATGGCGTCCAGCACCCCATTGAGAAAGTTCAGCGACTCCGGGGCGGAGAAGCGCTTTGCAATCTCCAATCCTTCATTGATCACGATGGGCGCAGGCGTCCCGGGAAAGCCGAGTAGCTCCGCGACCGCGGTCCGCAGCACGTTGCGATCGACCGCCGGCATGCGGGCGATGCGCCAGTGCGCGGAATGCTCCTCGATGAGCTGGTCGATCTCCTCTTCGCGCACCGTCGCCACGCGAAACAGGTCTTCGGAGAAGCCGCGCGTCTCTGCATCGACCTCCTCGTGGGCCTTCCAGAAACTCTGCCGCACCTGATCCGGCGTCTGCTTGCCGATGTCCGCCTGAAACAGCATCTGCATGGCCATCTCGCGCGACTTGCGCCGCTTGCCGGTGGTCTTGCTCACGATCGCTGCCCCTGCTCGGCGGCCGCCAGCTTGCGATGAACCGACACCATCTCGATGGTCGCCACGGCCGCCTCAAAGCCCTTGTTCCCCGCCTTCACGCCGGCGCGGTTCAAAGCCTGTTCCAGCGTCTCGCAGGTGAGCACGCCGAAGCCATGGGGCACGCCCGTCTCCTGCTGACTCTGCCCAATACCGCGGCTCACCTCGTTGTAGATCGCCTCATAGTGCGCCGTCTCGCCACGCAGCAGGCAGCCCAGCGTGATGACCCCATCGAAGCGGCAGCTCTCCGCCAGCAGGCGCGCCGCCGAGGGAATCTCCCATGCTCCGGGCACGCGCACCATCTCAATATCGCCCTGCTTCGCACCGCTGCGCAGCAATCCGTCGAGCGCGCCCTGCAGCAGCCGGTCCGTGATCACGGCATTCCACCGGGCCACCACAATACCGAAGCGCATCCCCGACGCCGATAGATCTCCATCGATGGCCAGCGGCTTGCCGCGCAGCGGATCCTCCCACTCCCAGAATGCGAACGGGATGCCCGGCACCGGCTCAACCGTAAAGGCGCGCGACTTCCACGCAGTGCTGCCGACCTCGGTGATGGATTCGCTCAGCTCTGCTGACCCGGCGTTCGCGCTCAGCCACTCCGCCGCCGCGCGGTGCACATCGTCCACGGCCGTCACCTCCACCAGCACTTCGGCCGGCAGATTCGACACGCCCTGCAGCAGCTCATAGCTCCCCCGCGGAGCGAGAAAGGGCGCGCCGCGGCTGCCGTCCGCCTCCCAGCTACGCCCCGGCTCAAAACCAAGCGCCGACAAAAAGCTGCGCAGCTTGTCGTACACCGCCGGCGTACTTGCCGCGCGCACAAAGGTGATTCCCTTGATCATCCCTTTGAATCTACCATTCGCTGCGCGAGGAACTGCTCACGCTCTCTAAACCGCTGATATGATCCCCTCGGCAACAATCGTCACAGGAGAGGCCCATGAAAGACGCGGAGAACTCCATCAGACAGGCCGAGCTGATTCTCAAGCTCTATGACTTACGCCGGGAAAGCATGATGCGCCTGGCGCGCGGCTATGTCGGCGGCCCATTTCTGCCGCATTCGGCGGATGAGTTCGTCAGCCTGATTACCGCTGGGACGAAGGAGGGCGGCTATATCCTGCAGGTCTACGGATACTGGGACATGCTCGCCGGGTTCGTGGTTCACGGCGCGCTCGATGAGACGCTGGTCTACGACACCTGCCAGGAGATGTACTTCCAATACGCCAAGATACAGCCCTATCTGGCAGAGATCCGCCTCAAGATACATCTGCCGGAATATTTTCGCGGCATAGAAGCTGTCGTTGAGGGCTCGGATCAGGGACGAGCTCGGCTCCAGGACATGAAGAACAGCCTTGCAGCGATTGCCGCTGCGCGCACGCCCTCCCCGTAAACGGCCTGCTACACTCACCAGTTCGTTCCCCGACCAGCCCCCCGACGAGAGCCCACCATGCCCTACGAAAATCTCCTCTTTGCCACACGCGACACCATCGCGTTCGTCACCCTCAACCGCCCCAAGGTCCTCAACGCCCTGAACGGCGCCACCTTCTCTGACCTGGAGGCGGTCTTCCTCGCCATCAGTGGAGACCCGAGCCTGCGTGCGGTCATTCTTACCGGCGCCGGCGAGAAAGCCTTTGCCGCCGGGGCCGATATCCAGGAACTCGCGGAGCTGGGGCCGGTCGAAGGCCGCCGTCTGGCCGCGCGCGGACAGGCCGTCCTCGATCTCATCGAGAACTGCGGCCGTCCGGTGATCGCCGCCGTCAACGGCTTCGCCCTGGGTGGAGGCTGCGAGTTGGCCATGGCTTGCACCATCCGCATCGCCAGCGAGAGCGCGCGCCTGGGTCAGCCGGAGGTCAAGCTCGGCATTCTCCCGGGCTACGGAGCCACGCAACGCCTGCCACGCATGGTGGGCAAGGGAAACGCGCTCAAGCTTCTGCTCACCGGCGATATGGTCAACGCAGCCGAGGCCTTCCGCATCGGACTGGTGGATGAGGTCGTTCCCGCCGAGGCCCTGCTGCCGCGCGCGGAAGCGCTGGCACGGTCGATCGCCGCCAATGCCCCGCTGGCCGTGCGCGGCTGCCTGGAGGCTGTCCACGCCGGCTATGACCTGCCCCTCGCGAGCGGGCTGGCGCTCGAAGCCTCGCTCTTCGGACTGGCCTGCGCTACGGCGGATAAAGCGGAAGGTACCCGGGCATTCCTGGAAAAACGGCAGGCGAGCTGGAATGGCCGTTAGTCCACACGCAGCCACAGCCGTCCGGGCTGTTTGCATTGGTATGCTAGGTCCTGTGTCTGCCCCCAAGCGCGTTCCCACTGCCGCTGCCCGGCTGCTGCTTCCCTGCCGCGCCGCGCTGGCATGCGTGCCGCTGCTCCTGCTTCCGGCCGGCTGCCACAGCGCAGGTACGCCACACCAGGCCGCCACCCTCAGTCCAAGACAGCTTCAGCAGCAGCAGGCGCGGGCGCTCGCCAAAAGCGAGGCGGTGGCGCGTGAAACGCTCGATCAGATCCCCCCGCCCTCCAAGCGTCGCTATATCAACGTGCACAGCACCGACGCCTGGGTGAATCCCTTCCTGAGCGTGCATCGCGATTCGGTGACGCTGCGTGTCATCTTCCCCCAGACCACCGGCAGCCCGGTCGATGGAGGCACCATGCTCCATCCGGCGGCCGCCCGCAAGCAGGAGCTGGAGGTCCGCTTCGCCGATCTCCCCGAAGCGCTTTCCGCCGTGCCGGACTTCTCCTGGCCTTACGGTCGCGTGGTCGCCGTCGAGGAATCGCCAACGGCCCCCCGCCAGGACCGTGCCCAGATCCGCCGCAACGTGGAATCGATCATCCAGATGCTGAACAACCTGGACCTCGTGGTGGATGAGTGGAGCAGCCCCACCGGTAAAGGCCTCCTGCACTAAACGTCCTGAGAATTGGAGTGGGCGCCAGGCTTTCCCTAGCTTCATCCCGACCATGATGACTCGCGTTCTGCCGAGTTAAGGTCGGAGTGAACAGGGTTTCATTCACCCGGAGCAAGACTCGGGTGCCCCATTCTGACCCTGAGCGCAGTCGAAGGGGAAGGGTGGGTGGCCGCAACACTTCACAGTGAAAATGATTGAATCGATGCATGGCAGTACGTTTCGGGGGGCCGCCGTATGAAGCAGAGCATGAGACCAGATCGTCAAGAACAGAACAGCAGATCTCTCGCCAAAGACAACGAATTTTTCTCAGGTGAAGAAGACGCGTACGCCCGTGCCGAACGAGCGGCATTGGCGCTGTTGGACGAAGGCTTCCACTTGGGCGGGATCATCCGTGCCAGCCGGGATGTGCTGCATGACCGATAAGTTTTCGTAGCCGAGGGATCTGCGTTCTCCCCCACACCAGGACTGTCATCCTGAGCGCAGCACGAAGTGCGAAGTCGAAAGGATCTGCGTTTCCCGCTGGCGCAAATTCCGGATCGCACCGCCGTTCACATGACTTCCGTCACATCCCGCTTGGCGTACTTTTACCTGCGATCCAATACACTGGAAATAGGGGCCGGCTTCACCCGGCATCCCATGAGATGAAGGCTCTCGGTAATCCCAGCCTAAGCCTTTTGTTTGCAGGAATTTAGCCGTAAGTCCAATCAACAGAGGAATTTACGGAGACGTCGTTCTATAAACCCTTTTAAAAGAGGAATTTAGCGGGGTACAAATATACCAGACTCATCAAACCTGTTATCCTGATTTTGCGTCCGATAGGGGTTGAATGGCGGACGTGAGCTGGAGCAGATGATTGCGAAAAGGGGCCGCCGGTTGCCGTGGTAGACTTTCCGCGCGTGCCGAATCAAAGAGGAACGCGGCTATCCTCCTAACGGATAGCTACCTTTAAGAAAGGCAGAGACGGTTAGAGCAAGGGCTTTAACGGAAAACGGCTAGCTTCCTTATCACCTTTGGCACTCTTGGCGGGGTAGTCAAGGCGATGTGAGCAGTTCTCGTACCGCTCCCTTGGATTGGAGTGTTACGCAGCCGTGTCCAGAAGTCAACCGTTCGACCTTGAATACCAGCATTCTGTCAGACGCCGTGATTGGGGAGTTGATCCTCGAAGCCAAGACGATCCCGGACGGCCTTTGTCCGCTGACGAAGCAAATCGAGCGCAATCAACACCAACGCAGAGACTTCGAGATCGTTGGAGCGCAAGGGAGCAAGTTCGTGCTGGCGACTAGACAAAGCATGCTTAACGTCTTGGACTTCTCGGCGATTCTTGGCTACAAGATGCCGGGGTTCAACACCGTATTCCGCTTGCGCCGCTACAATGGCAAGTCTCACGAACACACGAATGCAATCGAGAACGAGAAGTTTCGGGCGTTCCATATCCATAAGGCGACTGAAAGGTATCAGCGGAATGGACGGAAAGAGGATCACTTTGCGACCATAGACACTCGTTTCTACAATCTGCAGAGCGCCGTTCACTGCCTGCTCTTCGATTGTGGCTTCCCTGCGCTCCCGTTCACCCAAATGGGCCTCTTTCCAAACGGGCCGATCCAATGAACCTGGATAGCATCAGGACAGAGTTCAAAGACCGGGTTTGCGAGCAAATCGGACTAGAACAAGAGGGGCAAAACCGCTTTCTTGTGTTGACCCCGTTTCGCTTTGAAGATGGGGATCACTATGTGATAACGCTGAAGCGCGAGCAGGAGGGATGGATTCTCAGCGACGAAGCCAGCACTCTAATGCACCTCTCGTATTGGCTTGACGACAAAGCCCTCGAATCCGGTAACCGGAGAGAGATCGTAGATAGCTCGTTGTCCTGCTTTTCGGTACAGAACAGGGATGGAGAACTAATTATTCCGGTCGTTGAAGATCGGTTCGGAGATGCGCTGTTTAACTTTGTTCAAGCTCTTACAAAAGTCACTGACATCTCCTTTTTGTCGCGCGAGGTAGTGCGGTCGACATTCTTGGAGGATTTTCGCGCATTTATGAGATCTCACGTTCCGGAGGACAGACTAGAGTTTGATTGGAATGACGCCCAACACGATCCAACTGGTAACTATCCGGTGGATTGCCGCATAAACCGGATGAAGCGGCCCCTCTTTGTTTATGCTCTTCCCAATGAAGAAAAGGTCGGCGTAGCGACAATCAGTCTGCTCACGTTCGAGAAATGGAGAATCCCATTTCAGTCGCTTGGCATCTTTGAAGATCAGGAGTCTATTGCACGTAAGACTGTCGCCCGCTTCAGCGATGTGGTAGAGAAGGCGTACTCGAATCTGGAAGGAAACAAGGATCGGATAGCCACATTCCTAGAAGAGAAACTTAACGTGGAGACCTTATGAAACATTCGGTAGATTTCACCCGTTTTTCATCTCTTGTAGATCACGTCCTTTCGGTTCCAAAGGTGGAGATTCTGCGTCGTGAGGCAGAATATCAAGAGCAGGCAGAGCGGAACCCAAAACGCAGAGGTCCGAAGCGGAGACCTAAACCGGCTTCCGCTTCCCCCGATGCTGACGCTTAGAACTCCACACGTTTTTTCTCGTTCTTGCCGGTTAGCTCTGCATACGTCAGGCGCTTGCCTAGAATCTGAGTGACTGCAATGTTGAAGCGGTCTGCATCGCTCTTACTGCGCCGATTGTTGTAACGGAATACTTGCTCATCAACGTAAGCGTCAAGGTGAAACGGCTCAACCGCAACATACGTTCCATTCAAGCCGCGCTTTAGGAGGCTCCAAAAGTTTTCAATCCCTTGCGTGTGGACGGAGCCACGAACGTACTCCTCCATATGATTGACGGTCTCATGCACAAACTGCTTACGATTAAGCCCGTCATATCCAACCCAACCGTCTGTATAGACCGTAGAACCGAATCCAACTTGTTCCAGAATCTCTTTCTGCAGGGTCTCACGCTTCGCATTTGGAATGACCTTTGCCCGAACCTCACGGGTCCCACGGGCCAGCATCCCCATGACAGTCGCCTTTTCAGCGTAACCGTTCATGCCAATCTTCATCTTCAGCCGCGCACCCTTGTGCATGTTCTTTGGCTTGCCGCCTACATAGGTCTCATCAACTTCGACAGGGTTATTCCCGCCCTCTCCAAGGAGCGAAGCATTTCCATGCTTCATCGTCAGGCGGATGCGGTGCAACACGTGCCAAGCGCTCTTCTGTGTCACTCCAAGCGAACGCGCAACCTCATGGCTGGAGATGCCATTCTTAGAGTTCGCCACAAGCCACATTGCGGTCAGCCACTTGTCGAGGCCGATTGCAGAGTCCTCAAAGATCGTGCCTACCTTGATGGAGAATTGGCACTTTGCGTGACGGGTCTTGCACTGCCACACGCGGCGCGTAGGAACGTATTTGACGCCCTCAGACCCGCAGGTCGGACACCGCACTACACCATCGGGCCAGCGGCGCGCTATGAGGAAAGCAACGCAATTATCGGTGTCGGCGAAGTGAATTATTGCTTGCTGGAGCGTCTTTGGGCTTTCCATGAATCAACAGTACAGAGGAAAGTCTGATGAGTCAAGTATATTTGTACCTTTAGCGGATTCATATGGGGGTATGGGGGTACCGGCTCCCGCACCCGGTGGTGTCCGGTTCCCGTGGCATCCTAAAAGCATGGCCCTCGCGTCGTCGCCTTTTGCCATCTTCCCCGCCACGCACCTGCCGCACGAATCTTTTTCCGCCGCGCATGCCCTGGAGGAACGCCTCCAGGCCACCATCCGAGGCGAGGTCCGCTTCGATCAGGCCTCGCGCGCGCTCTACGCAACGGACGCTTCGAACTACCGCCAGGTGCCCATCGGCGTGGTCATCCCGCGGGACACGGCGGATGTGGAAGCGACCATTGCCGCCTGTCGCGCCCTGGGAGCGCCCGTGCTGGCGCGCGGCGGCGGCACCAGCCTCCCCGGCCAATGCTGCAATGTCGCGGTCGTCCTCGATTTTTCGAAATACATGAACCGCATCCTCGCCATGGACTTCGACGCGAAACGCGCGCGCGTCGAACCCGGCATCGTGCTCGATGCCGTGCGGACGGAAGCGGAGACGCGGCAGCTTACCTTCGCGCCCGATCCGGCCACGCACAACCGCTGCACCATCGGCGGCATGATCGGCAACAACTCCTGCGGCGTGCACGCGCTCATGGGCGGCAAGACGGTCGACAACATCGAGTCGCTCGACATCCTGCTCTATGACGGCACGCGCATGACCGTGGGCAAGACAAGCGAAGACGAACTCGCGGCGATCATCGCCGCCGGAGGTCGCAAGGGCGAGATCTACGCTGGGCTTAAACGTATCCGCGACCGGTACGCACCGTTGATACGCGAACGCTTCCCCGACATCCCGCGGCGCGTCTCCGGCTACAACCTGGACCAGCTTCTGCCGGAGAATGGCTTCCATGTCGCGCGGGCTCTGGTCGGAACTGAATCGACCTGCGTCACCGTCCTTGAAGCACATCTTGAGCTGATGCACAGCCCCCAGCATCGTCAGCTCGTCGTACTGGGCTTCGACGATGTCTACACCGCAGCCGACTGCGTGCCGAAGATTCTGGAACACAAGCCCATCGGGCTCGAAGGTTTCGACGGACTGCTGATCGAGTTCATGAAGCGCAAGGAAGTCGCGGTCGAGGATATTCCGCTGTTGCCGAAGGGAGAGGGATTTCTGCTGGTCGAGTTTGGGGCGGACTCCGATCAAACCGCGCGCAAGCAGGCTGATGATTTTATCGATGCGGCCAGGCAGTACGATGCGAAACCCGAGGCCTGCCGCTTCGATGGGCACGAGGCTGAGCGCGTGTGGAAGGTGCGTGAATCCGCTCTCGGCGCGACTACCTTCGTCCCCGGCGAACCGCACGCATGGGAGGGATGGGAGGACTCCGCCGTTCCTCCGGAAAAGGTCGGGACCTACCTGCGCCGGCTCTTCGTACTCATCCACGAATTCGGCTATGTCGCGCCGGTCTACGGACACTTCGGGCAGGGCTGCATTCATCTGCGCATCAGCTTCGATTTTGAAACCGTGGACGGCATAGCAAAGTATCGCGAGTTCATCGAACGCGCATCGGACATCGTTCTCGACCTGGGGGGCTCCTTCTCCGGCGAGCACGGCGACGGACAGTCCCGCGGCGCGCTGCTGCCGAAGATGTTTGGCGACGAGTTGATGCAGGCCTTTCGCGAATTCAAAGCGCTGTGGGATCCAACGAACAAGATGAACCCCGGCAAGATGATGGGGACGGTGGAAGATGAACGGATCTACCAGCCGACCGACAATCTTCGCCTCGGCGCAGGCTATGAATCCGCACGGCCCAAAACGTACTTTCAATTCCCCGACGACCATGGTTCGTTCGGCGAAGCGACGCTGCGCTGCGTCGGCGTGGGGGCCTGCCGCAAACACGAGAGCGGCACCATGTGCCCCAGCTACATGGCTACCAAGGAGGAGCAGCACTCCACCCGTGGCCGCGCGCACCTGCTGTGGGAGCTGATGCAGGGCAACGTCATGGACGGCGGATGGAAGAACGAGCAAGTGCATGAGGCGCTCGACCTGTGCCTCTCCTGCAAAGGCTGCAAAGGTGAGTGTCCGGTCAAGGTGGACGTCGCTACCTATAAGGCCGAGTTCCTGGCGCACCACTATGAGGGACGGCTGCACCCCTTGCAGCACTACCTCTTCGGCTACATGGACCGATGGTCGCGGCTGGCCAGCTTCGCGCCCGCGCTTGCGAATCTTCCGCTGCAGACGCCCGGCATCCGCTCGCTGATGAAAGCCGCTGCCGGGGTCGCCGAGCAACGTACCATGCCGCGTTTTGCCCGCCGCAGCTTCCACCGGCAGCAGCGTACGCCCGCGCGAAGCGTCAGCGCGGAAAAGACAGTGCTGCTCTGGCCGGATACGTGGAACAACTACTACCACCCGCAGGTACTGGATGCGGCTGCGCGCGTGCTGGGAGGCGCTGGCTATCGTGTGCTCCTTCCGCGTAAGCACATCTGTTGCGGACGCCCACTCTATGACTTCGGCTTTCTCGATGAGGCGCGCCGCTATCTTGCCGCCATCCTGCGGCGTCTCGGCCCGCAGATCGACGCAGGTCTACCCTTCATCGTGCTCGAACCAAGCTGTGCCAGCGTCTTCATCGAGGAGCTGCGCAACTTTTATCCAAAGGACGCCCGCGCCCTGCGGCTCGCGAAGCAAACCTACCTGTTAGGCGATTTCCTGGAGCAGCACGTGCCCCACTACAAACCCCCGCAACTGGATGGTCGCGAGATCGTGCTGCATGGCCACTGCCATCACAAGTCCGTCTTCAAGATGAGCGCCGAAAAGTCACTGCTGGAGGCTACTGGCGCAAAGGTCACGATGCTCGACTCCGGCTGCTGCGGCATGGCCGGCCCGTTCGGCTTTGAAAGGGATAAGTATGAGGTCTCGCAAACACTCGGCGAGCGCGTCCTGCTTCCAGCCGTTCGTAAAGCTGCAAAGGAAACACTGATTGTTACAGATGGCTTCAGTTGCCGCGAGCAGATCGCGCAGAACACCTCGCGCCGCGCGGTCCACTTTGCCGAGGTGCTGGATATGCGCTGAACGCGCGATTGGGGGCTGTGCGCAATCAGTAGTCGTCTTCAACCCGGTTGATCAACGGCTTACCGTCGATGTATCGCCGCACCTGGTCGGCCGCCAGACGAACCGCCCGTTCCAGGAACCTGGCACTCGCGCCTCCAATGTGCGGCGTAATCAGAAGGTTGGGCGCACTCCACAGCGGATGTCCATCCGGCAATGGCTCGGGATCGGTTACATCGAGCACGGCACGCACATGCCCGGCATGCAGGGCTTCCAGCAGCGCCTCGGTCTCGACCACCGGACCGCGCGCCGCATTGACCAGCAGCGCTCGTGGCTTCATCTTTGCCAGACGCTCGCGGTTGATCAGCCCCCTGGTCTCGTCGGTCAGCGGCACCAGCAGCACCACGATATCCGCCGCCGGCAACAGATCGTCCAGCCGTTCCGCCGGTTCCACGCCGTCACGTCCGCGGCGGCCCAACCGGAGAAAGGAGACCCCGAACGGCTCCAACCGCTCTTCCACCGCACGGCCAATGGCTCCGTAACCCGCAATCAGCACCGTCTTGCCCGCAAGCTCTTCCGGGTTGAGCAGTGATGCCTCTCCGTTGCCCTGCTCTGAGGCGGGATTCTTCTCCCACCGGCCGCGCTCCTGCGTGCGAACGTAAAACGGCAAGTGCTTGAGCATGGCGAAGATGCCGGCGACGATCCATTCGGCAACGGGAACGTCGTGCACGCCCTGCCCGTCGTACAGCGTGGCGCCGGCGGGAACGAAGGGCAGTAGCGCATCCACGCCCGCCCATAGCGATTGCACCACCTTGACTCCACGCACTCGCGCCGCCACCGCTGTCATCTGCCGCAGATGAAGGGGAGCCACCCAGATCTCAACTGCGACCTCGCCTTGGCCGTCAGGGTCGAGACGGATGATCTCGGCTTCTTTAGGGAAGAACGTCAGCAGGTGTTCATCGATATCCGCCGGCACTCCCACACGCACCATCTCTTACCCCATCACTATCGGATTCTGCGAGCAGGTTAGCCTCGGCTCAGGAGCCGCCGAGTTCTCTAGTTCTTCTGATGAAAGACGGCACCGTTGATGTCCGGCCAGAATTCCTTCGCGACGAATGTTCCGCCGTCGATCAGCACGCTGGTCAGCCAACGTTGTCCGGTCTTGGTCCACGTACGGTACTGCCCGGGGTAGTAAAGCGAGGAGATACCCGCCGCTCCCCCGGCGCCCACCACCTCGGAAAAATTGAATGTGTCATTGCCATCGTCATTGCGGGTGATCAACGTGCGGCTGAACGAATAGACGGTGCGCTTTACCAAGCCGCCACGGCCTTTGGTG
>JBPCNO010000086.1:0-37203 GCA_051001135.1 Acidobacteriaceae bacterium
AGACAATGGCTCTTTTCATACCAAGGGCGCAGTTCCGTGTGCTCCCCTTCCGGGATGCCCGCTTGCTCCTGCTTCGGACTAAACCTGGCGAGCTGTTTCAATCTGGCTACAGGCATGTAGGCGGAAAGAAGCTTCTGGCTGGTGTAGCGATGGGCAGTGGAGACAAGCGCAGCCCTCGACAAGTATCCTCAACTCTCAGGCGTGAGAGAGCCTGCAAGCGCTCTTCTAGGGAGGGCCGAGCCTATGAGTGCTGCCGCCGTGCCGAGCCCCGTTCCTGCGAATAAACTTCCGAGGAAGTCTCCTTGGCGCTTGCATGTCACCTCGGTCACTACACTCCTGAAGCGCGTCTGGACCTCCGCCTATGAAGACGGCGTGTATAACCGGGCGGCGGAACTCGCCTATTTCTTCTTCCTATCGTTATTTCCCGGCGTCATCTTCATTACCACTCTGCTCGGCCTCGTCTTCAAATCAAACACGCAGTTGACCGGGCTGCTGCTTCAATACCTCAGCACCACGCTGCCCGGCTCGGCATTTGAGCTCATCCGCCAAGTCATCACGGAAGTCACTCGCTCCTCCGGCAGCGGGAAGCTCACCTTTGGCATCTTGGCCGCACTCTGGACGGCCAACTCCGGTATGAACGCGCTCGAAGACGCGCTCAATGCTGTCTACAAGGTTAGGGAGTCGCGCCCCTTGTGGAAGACCTACGGCATCGCGCTCATCCTCACCGTCTTAGCATCGCTGCTAATCATCTCTGCCCTGACGATCTTTCTGTATGGCGGTCAACTCGTCCAGGTGGTCTCAAGTACCGTGGGACTGAAACCAATCTTCTACTGGACGTGGAGAATCGCGCAGTGGCCTATCGCTCTCCTCTTTGTTTCGATGGTTGCGTCGCTCGTTTACTATGCAGCGCCGAACTTGAAGCAACGCCGCTGGCAATGGCTGAGCCCCGGCGCGGTGTTCGCTACGCTCGGTTGGCTCGCGGCCTCGGGACTGCTGCGACTCTACTTCCATTTCTTTACGACTTACGCGAAGACCTACGGCTCGCTTGGCGCCGTCATGGTGCTGATGACTTGGCTTTACGTCACGGGCATCATGTTGTTGCTCGGCGCTGAAGTCAACATGGTCATGGAAAAGGCGGCGGTCCGCGCCCACTCGGTTCCACCTGAAGATCAACCCCGGGGCACTATCCCGGACGCGGAGCCGTATACCAACCCATCCCATTAGAGAAGATCGCGCGGGCGGCGAGCACGCGAGAGACACCGGAGACGGCGGTCTATGAGTGCTTGATGACTTCGTGCCGGTTGCACACTCCTGCGTGTCGGGTACACTCGATCGCCGATAACGTTTCACAGGCCGCCTAGGAACTTCTCCGGGAGCGAATATCAAGCTGCTCGCTCATCTTTCCGGAATGCTGGCTGCCTGGAGTGCAACCCACGTCCCGATCACGCGGCACAGGTTTTTTTGCTAGCAATGGCAGCTGCTGTGCTGAGGGCGTTAGCAGGGCAAGTTCCGGGTTGCCCTCACTCGGGATACGGAATTCCTCACCCACAACTTGCTGATTGACTCGGCGGTTGATCAAACGAGCAAATCGATGAGCCGACGGGGTGAAAGCCTAATCCCTCTTGCCTCTATGCAGAGAGGTTTTACTCCGCTCTCGGCGCGCGCATCGGTTCGGTGGATGCTGCGCCGTGTGAGCGCCTCATTCTTGAGGGAGGCGGCAAGTGTGCCTTTCAAGATCAACTCCTTCGCCCTCGACTCAACGTCGGTGAAGGTACATCCGGACCCTGTTCCAGGGCAGACGATTATCCTAGCTCGACGGCTTCTCCTGGGCACCTGGGCGGATTGGTACGGCGCTGTCGATAGCGCTCGGCTGTGCGTAGTCCTGTGCGGAAGCCCTGCTGCGGGTTACCGTTCCTGGATACCAAGGTGTGACTCTCTGAAGAAACGGATCTGTAGCGCACTCATCCCAAATGGATTCGAGATCTTGCACCGTCAGACCCAAGGTAGGCCCAACAATGACATCGAGCTCACGGATGGCCTTCTTCTTCTCCAATTCCAGCGATTCCGGATGAAATCTCTCTAAAGTGGTGTTCCCGACCGCAATCTCTCCTGAGAGGAATAAGGAACGAACACACTCAGAAGATCACTCTTGTCGATCCGCTGACCAACAAGGACCTGGAGTGCCCGGTGCAGGCCTGTGCAGCCATTCCACCGCTAAGCTCCACCAAGTCGAACAAGCCCATCCGAGATTCGCCCCGCGGCCGCCATTCAGGGTGCGCAGGTTATAGCAATGGTCGCGTCGACCGGGAACATTTCGAAACTGTCACGGCAGACCAGTCCGGAAACGCCTGCTCATTGCACTCGCTTCCAGATGACGTCCTCGTTGTTGCGGCGGTCGTAGAGCGCGTCCACTCTGCCCGAAGTATCGCGATGGAAAAGGATGCGTCCTTCCACTCCGGTGCGGAAGAAGAGATCACCGGATTCAGCAAGCAGCTTCGTCTTCGCGCCCACCCCGCGCTGCACGAAGAGATCGTTGCCTGCCCGCGTAACCGTGCGGCGATTGCCGGCTGAAAGTTCGTAGGTTCCGGTGTAGTCGTTCAGATGCGCGACATCGGTGGCGCCTTGTGCCGGATCTTCGTAGTAGCGCATGGTCTGGCTAGCCGCAATCTGCCAAGTTCCATCGCGATAGAGCCATGTGTCCACGGAGTGATATCGCGCGCGCAGTTCCTGGCCGAAGATCGTTTCCGTCTCATCGCACTCGTAGGCCAGCACGGCCACGCCGGGACCGGAGATGACGTGTGGATGGACGACCTGAATGGTGCCGCCATAGCCAGCAGGCATCGGCTGGAGGTCTGCAAGAAGCGCCCTTTTGTCCATCGCGCGGCCCTTCTCGTCGTACACCATCGCGTCCTCAGCATAGTAGGCCTTCCAAGGTGTCTGATCGCCGGAGGTCACAGCGTCGTACATCTGCTGCGTGCGTCGCATGAGCTCCGTTTCGGTTATCGTGGGTGCGACGGCCGGCAAAAGCGGACGCAGTCAGAGAAGCATCGGACCAGGTGATGCAGAGATAAGCGACTGTGTGGATAGGTTTCATCGTGAGATTGTCCAAATTACCACCAGTCGGTTACTCTAACGATCGTTTTTCGTGACCACTCCGCCGACGGTTCTTGAAACATCCTGGTTCGAGACGCTTAAGATCTGATCGTCGCGCATCGAGTCTTCAGGAGGCTCGAGATGATGTTTGTTGGGGTCGAGCACCAGCAGACCGCCGGAGCAGTTCAATTTGACAGCCAACACTGGACAACTGGGCAGCCACCCTGGTACGCGGAGGGGATGCAATGGCGATGGACGGGCGCGAAGCTGACGGGACCTACCTGGTATCACAGGATGAGTGCTGCGGACACATGCTGCTGATACCGACCGGTGAAGAGGATGTGTACGAATGGGACTCGGCGCGAGGTCGGCGGTTCGGGTCCGAGGAGGATGCACTTGTTTGGCATGACGAGACATGCTCGGAGAAGCGGGCTTTCCTGCAGCGGCAGAGGCGGTGAGCAATCGTCAAGGCAGCGGTGCGAGTTGGCGTGAGCTCCCGGCGACGAATCGTTTGCCGTATCAGACACGAGGTGTTCGCGAAAATGCGGATCCAACAGTGATAAGCTGACCCGTCCCAGAATTTCCGGGCATCTGCAACCTGCCGCAGTCTTCGCAGCAGCGCTAGTGGGGGTGAACGGCTGCGGGCCAGTGTTTGCAAAGCAGAACACCGGCGCAAACGGAGCAGGAAAGATGGCGCGGCAGCACTACCTCTTCGACGATCCGACCTGTGAGATCATCTTCGTGACGAGCCTGGGGAGGGCATACCAGTGCGCTCGGGAGCTTAGAACCTCAGCTCGGATCAGCACCGGACGGGTATGAAGCCCTTGGAACGAACCGCTTAGCAAAAGTTTTTTCTCGGGTAACAGGTTCTGGGTCGCCAAGTGCACCCAGTAGCAGATCTGCAGGCGTCGTCGCCGGTAAGAACTGAGAACTGATCAATTGCGGGGCCACGACGCGCGTCCAAACTCAGGCGCTCGGCTGCGCCGCCTTTGCCTTCCCGCTGGCTGGAAGTTCATTCCACTTCTTGAGGTAGTCCGCCGGCATCTCTTCCGGCGAGTTGTATGCTTCCAGCTTCAGGAGTTCCATCTCCGCGGCTTGCACCACACTGAAACTGGATCTTTCGCCGAAATATGCTGCGTTTCCGCGGTCCAGCGTCAGAAGCCACGCAATCTCGATGGAGTAGAATTTGCCCTCTTTGAACTCCATCACATCGCTGATGGATTGATTCCACGCCGTGTTGATGGTCGCTTCATGGGAGGAGCGCAAGGAGTTCACAACTTTGTCCTGAAATTGAAGGGAAAGCTCGGCGCTGGCGCCACCCGCGTCTTTCTTGCCAAGATTGCCGCCGAACTTTCCACCGGCCGTCCAGCTCTGCTCATGTGAGGAACTGCTCTCGATCCCTTTCTTGCTGGTGAACGCCGTCGAGAAGGAGGAAGTAATGGTGCGCTTAACGGGGCCGTTGAAACGGCGTCCGTCTACGAACTGGAGATCCGACCGTCTCACCTGTTCCTGACCCTCGCCGTCGAGGAATTTAACCTGCGCCAGATCCAGGGCCCCCGAGCTGGTGACAACAAGGTCGTCCGTCATTTTGAACTTTCTACCGGCTGAGGCCAACACCTTCGAAGAAAAGATGATGTCGCCAAGCTTTGCTTCTACCTTGATGTCCTGGAACGAATCCTCGCGCCAACCGTCAGATTTGCCGGGGTCCACGACCCCTTGTGCCAGTCCCAAAGTGTAAACGGTATCGTCGCCCTTAAAAACGCGCCAAAATACCTTTTCACCATAATCGTTCCTGATTCGCATTTTTGAATACTCCCGGGAAGGATTTCCTTTCTGGCCGGCGAGTATACACCCGGAGCACAAGGCTACCGGCGCGGCGGCTACAGCCGCATTCACCCTGAAACGATGCATGGACGGGCTGCATTCTGCCTTTATTTCACCCACACCTCCGGCGGCCCGTCTTCTATCTGCCGCGCGTGAAACATGCCTGCCGTGTTGTTGCTCCAGATGGGCAATCCTGTTCGGCCAACGACAATTACACCGCCCTCGCCTCCCGGCAGGTCTGTCAGCACCTCGTGAATCAGGTGGTCGGCTGCCCATTCTGGCCTCCTGCCTGCTTCACATAGAGCGTCAATACTGTGCGCGAGAGACAGACGAATGAAGTATTCTCCTACCCCCGTTCCCGATATCGCACAACCCCGGTCATCGGCGTAGGTGCCAGCACCGAGAATCGGCGAGTCTCCTACCCTTCCCGGCAGCTTACCCTGCATGCCTCCTGTCGACGTGGCGGCTGCGAGATGCCCAGAGACGTCGCGAGCGACAGCGCCCACGGTTCCAAAGCGATGCGACGATCTGATCGAGTCCAAAGGCGAACCACCCGATGAGGGCTCGCTTGGTGCTGGCACCTCACCAGGCCGGCCGGGTACAGGCCGGTTGCTCCTCCGCATGACCTCTTCGAACTCCTTCCATCGCATTTCGGTGAAGAAGAAGCTCGGCGGCTCCTGCTCAAGGGCTTGTGCCTTCGAAAACGCATCGGCTCCGGTGCCCACCATAAGCACATACGGCGTGCGTTCCATCACGGCACGCGCCAAGGCGACTGGATGACGAGTGAAATGAATGCAAGCGACACCTGCTCCCTTCAGATCTTTGCCTTCCATGATGGAGGCATCCATCTCGTTTGTTCCATCGGCTGCAAAAGCCGATCCACGCCCCGCATTGAATAAGGGATCGTCTTCCAAAACTTCAACGGCGGTCTGAACTGCGTCCAGCGCCGTTCCGCGTTTCTGCAAAACCGCAGTTCCCGCCGCCAGGGCACGCGTCAGGGAGCCCCGATATGCCTGGGCTGTCAGCGCATCCATGTTCAACCATTCCGCTTCCCCAGCTCCACCGTGAATCTCGATCGCCCAAGTTCTAGCAGTTCTCTCTTGAGAGGATTGGCAATTGATCGTCGATGGCTGAGCCGCGAGGATTAGTGCTAACGCAACGGTTTCTCTCCATCTGAACATCGAGGAACACCTCCTCTCGTCATAGGATAGGGGTTCAATTCTGGGCGCTCATCTTTCACCGGTTCTCGGTTTTCCATAAACTTACATCGCGCGTGCTTCTTACGTCTCGGCACGTGGGAAATTTTAAAGCCTCACAACGCACCGGCAAGGCGGCCCGTCTACAAGTGCTCATTGCGGTGCGAAGAAGCTGAACACTCGCACTCTGTTGCCCTTGTAGGAGAAACCGGACTTCGCTCAGCGGAGGCAGAGACGTCCGGCGACGAATTCTGCCTTTGCCTACTCTCCGAGCATTCTCCGGTGGAGGCGAATGCCGCAGTTCTCGGCCAAATCGCGATATTTCAGCGTCAGATTGCGTGAACAGGAAGAAACGAAGACTGTCTGGCGGAGAGAGAGGGATTCGAACCCTCGATAGAGCTTTTGACCCTATAACGGTTTAGCAAACCGCCGCCTTCAGCCTCTCGGCCATCTCTCCCGCTCGGCAGGTGTATGCGTGCTGCCCGAATTATAGCTGAAGCGCGGCGGAAGCCAGCGGATGCGGAGCGCCGTTCGTCGCCCGCGTGCGATAGAGTCTCTCCTATGCCTTCGCCGCTGCTCGGCCCCAAACGAGCCATCCCCAAACGAGCCGTCCCCCGACGAGCCGCGGCGACCATCCCCAAGCTCGGTCTCGTGCCGCTCATCGCCGCCACCTTCTTCATGGTCTCTGGAGGGCCCTATGGCATCGAGGACATCGTTGGCGGCGCTGGCTATTTCGGTGGCCTGCTGCTCCTGCTCTGCCTGCCGTTCATCTGGAGCCTGCCCACCGCCCTTATGCTGGGCGAGCTCGGCAGCATGCTGCCGGAGGAGGGCGGTTTCTACATCTGGGTGCGCCGCGCGATGGGGCCGTTCTGGGGCTTTCAGGAGGCGTGGCTCTCACTCACCGCCAGCATCTTCGACATGGCCATCTATCCGACGCTGTTCGTCCTCTACCTGGGGCGTCTGTATCCGCCACTGACCGCGGGACATCTCGGCCTGCTCTGGTCCCTCGGAGTGGTTGTTCTGTGCTGTCTGCTGAATCTGCTCGGAGCAAATTTCGTTGGAGAAGGCTCAACACTGCTGATGGTGCTGCTGCTGTTGCCCTTTGCAGTGCTCACGGTGGCGGGCGTATGGCGGGCGATGCACGGCGGCGCACATGGATCGCACGCCAGTCTGCACACGCCCGTTTCCGACCTGGCGACAGCCTTTCTGGTGGCGCTGTGGAACTACATGGGCTGGGACAACGCGTCCACGGTCGCGGGCGAGGTCAATGACGCGCAACGAACCTATCCCCGAGCCATGCTCGCGGCCGTCCTGCTGGTCGCGCTCAGCTATCTGCTGCCGGTCGGCGCGCTGGCTCTGGCGGGTGTCTCGCCTGCTGCGTTCTCCACCGGATCGTGGGTCACGGCGGCTCGTGAACTGGTTGGTCCATGGCTGGGGCTGGCCGTGGTCGCGGGCGGCATGGTCAACGGATTCGGCATGTTCAATGCGCTGGTGCTGTCGTATACGCGCCTGCCCATGGTGCTGGCGGAGGACGGCTACCTGCCCTCGGCGCTTACGCGGCGCAACCGGAAAAATGTTCCCTGGGTCGCAGTGCTGGTGTGTGGCTGCGCCTGGGCGCTGGCCCTCGGCTTCAGCTTTGAACGCCTCATCACCATCGACCTGGTGCTCTATGGCGGCGGCCTGGTGTTGGAGTTCATCGCGCTGCTGGTGCTGCGCCGGAAAGAACCGGCACTGCCGCGCCCCTTCCGCATTCCCGGCGGATTCGGTGTGGCGGTGCTCGCCTCCGCGCTGCCCACCGCCATGGTGGCAGTGGCCATTTATCTGGCGCGCGGCGACCGGCTGGCCGGGATGTCCGCCCTGAGCGTGAGCGCTCTGATAGCCCTCGCGGGGCCGGCGGTCTTCTGGATCGCGCGCGCGTCCAGTGCACGCCGGCGCGGGCTTACCGCACCCTGGTAAAAAGCGGGCCGGAATCCGGTCACCTTCAGACGCGCGCCTCCGACTCCACCTTCTTGCTCTCCTGAAAGCGGTTGGCGGACTCGATCACCTTGTCCCGCGCGTAGGAGGCATCCTTCCATCCCTTGATCTCGACCCGCTTGCCTTCCAGATCCTTGTAGATGGAGAAGAAGTGCGTGATCTCCTTGAGCATGTGCGGATAGACCTCGGCGTAGCTCCACACATCCGTGTAGCGTGGATTGTTCTTGCCGACGGCCAGCACCTTCTCATCCGGAATGCCCTGGTCCAGCATCTCCAGCAGCCCGATGGGGCGCACCTGCATCACGCATCCGGGAAAGCTGGGCGCATCCACCAGCACCAGAACGTCCAGCGGATCACCGTCTTCGCTCAACGTGGACGGGATGAAGCCGTAGTCGCCCGGGTAGTGCACCGGCGAATAGAGGTTGCGGTCCAACCGGAAGACGCCCAGCTTCTTGTCGTACTCGTACTTGTTGATACCTTCGGCCGGGATCTCGATTACTGCGTCGATCACCTCGGGGCTTCTCTCCCCGATGGGTAGTTCAAGGTAATTGATCATGATTTCCTGTATGCCGGGCTCTTGCCGCCCCGGGCTGTGCTGACGATTTATAATCGGCCACGATGAAGGCTCATGTCTACGTTACGCTGAAGCGCACTGTGCTCGATCCGCAGGGGCAAACCATCCAACGGGCTCTTCAAAAGATGCAGTTTCGCTCGGTGGAGGACGTGCGCCAGGGCAAATACTTTGTGCTCACCCTCGCCGACTCGCTCGATGCCGCGGCGGCCAGAGCGGAGGTCGAGCGCATCGCCCGCGAGGTATTGACCAACCCCGTCATCGAAGAGTTCCACTACGACCTGGATCGATAGAAGGATCAGCCAGCCTGGAATCCACTGGAACACCATCGCATCCCGAACGATGCACGCTTCTGTAGCTGAACCTCGTCGAGGACGTCGTGAATTGCTTGGGCTATTGCTTCGGGCTTTTGCTGCTGCATTGCATGGCCGGAACCGGCAATCGGCCGAAGCTGACCGAACTTAGACCTCTTTGAGAGATCCACCTGAAACGAATGCCAGGCTTCATTAATCCGGTCACACTGGTGCTGCGTCAGTCCAGGGAAGGCCGCGCACGGAGGCAGGTCTGTGCGCTCAAGAACGATGAGAGGAACGTCATCATGCCAAACAAGATGCTGCTCTGGCGGCAGGAGGCCATTCTCTCGAAGGAACTTCGGATCGTTCCAATTCGGATCGAAGGTGCTCGATATGGCAGCGTCACGCCATTCCATTTCCTCATGAGATGAGTCCACGAAGACAAGGCCTGCAACGTCGGACGGATAATGTTGTTCGTAGCTGCGAACAAGGACACCCCCCAGAGAGATTCCGACAAGGATGTACGGTCCTGGCACCTGAGCCGAGTGGAACAGGTCATGCATGTTTTCCACCACGTCGCTTACTTCGTGGGTTCCGGCTGTATGTTCGCTCTCACCGCCGCCGAGCGGATCATAGCTGCACACGCGGGCAAATGGCGGAACTTGCGACTGCACGAGAGACCAGCCCTGATAGTTGCCGATCCCGCGTCCTGTAGCGAGGATGATAGTTGGTGCACCATGACGCTCTCCGGTGCATTCAAGGAACATCTTATGGCCGCCAGAGATTGGAACCAATCGCCCTGACGCATTAGAGCTTGATCCTTGAGCAGAAGGCCGCACTTCCTGGGCGCAAACATGTATGAGGCCGGCGTTTCCAAGCGTACAGAAACCCAGCGCGAAACAGAGAACCAATGCCGAGGCCGCAAACGTCGACATGGCAACTAGCGTCAACCGGCCTACATAGGTCGGGCCAACAAGGCGAGCCGTGTCGACGGCCACGGACCGCCACACTGCCGCTACAGAAGGCAAACCCTTGTTGCTTGCGCACGTGAGTTGCTCGCGAAACATAAACCGCATTTCGTCGCCGTAGTGAAATCTCAGGCGATCTTCGTAAAGGGACAGCACCCATTCGTAAGCCCAGCAGTTTAGCGCAATCAGGCCTCTCATGCCTTTGCCTCCGAAAGGAAAATCTTCTTCGTCTTGGCTAGCTGAAGCACATCACTCTGCCGTTGGAACTCGGCTTGGAGAACTTGCTTGCCTCTCCGGGTCAAGCAGTAGGTGCGTCTACGATCTGGCGTATCGTTTTCCACTTCTTCGATGAGCGCTCCATCAACGAGCTTTTGAATTGTGGTGTAAAGGGTGGCTGGCCCCATTTTGAGTGTTCCGCTCGATAACGTGGCAATCTCCTGCATGATCAGGTATCCATGCTTCTCTCCATCGCCAAGCGCGAACAAGACAAAGAAGCTCGGCATGGAGAGTGGAAGGAAATCGAGCAGATCACTTTTGAGCAATCCAGTTGTAGTCATTTGAAACCCTCTATATCGCTTTTTGGTATATCGGAAATGGATATACCATGTCAATGCAGTGATCGCTCGCTCTCTAGGAAATCGATCGAACTGACCCGGATCGCTTTGTCTTGGCGAAGCAACAGAACTCCAAGAGAGTTCCATAACAACCTCGTAACGTCTCCACCTCCCTTCGCGGATGCTGCCACGGAACCCCAGCCCGTACAATGTGGCCATGTGCGGCATTGTTGGCTACGTTGGTCCGAAGAAAGATGTAGTCCCGATCATCCTGGAGGGTCTGCGCCGCCTGGAGTACCGCGGCTATGACTCCGCCGGAATCGCCGTAGGCGGCAACGGCGCGGGCCTTGAGCTGCGTCGCGCCCCCGGCAAGCTGCGCAATCTCGAGGAGGTCATCCGCAAGAGCCCCATCGAGGGCTCCTACGGCATTGGGCACACCCGCTGGGCCACCCACGGCCGGCCTACGGAAGAGAACGCGCATCCGCATCGCGACTGCACCGGTCGCATCGTCGTCGTGCACAACGGCATCGTCGAGAACTATCTGGAGCTGAAGCGCGAACTCATCGCAGAGGGCCACACCTTCATCACCGAGACGGATACCGAGGTCATCGCCCATCTGATTGAGCAGGAGGTGCGGTCCGCCGCCGACTCCGGCAAGACCCTGCTGCTCGAAGATGCCGTACGCCGCACCGTCCGCCGGCTCACCGGCGCCTTTGCCATCAGCGTCATCTCCGCCGATGAGCACGACAAAATCGTTGTCGCCCGCAACGGCCCGCCCGCGGTCATCGGGCTGGGGGACGGCGGCGAGTATTTCGTCGCGTCCGATGTACCCGGCATCCTCCACCACACTCGCAATCTCTACTTCCTGGAAGATGGCGATATGGCTATCCTCAAGCCCTCCGGCGTGACGCTGACGGACTTCGATGGCAATCCGGTCCAGCGGCCTGTCACCCGCATTCAGTGGGACCCCATCCAGGCGGAAAAGGGCGGTTACAAACATTTCATGCTCAAGGAGATCTTCGAGCAGCCCGCCTCCATTCGCGAAACCACCCTCGCTCGCATCTCGCTCGAGACCGGCAAGGTCTTCCTGGCCGAGATGAAGATCTCCGACGAGGAGTTCGCCTCTGCCAGCAAGATCAACATCGCCGCCTGCGGTACCAGTTGGCACTCCGCGCTCGCGGGCAAGTACATGATCGAGCGGCTGGCGCGTTTGCCGGTCGAGGTGGACTACGGCAGCGAATACCGTTATCGCGATCCCATCGCCGATCCGCAAGCCATCGGCGTGCTCATTACGCAATCTGGCGAGACCGCCGACACCCTCGCCGCTCAACGCGAGATGATCGCGAAAGGCTCGAAGACCATCGCCATCTGCAACGTAATCGGCGCGGCCATCGCCCGAGAGGCCCACGGCACCATCTACACCCACGCCGGCCCGGAGATCGGCGTGGCCTCTACCAAGGCATTCACCGCCCAGCTCACCGCGCTGTTTCTCTTCGCACTGCACCTGGCGCAGAAGCGCGGCACCGTTGCGCCGCAGGAGAGCATCGCCCTCGTGGAGGCGCTCAGCCGCATCCCGGGCAAGCTGGAGGAGATTCTGCGTACGCGCGACAGCGACTGCGAGCAGCTCGCCAAGCCTTACTCCACCGCTCGCGACTTCCTCTTCCTGGGGCGGGGCATCCACTTTCCCATTGCGCTCGAAGGCGCGCTGAAGCTGAAGGAGATCTCCTATATCCACGCTGAGGGCTACCCCGCGGGCGAGATGAAGCATGGCCCTAATGCGCTCATCGATGAGACGCTGCCGGTGGTGGTGATTGCCACCAAGGACGAGAGCAATGCCGAGTCTCTGCTGCGCTATGAGAAGACACTCTCGAATATCCAGGAGGTCACGGCACGCTCCGGCAAGGTCATCGCCATCGCCATTGAAGGCGATACGCGCATCGGACAACTGGTCGATCACGTGGTCTACATCCCCCCCGCGCCGGAGCTGCTGCTCCCGCTGCTAGAGGTGGTGCCGCTGCAGTTGCTGGCCTATCACATCGCCGTGCGCCGAGGTTGCGATGTCGACCAGCCGCGCAACCTGGCAAAGTCCGTTACCGTGGAGTAAGCGCAGCCGCGCGATCCCTGAAAGCGAGAGAGCCGCCAACAGAGCATGGAACGCCCCACCCATAGTGCACGCCTCGTCACCAAGCTCCTGCTATCCGAACCCGCGCAATGTTTTCATTTGGAGTTTGCCATTGAAGACTTGGAACGGTTTGACTTCGCGCCCGGACAGTTCGTCTCCCTCGTCAGTCCCGATGCCAATGGCAAAATGCAGACCCGCGCCTACTCCATTGCCTCGGCGCCGCGCGGCAACCAGTTTGATCTCTGCGTCAACAGGGTGGAAGGCGGCTTCTTTTCCAACCTCCTCTGCGACCTCGCTCCCGGCGATGCCGTCCGCTTCCACGGGCCGCATGGACTGTTTCTGCTGCGCGAGCCACTCACCGATGCCGTGATGATCGCGACCGGCACCGGCATCGCGCCCATGCGCGGCTTTGTCGAGTACCTGTTCCCGGACAATGCGCCGGATCGCGCCGAAGGCAGAGAGATATCGCTGGTCTACGGAACCCGCCATCCCACTGAGCTCTACTACGGAGACTACTTCGCGCGTGTTGCAGCGGAGCATCCGAGCTTTCGCTACATCACCACGCTCAGTCGTGCGGATGATTCCTGGCAGGGCCCTCGCGGCTACGTGCAGGAGCATGTGCAGGGCATCGTCTGCGTCCATCCCTCGTATGTGCCCAATGCCGCCGCGGCTCCCACCGCGGAAGCCCCGGCGAGCTTCAGTATCCACGCATACATCTGCGGCCTGAACAACATGGTCTCCGCCAACCGCGAATGCCTGAAAGCCCTCGGCTGGCAACGTAAGCAGATCATCTTCGAGCGCTACGACTGACAACAGAGATCAGGTGTCAGTCGTCAGGAATCAGCGAGCACTCTTCCCCACCCCGTGTCCTCCCCGAGCGAACCGGGGGGGAGAGTCGAGGGATCTGCTTTCGTTTCGCCCTCCAACCACGAAAGGCGTGCGCCCCATCCTGAGCGACGCGCCTTTGGAAGCGAAGGGTGGGAGGCCGCAATCCTTCATGTCCAGAACGTGGTTGTCATCCGGTGCGAAACCGGGCGCTGTCCTTTTTCAGGCTTCAGAAACACCTGCCACCAGAATGATCCGTTCCGCCTCCGGCGTAAACGGGCGACGATCGAAATCCCCCCACATCTCCCGTAGATCGAGACCGCAGCCTGCGAGCAGGCCCTTGGCCTCCAGCGGCTTCCACGAACGCGCCACAAACTCCGCATTAACCTGTTCTGTATTTCCGTGATCAACGCCTCGCCGGTAGACATAACGCGCGCGCCAACAATCATTGCTTCCGATCGGCTCCCAGAGCTCCCGTACCCCAATCCCGTTGACCGATCGCTCCGGCACCTCCGTGCGTTTTCGCTCGGCGCGGTAGAGGCCTTCGATCACCAGACGTCCGCCCGGCTGAAGATGCTTCGCAACCGCGCGCAGAGCGGTCTGGCGCTCCCGGCGATGGATGATGTGCGAGAACGGATCGCTCGCCGCCACGATGAGATCGAAGCGGCGGCCCAAAGCGAGCCGGCGCATATCGGCGACGATCAGTTCCGCCGCGAAGGGCCGCTCCTTCTCCTGTCGCTGCAGCCGATCCGCGGCCCGCTCCAGCATCTCCGGGGAGAGATCGATCGCCACCACCGGCGCAAGTCCCCTCAGCGCCGCGGTCACGCGTCCCGTACCCGCACCCAGCTCCAGAATGCACTCCGGTTTCCGTTCGGCGACCAGCCCGCGCCAAAACGCAAGGTCGCCGCGATCTTCGCTTTCGTCCTCATAAAAGGGAAGGATCGCGCGGTAATACGATCGCACAGCCTCGACGGAATCATTCGGCATCGGATTTTTCATGCACGGAGCGCCGCATGTATCGTATCCAGACGTGACCCGCATTGTCTTCATCACCGGCACAGCCGCCACCGTGCGCGAAGGTAGCGGCACCTACGTTGGCATCTCCGCTCTGCAGAAAGCGCTGGTCGCGTTGGGTGTAGAGGTCATGCTGATCGAGCCGCCGTCCGCGCTGCGCTCCGCGCTTGCGCGCCTCTGGTTCAACTATCGCGCAAGACGGAAGGCGCTGATTCCGGGAGCGCAGGCAATCGTGGGCTTCGATCTCGATGGGATCTTCGTCTCCGCGTGGGATGCGCCGAACGTCGCCTGCATCGATGTGGCCTGCATCAAGGGAGTGCTGGCGGAAGAGTTGAGGTTCGAGCGGGGACTGGAACGCGCTAACCTGCGGTTGCAGTCCTGGTTTGAAAAGAAGCGGGTGCGGCAGGCCGGCCGGGTGCTCACCACCAGTTGCTACGCAGCGCGTTCGCTCGAACAGCATTACGGTATCCCCGCAAGCCGCGTGCGCATCGTGCCCGAGCTCATCGATCTTGCGCACTGGCAGGCCGCGCTCGCGCGGTCTACGAAGGAGAGCCGCGTCCAGGCCAGCATCCTGTGCGTTGCGCACCTTTACGCGCGCAAAGATGTGGTTACGCTGTTGCGCGCCATGCAGCGGCTGCAAACAACCGCCGTCCTGCGGATCGTCGGTATCGGTCCGGAACTCCCGCGTCTGCGCCGGCTCTCCCGGCAACTGCATCTTGAAAGCCGTGTCACGTTTCTGGAACATATCTCCTTCACGCAGCTCGCGCACGAGTATCGCAACGCGGACGTGTTCTGCCTGCCCAGCCGGCAGGAAGGCTTCGGCATCGTGCTGCTGGAAGCCATGGCGGCCGGGCTCCCGGTGGTAGCGGCACGCGCAGCGGCTATCCCCGAGGTTGTTCCAGACGGGCAGTGTGGGATTTTGGTAGAGCCGGGCGACGCCGCGGGATTCGCCGCCGCTCTGGATGCTTTGCTGAAGGACCCTGCCCTGCGGCAGCGCCTTGGTCAAGCCGGGTTCGCCCGCGCGGCAGAGTACGACGCCCCACGTGTAGCCCGCGATTTCCTGGCTGCAATCGGGAGTGCGGCCTGCAGCGAAGAGACAGCTTCCAGCGGAAAAGAAGCTTCCAGCTCCTGGCCGGGTCCTGCTTAGCCGATTTCAGTGTGGTGCGGAGCTGTGCCCCTGCGATCCGATCTCGTAGATAGCTGATAGCTGGAAGCAGCTTTTCCAGCGCCGTTTACAGCTTAAATAGCTCCCGCAGCCGCCGGGTCTGTGCGCGACTTACCGGGATCTCCGTCGCCTTGCGATCGTTCATGCGCAACTGGTAGCTGGACTTGAACCACGGCACCACTTCCTTGATGTGGTTGATATTCACCACGAACGAGCGATGCGCGCGCCAGAAGATCTGCGGGTCCAGCAGCTCGAGCAACTCCTCCAGCGTCCGGCACTTGGAATGCCCTTCAATGGCCGGGGTCGCTACCGAGATGACGCCTTCGTCGATCGCGGCAAAGCAGATGTCCTTCTGGTCGACCAGCAGCAGACGGCTGCCCGCCTGCAACACGATCTTGCTGGAACTGACCCGCGGGGCGCCATGCTGCTGCTGCTCCATCAGCCGCAGCAGCGCAGCCATCTGGGCATGTGAGGGCATCTGGGTATGTGAAGGCATCTGGGCATGTGAAGACATTGGGGCGTGGCCCGGCGTATCGCCGCCGTTGCTCGGGGATTCAGACTGCGCCTCCTGCAGCCGTTCGCGCACCCGCGCTACCGCCTGCAATACGCGCGTCTGATCGAAGGGCTTCAGCAGGTAATCGATGGCGTTCACGTCGAAGGCGCGCACAGCGTAGCGGTCAAACGCAGTGGCGAAGACGATCTGCGGCAGCGACTCGCGGTCGCTCTTCTCCAGCAGTTTGCGGATCACCGCGAATCCATCGAGTCCGGGCATCTGCACATCGAGGAAGACCACATCCGGCTCCAGCGTGCGGATCAGCTCCACCGCCTCGATGCCGTTGCGCCCCTGGCCCAGCACCTCCACCTCACCGCCCGTTTCGAGCAGGAACTGCAGCTCCTCCCGAGCCAGCCGTTCATCGTCAATAATGAGTGCCGTGATCGCCATTCCGTAATCGCAGTACGTGCTGTTGCGAGTATAGTCTGCTACCTGACGAACAGGCGGCCAGGCGCCTGGACGCGCATCTGTTCGATGTGAGGCAAGTTATATCGCCACTTACAACCAGAACTGAGTAGAGCGGCGGAAATCTGATATCCCCGCATGATCTGGTTGCGCACTCCGCATACCGGGTATACACTTCGCGTCGCCCAGAATCCGGGCTTTATCTTGCTTCGAGCAGCGCTTTCCCCGAGATTGCCCGGCGCAAAACCAATTCTTGCTGGCCACACTTGTTGAAGGAGATCTATCAGTGAACCTCCCAAGGTTAGCCTGTTTTGCGGTATCCGCCGCGCTGGGCCTTTCGCCCGCGCTCTACGCCTCGCAACAAAAACCCGTCGTCGTACACTCGTTGGGCACCACCAGCCTGCAGCAGGCGCGCCAACGGGCGGCAACTCCACAGTATGCGACTTCCGGCCGGCCTCAGGAGATGCTGAAGCCGATGCCCAAGCCGCATTTCGCCGGGGTCCCCCATGCAGCCTCGCCTTTCGTCAAGGACACCGGGCAGGCAGTCGAGTTTCCCGTCGTCGGCCCGGACAAATGGCAGCGCGGCTTCACCGGGCTGACCTCGGATGATTCGCGGGAAGCCAACGTCAGCGGCGGCACCGTCGAACCGCCGGATCAGGGACTCGCCACCAATGGGAGCCAGGTATTCGAAACAGTGAATCTTGCCCTTCGCATCGATTCAGCCAGCGGGAAGGCGATCTCGGAGCCCATCAGTATCGCATCCTTCTTCGGCGTCGTTTTCACAAACGCTCGCCTCAGCGATCCCCGGGTCTTCTTCGATCCGCAATCGAAGCGGTTCTTTTTCACCGTCCTCGAGTACTTCTTTAATCCCACTACGGGCGCGTTTACCGGATCAAACGATCTGCTTGCGGTCAGTCAGACCAGCGATGCCGCAGGCAGCTATTTTATCTACGCGATCGACGGCTGCCCCGCCAGCAACGAAGCTTGCCTGGCAGACCAGCCTCTCATCGGCGTGAACGACGATGGGTTCTATTTCTCCAACAATGAGTTCAGCAGCACGGGATCCTTCCTGGAAGCGAGAATCGTCGCACTGAACAAGGAAGCTCTCATCAACAACACGCCGGTAACCGGGGTCGCTTACGATGTCGGTACTGGGACGGATTTTTCGATCGAGCCCGCACTGCCGGCGCCGGGCGCCGTCACCACGCGAAACAATGGCACGGAGTACTTTACCGAATCGCTGGACAACGGACCACCGGCGAACGGCACTTCGCTGCGCATCTTTGCCCTTACCAATACCGAGAGCCTGGAGCATGGTGCTCCGGCTACGAACCTGGTGACGAGCGACTTCCCAACTGAGTCCTACTCTGCGCCTGTTCCCGCAAACCAGAAAGCCGGCCCGCGTCCCCTGGGCCAGCAACTAGGAGAACCCGAAGAAGCTCTCGACACCGGCGACGATCGCATGCTGCAGCTCTACTATGCGAACAACAAGCTCTACACCGCGTTGAATACCGAATTGATGGATCCCGACGCTGCCTTCCGGCGCTCCGGCGCTGCCTGGTTCGTCATCGATCCGGAGACCACCCACACCACTGTAACCGCTCACATCCTTCATCAGGGCTACATCGGTATCGATAACGGTTCGGTCATGTACCCGGCGTTTGCGGCCAACGACTGGGGTGAGGGCGTCATTGGTTTCAGCTTCAGCGGGACCAACCACTACCCGAGCACCGGATACGTTCACTACTACAGCAATGGGACCGTTGAGCAGAAGGTGCGCACGGCCGGCGCCGGACAGAATCCCGAGGACGGCTTCAGCGGCTACATGGCATTCCGCGCCCACGGTGTGGCGCGCTGGGGCGATTACTCATCGGCGCTAGTCTCACCGGACGGGCATCTCTGGTTTGCCGGGGAGTACATTCCCAACACCATTCTGTATCCGCGCACCCAATTCACGAACTGGGGAACATTCATCTCCCGCGTTCAGTAATTCCGTGCGATACGATCCGGTTCGATAGCAGAAGCGGGGTCACTGTAGGGTGGCCCTATGCTCTCAACAGGCATTTCTATCTGGAAGATGCCTACATTGCGGAAGCCGGGCACATGACATACACCCTGCTTCTGCTTTAATCCATGCAGCACAACAAAAGAATTGGGGCGGCTCCGGCTGCCCCAATTCTCTTGTGCCTCCGTCAGGACTGCAAAGCTCGCAGCCGTTCCGGGATATTGTCGGTGCTCAGGTCGTGGCCGCAGTGCACGCAGTAGACGTCCAGCGCGCGCACGCTCCGATAGCAATTGCCGCAGGCGGCCGAGATCTGGCACGCGCACTGCGGGCAGAAGTGAAACTCGCTCAAGGTCGGCGTTCCGCAGGCCGGGCAGGCGGAGACGACCGGTTGGCGCAGTAGAAAATAAAGCACGGCGCCGATTCCTCCCGGCATCACCAAACACACAATCATCCATAGCCGCATACTCATGTTCCGCCGCGGCGCATCCTGGCTCACGTAGCCGATCATCAGCACGTACAGCGCCGCCAGTGCGCTCCAGGAAAGAGCGAAATAGATGCGCAGCCCCAGCGGGGGCCCCGGATGGTGACGGTAGTGCGGCAGTACCACCCAGTAGAGGTATTCCATGCCCACGAACGCCAGCATGGCCAGCGCGACCGACCATCGCGGGATGAGCTTGAACTCTTCCGATACCGAAGTCTTCGCGGGAGTGACGGGTTGTGCGTTATGGAGAGGCATGCGTCTGTTTAGCAGAGACGCTGGGCAGCAGGCAAAAAGTTTCGTTCAGACCAAGCCTGCGCGGCGATTCCGCGGTGCATTCCAGGCCGCGCCCATCGCGATCGGAGGCATGGAACTCAATGGAACTCATAGAGTGGGATGTTGCGAGGGTGCGACCAGAGGACGCGAACTTCAGAGACTGCGATGCCCGTCTTCCACGCTCTGCGTCCGCCATCCCGCAATCAACGCAGCGATGATCGCAGGGAAGAGCATCATCAGCAGCAGCGCCACTTGGGTCGGGATATCGCCGAAGTGCTCACCAGCGATAAAGTCGTCCACGCTGCTCCACAAGGCGGGGGTGAGAAGTATCGAGATACCCAAACAACAGGCAATGGCGACGCCCAGGTTGTGCCGCCTGTCCACCTGCTGTTCTCGCCTCGCTACGACCGCCATGCGAACCGCGCGCCGGGTGCGTTCGGCCGCCCGCCGGCTGCCCTGGGCATCCTTGCCCGTGAGCGCGCCCAGCAGATCCCGGTGGATCAGATCCTGACGGATGCGGTCCTGCTGGCCAGGATCCCGTACCGGGGGCTGGCCCGAATCCTGGCCCGGCTCGCGTGCGTTTTCCAGCCCCGTCCTCATGCCGTAGCCTCATTCCGGGCTGGCAGGTGCCCGCCGTGGAGCATCTTGGTCTTGAGCGCCGCCAGCCCGCGATAAAGTCGCGATTTCACAGTAGAGAGCGGCGAGCGCGTCACGCTGGCAATCTCCGCCAACGATAGATCCTCGTGGAAACGCAGGACCAGCACCTCGCGGTTGAGCGGCTCCATCGACAGCAGTGCCTCGGCGACCCGCTCGCTGTTCTCGCCGCGCAGGCATTCCTCGAAGGGCGTCGGTTGGTTGGAAACCACCTCGAACGGGCGCTCGTCGTCACCCCGGTCGCACATCTCGTCCAGGCTGGCCATGGTGCGCTTGCGCCGCGCATCGATCACCAGGTTGCGAGCGATCGCAAACAACCACGTCTCGAACCGGGCAGCGCCGTTGTACTGGCCGCCGCGCCGCAGCACCCGCATCCACGTCTCCTGGAACAGATCTTCCGCCAGTTCACGATCACTGGTGAGATAGAGGAGATAGCGCAGCAGCCGGTGCTGGTACTCGACGATCAATTGATCCAGCAGACGCGCATCGCCGTGCTTCAGGCCATGCGCGATCCGCAAATTTTCCCGCTGCTGTTGCTGGACGTCGGCCAGTCCGATCGGAGCCGCACTCATATCACCTGTTTGGACGCCAGAGGGTCCGCGAAAGACTCCCGAAAAGTGCAGGTTCTTCAGATTCGACCTCCCGCCAGCGGTCACCCGTGCTCTCAGTATCCCGCCCTCGGCTCCGGCGGCGCAAGCGTTACACTGAAGATCGATGGAAACTCTGTACGGCCTGCATCCGGTGGAAGAGGCCCTCCGCTCCGGCACCAGGCGCTTCGATCATGTCTGCGTGGCCCGGGAACGCACTGATCTGCGGCTGCTCAAACTGGTTGAAGACTGCCGCGCCGCCGGCATCCGGATCCGCTCCGAATCCCGCGACCATCTGACCCTGCTGGCCCGCAATCCCGGACATCAAGGGGTCGTTGCCCTGGTGCGCGAGCGCAGCTTCCTGGACCTCGAAGATCTGCTGGCGCCGGGGACAGCCGGGTCTGCGGTCCCGCTCATGCTGGCGCTGGATGGGGTCGAAGATCCGCAGAATCTGGGGGCGCTGCTGCGCGTGGCCGATGGCGCCGGGGTTACGGGCGTGATGCTCACCGAGCGTCGCTCCGCTCCGTTGAGCCCGGTCGCCGTCAAGGCCTCCGCCGGTGCGGCCGAGCACGTTCGCGTCGCGCGCGTGGTCAACCTGGTCCGTTCGCTGGAGCAGGTCAAGCAGGCGAATATCTGGTGCGTGGGCCTGGATGAACGGGGCACGGCCGACTACACCGAATACGACTTCACCGCTCCCTGCACGCTGGTGCTGGGACGCGAGGGTGCGGGTCTGCACGACCTGGTACGGCGCACCTGCGATCATCTGCTGCGTATCCCCATGGCCGGGCGGGTCGCTTCGCTCAACGTCGCCGCTGCCGGTGCTGTGGTACTGTACGAGGCATTCCGCCAGCGCCGCGCCGCGGTCGCCGGAAGCCCCGCACAGACGCGTGCGGAGCAGTCCAAGCCAGCCAGGAAGCAAAAAGGCCTGGGATCGTGAGAGTGGTCCTTGCGCCGCGGGGCATACTGCCTTTTCTGGCAATGATGGGGCTATTCCTGCCCGGCACGCTCGCCCAGCAACCCCAGCAGCCGGCCGCCCCTTCCAGTCAGCGTCAGGTCGTCATTTCGAGCGAAGGGCGGCCGGCTGAGCCTTCGTCTCCGGCGGAAGCCGAGGCCAAAGTCGAAGTGACGGACGCCGAACGGCAGGCCATGACCTTCACCGGCTATGCCTTCGACATCAAGCTCAGCGCCCGCGATCACACCATCGCGGTGCGGGCGCAGGTCACGGTGCGCAACGACGGCGCAGTGCCGCTGCCTCAACTGCCGCTGCAGATCTCGTCCTCGCTCCAATGGCAGTCCATTCGTGCCTTTGCTGGTCAGAACGGTCAGCCGGTTCCATTCGTGCGGCACACCCTGCGCAGCGATGCCGACCACACCGGCAAACTGAACGAAGCAGTCCTGACGCTCGCGACTCCGCTGGCCCCGAAAGAGGAGCGCCGCTTCGACGTGCTCTACTCCGGCGACCTGGCCCCGGATGCGGAACGGCTCACCGCGATCGGCACGCCACCGGATTTGGCCGGGCACTCGGACTGGGACGGTATCCGCCCCGACTTCACTGGCGTTCGCGGCTTTGGCAATGTCGTCTGGTATCCGGTTGCCTCTGTCCCGGTGGCCCTCGGGGATGGAGACAAGCTCTTCGCTGCCATTGGCAGAGCCAAGCTGAGCGGCGCCGAGACCCGCATCTCCTTCGCGCTCACGGAGGAGGTCTATGGCGCGGTGCCCAACGTCGCCATCCTCGATGGCACAGCCGTGCCGCTGACGACGGTAGTGGCCTCTGCGGACAGTACTCTGCCCAGCATCGTTCGCTGCACACTCCCAGTGACCCGTCTGGGCTTCGCTACTCCCAGCTTCTTCCTGGCGCAGCGGTCAGCCGATAGTGGCGACTATCTCCATCTCTTCGCCCGCGAGCAGGACTTGCCGGCCACGCAGGCCTACATGACCGCTGGCTCGATGGTCCTGCCACAACTGCGGCAATGGTTGGGCGCGCGACCGAGGGGCGTCCTCACGGTCCTCGACCTGCCCAGCCTGGATGACGCGCCCTTTGAAGAGGGACAGGCGCTCTTCACCGGCCTCCAGAATGTCGATCCCAAGCGGCTGACCCAGGCCATGAGCCACGAGCTCACTCACGCCTTTTTCGTGTCGCCGCGGCCCTGGCTCAACGAGGGCGTAGCCCACTTCATGTCGCTCCTCTGGATCGAGGGCACGGATGGCCATCAGGCGGCCATCACGCAACTGGACAATCTTCGCTCCTCCCTGGCCCTGGCGGAGCCTGCCGATCCGGATACGCGTCCCGATACCCACCCCGGCCAGAATCTGCTGGCCGCGAGCGATGCCGTGTACTACCGGACGAAAGCGACCTACGTCCTGCTGATGCTACGAGACCTGGTGGGTGACGACGCGCTGGCCGCGGCCCTCCGCGCCTACGATCCCGCCGCCGATTCGACCAACGACTACTTCGAGCGGCTGCTGGAAAAGAGCAGCGGAAAGAAGCTGGACTGGTTCTTCGCCGACTGGGTCTACCGCGATCGCGGATTGCCGGATCTGAAGATCGATAACGTCACGCCGAGCAAAGCCTCGAGCGCTGACAGCTATATTGTCGCTGTAACGGTGGCGAATAATGGCTACGCCGCGGCGGAGATACCGGTCACCGTCACCTCCGCGACTACTACCGTGACCGAACGGCTCCTGGTTCCCGCGCGCGGCCGCGCGACGCATCGTCTCCTCATCCAGGGTGAACCGGAAGAGGTGCAGGTCAACGATGGTGTGGTGCCGGAGGTCGAAGCCAGCGTGCACCGCCACGAGATCACCTACACTCCGCCGGCGTAGACACGCCGTCCTCACGCACCGTCCTTTTGAACACAGTACGCACGGGCGGGATTGAAGGAGCCGCGTTTTATTTTTCCTGGCAGCGCTCAGGCCACCCGAATCTTCTCTGACCGGCGGCCCAGGTGCCCTTCGAACCACTCGCGGGCGAGCCGCGCTACCTCCTCCAGGGTTCCCGGTTCTTCAAAAAGGTGCGTCGCGCCAGGAACGATCTCCAGCCGCTTTTCGCACTGTAGCTGCGCCATTGCATCGCGATTCAGATTCAGCACTACTGGATCTTCGCCGCCGACAATCAGAAGCGTAGGAGCTCGCACTCCACCCAGCGCGGGCCCAGCCAAATCAGGCCGCCCGCCGCGTGAGACAACTACCCCGGCATCCTGTGCTGCCTCCGACGCCGCGACCAGAGCGGCTGCGGCTCCGGTGCTGGCGCCGAAGTAGCCCAGCTTGACCTCTCGTATCATGGGCTGCTGAACCAGCCAGGCCGTCGCATGAAGTAAGCGCGTGGCCAGCAGATCGATATCGAATCGCAACCGGTCTGTCTCTCGGTCGAGCGATTCTTCCGTTTCGGTCAGTAGATCGAGCAGCAGCGTTGCCATCCCGGCGTCCTGCAGCACCTTGGCGACATACCGATTACGCGGACTGTGCCGGCTGCTGCCGCTTCCATGCGCGAACAGCACGACGCCGTGAAGATCTCCGGGAACGTTCAAATCTCCTTCCAGAGTCACTCCGCCGCCCGGGATTTGTACGCTCATGTTTTGTCGACGGCCATCGCTCATCGTGATCCCCCCTCCGGCCGTACCCCCGGCTGGCCCACAGCTTCGATTCATGGCCATACCAGAACCGGCTATCTCCCTGGCGGCCTGTTTATTTGGATTGAGGGGGTTGGGGTACGAGGTTGCACCCGGCCAGGAATGAAACGGCTGATCTGCTACAGCATTCCCACACTACTGCGATGCGGCCGTAATCATCGGAACGCCCAGCGTTCCGCTCACCGCCGTTGGCGGCGCAGCACCGTCTCCTGCCACCGCAAGCGAGACTGAGCGGTCGAATGACACGCTGCCCGTGACGGCATTAGCCACGCCGCCGCTGCTCAATATGCTTCGCTTGAGGTGCAGCGCTCCGGCGGAAACGCTGCCCTCAGCGGTCCACTGGTCGAAATGGCTGAAGGGCGAAGGCGGAGCGGCGGCCCGTCCGGCTGCAGCCGGCCCTGCTGCAGCCGGTTCTGCCTCAGGCTGCCCCGTTGAACGCGTCGCGCCACCCCATCCGCCATTGCTCCAGTCCAGCCGGAAGGTGCCTTGGGCGGATTTCGCCAGATCGGCCGCGGTGCTGCCGCTCAGGCGCAATCTGGTCGAGAGATCCACAACGCCGCCACCCCATTGCTCGCCGAAGAGCGACGCGAGATCGTCGGCGTTCACCCGGGAGAGCTGTACCTCCGCCGTCGAAGGCTTCCTCCCGCCCAGTGGCATACTGCCTGCGCCATGGACCGTGCCGCCCAGTGTCCGCGCGCTGAGCGAGAGAATCCTGACCGTATCGTTGTTGATTGCCACATCCGCTGTTGCATTATGCAGAAGTAGCTTGCCGGCGGAGAGGCGATCCACCCGGACGCTGCCTTCAAGCGCAGGCCATGCCGCCGTGCTGGTCTCCACCCGCTCCATGATGGCGCGCATCAATTCGCGGCCCGTGCCGGTTCCCTTCAATGCGTCGCGGAGGGCGGCAAGGTTGACCTGCGGCGCGTTCACATCGAAGTGGCGCACACAGCCGTTCGTTGCAGGGCAGGGCAGCGGCATGCGTAGTGAAGCATCGAAATCTAGGGTGCCCAGCGTGGCATGAATGCCGCTCCAGTTGATACCGGCACTGCCGATGGCAGCCTGGGCTGAGTGGATGGCCAACGGCTGCACAAGGTAGGCAGGCAGCACGCTCGCGTCTATCAGGCGCACTGTTCCGTAGAGCGCGGAGGGCAGTGCTGGGCGGGTGACATCCGCCACCGGAGCGATCCAGGGTCCGCTGGCGCCCACGTTCATCTCCGCTGAACCCTCCGGCGCCAATCCGGCGAAGATGGAAGGGAATACGCCGAAGCCGCGCGCGATGGGCAGCAGTCTGCGCAGCGAGGCCACCCCGGCGTAGTGCATCGCGAACGTATGCAGGCCCAGGCGTCCATCGACGGCCAGCGGGCGCGCGCCCCCCAGGTCGACGAGCAGCGGCTGCAGCACCAGAGAGAGTTCCGGAGAGGGCGTGCGGTTGGCCGGTCTCGCGTTCCGTTCGCCTGCTGCATGGGCGGTCCGTGTTCTTGCGGATCGGGCGGGAGCCGGGGCCGCGGGATTCGTCACCGTGTCGGTTACAAAGGTCGCCGCCGGCACCACCAGCGCTTCCGCCGCCCCGGGAGCTTTAAGCGTGAGGTCGCTCGTGTGCAGCACGCCGCTCACCGCCGCGCTGGCCCAACCCTGGGCCGAGCCGGCGATGCTGAAGCGCCCGTCGAGCGTGCCCGCGGCCGTTGCATCGGCGGATAGGCTGTTGCGGACGTGGCGCAACAGTTCGAGCACGCCCGCGGCCGGCACCTGGTCAATCGTCAGCGTCAGCGCCGATGGAGCCGGCGGTGCATTCTCTTTTAATGGAACCGGGAATGGAACAATACCCGTTTCCCCGAATGTGGCGGATCCGGCTAGCGCAACTCGGCCATCGCCTACCGGGGCACTGCACTCGATGTGGTCCCAGCGTGCAGACGTGCGCAGGTATTCGCCGGTGCAGATGGCGTGGAGTCCCAGGGAGCGCACCGGCTGAAACTCCGCGCGATGGAAGTCCGCAGCCGTCACCTCGGCCCGCACCCGCAGGTCGTCGGGAGTGCCGCCCAGGTGAGCCTGCGTGTCGGTATCGGCGCGCCAGCCGGAGTCTTCGCCGGTCAGCAGCCGGCTCAGTTGGCCCAGCGGCGCCTTGGACCACGCCACGTCCAGGTCGAGCGGCATCTCTCCCAGTGCGCGCGCCCGGCGCACACTGCCGCGTACCTGCACCGTTCCGATATCCGAGGCCGACATGCTGATGTCGGTCCGTACCGGTTGCGCGGCGAACCGCAACCGCCACTCGTTCGGATCTTCCAGCCACACCGCAATGTCGGCATTCAGGAAGGAGAAGGGCCGCTTTTCGTCACCCTGCTTGAAGTTAATGCGGGCGCCGGTCGCCTCAATGTAAGGGAATCGCAACTGCCGCCCCGGAATGCGGCGGGCGGTCGGCGCCTGCAGCGTGCGCGAAGCCTGGGTCAGCACCGAGGCGAAGTTCCACTCGCCCTGCCCGTTGCGCTCCAGATTCAGACTCGGATCCTCGAGTGAGATGCGCGCGATCTCCAGTTGCCCGCGCCATAGAGACAGCAGCCGGAAGGAGGCTGACACATTCGAGCACTGCAGCATCGGCTCCGCGCCAAAGGCCGGCGCCTCCTCCACGGCGAAATGCGCGATCTCCACTCCGGGCCGCGGCAGCAGCTTCAGCCGCATGCCCACAACCTCAACCGGCCGGCCAAGCCCGGCGCTCAGGCTGGCGACGATCCGGTGCTGATAGCGGTTGATATTGATGAGTGGAGGCAGGACGAGCGCCGCCAGCAGGAGCAGCAGCAGCCCCGCCCCCAGCCACGGGATATGGCGGTGGGGAATAGGCCGCCGCCGCCTCTCCGGTAAACCCGGCGTCTCGTTGTCGGAGTGCGTTGCCGTTGTGGGCGTCCCTGTGGTCATGGCTACGTCATGGCTGCATCGTCAGGGCGTTGTCGCCCGGTCAGCGTATCCGGTGCAGGGTTCTGCTCCAGCGCGTCTCGTCGAAGAAGTGGAGAATGACGTGGCCGAAGAAGCCAACGCGATCGCTCATGCTGGTCTTCTCCATCTGGTCTTCCGGAGTCTCGAACGACCAGTAGGCGAACAGCGGACGCCCCACAATATTCTCGCGCGGCACAAAGCCCCAGAAGCGGCTGTCCAGGCTCACCAGCCGGTTATCGCCCATGGCAAAGTAGCGCCCCGTCGGCACCACCAGATCCCCGCCCTGGATATGCCCGGTGATCTCGTCCGCCCACGTGGGCGTGACGTCCGCCGCCTGCGACGTGGGGATCGCGGGAAAATCGTCACGATAGGCGATGTAGTCGGCGTAGTTCGGCTTGGCCGCATAGGGCTCGTTCTGCGCCTGGCCGTTCAGATACACGATGCCGTCGCGCAGGTGGATCCGGTCCCCCGGAACGCCCACCACCCGCTTCACCAGGTACAGGTCCGGCTCACCCGGTTTGAAGAAAACGATGATGTCGCCTCGCCGCACATTGCGGTAGTGCACGAAGGGCGCCCACTTCGCCGGCGGCGCCAGCGTGATCCGGTCCACCAGGACGTGATCGCCCACCAGCAGCGTCTTGACCATGGAAGAGGAGGGAATCTCGAAATTCTGGAAGATGAAGGTCAGCACGAACAGGCCGACCACCAGCACCACGCAGATGGAGGCAAACGCTTCAAGCGGCGTCTCCTCGCGCTTCTCTTTTTTAGCGGAGCTGGCCTGGGCGGGTTTGGCTACGGCTTCGGGCGTGGTTTCCAGATCTTGCATCGTAAGTGGCGCGCGTCGGGTCAGGATGAAACTCAGCGGACCACTTGCAGTATGCGGTTCCACCGCGCAAAGTCCATCAGCTTATCCATCTCGCTCTTGCCGAGTCTATCATCCGCGAGCTTATCGGCCGGTAGTCCGGCATCGTCGGTTGCCGAAGGCTCGCGCACGGAAAAGTAGATCAGGAACGGCGTGCCGACGATGTTTTCTCCCGGTACATAGCCCCAGTAGCGGCTATCGCGGCTGTGATTCCGGTTGTCGCCCATCACGAAATAGCTATCCTCCGGCACCAGGAGCTGACCGTCGTGCACCTCGTGCCGCATCTCCAGCGCCCAGCGCGTATCCACCGCCGGATCGCTTGCCGGAACGGCCGGAAACTGGTCCCGGTACGCATCGGCATAGGAGCGCTCGAAGACGGCATATGGTTCGGGCAAGGCCATGCCGTTCACGACAGCACGCCCGTTCTGGAGTCGCAGGCGGTCGCCCGGCGAGCCGATCACGCGTTTCACCAGATGGTCCGGCGGATCGAGCGGGAAGTGAAAGACGAGGATGTCACCGCGCTGGGGCGCACGATAGGGCAGCAGCCAACTCCACCTGCCCGGCGGCGCCAGCAAGCTCTTGTTGACCAGCAGGAAGTCGCCTACCAGCAGCGTGCGCTCCATGCTCTCGGAGGGAATACTGAAGGGCTGCATAATGAACGTGAGCGTGAAGAGCGCCGCCACCAGGATCATGAGCAGCGACCGCACGGTATCGAGCGCCTGGGGAAAGATCCAGTGCCCGCGCCCTCGGCGGTGCGCCGCGGCGGGGCCCATGCCGGGGGCGAGCTTGGCGGACGATGGCGGCTCTTCCAATGGGGTCCGCCCGGCCGTCGTGCCCCCGTTTCGGGCTTCAACGTCTCGGACTTCGGCGCTCCCAGGCTCGACCTTCCCGGATTCAACCATATCGTTCACGACAGGTTCGTTCACGATGCCGCGTCCTCGTCCGAGGTCTTCGTATCCGTCTCCCACGGCCTCGCCTGCAGAATCTCCTCATAGGCCAGGCGCGCGGCCTCCTGTTCGGCCTTTTTCTTGGTGCTGCCTGTGGCCTCGGCGCGCACCGCCGCCGCTCCCTCATCCGTGTCTACACGAACCTCCACCAGAAAGCGCTTGCGATGGTCCGGTCCAGTCTCAGCCTTCACCGTATACGCCGGCGGAGCGGCCTTGCGCGCCTGCAGCAGCTCCTGCAGCGCGGATTTGTGATCGCCCATGGCATGGCCCTGGCAGAGCTTCTGGTGCAGATCGTGGAGATACGGCCCAACCGCCGTCCGCAGCACGAACGCGCGCGTGGCCTCCAGGCCGGCATCCAGATAAAGCGCCCCCACCAGCGCCTCATACATGTTGGCCAGCAATACCGCCTTCTTGCGGCCGCCGCTCCGTTCTTCGCCCCGGCCCAGACGCAGGTAGTGGCCCAGGTGCAGATGCTGTGCCACCTCTCCCAGGTGCCTGCGGCTTACCAGCGTCGCGCGCAGCCGCGTCAGATCACCCTCCTGCAGCTCCGGAAACGAGGTGTACAGCAACTCCGCGACCAGCAGCCCGAGCACTGCATCTCCCAGAAACTCCATTTGTTCGTTATCCGCCAGCGCAGCGTCAGCGGCGGGCTTCTCGGCCGCTTTATCCATCGCATGTTCGAACGCCAGAGAGCTATGCGTCACCGCACGCAGCAACAGCTCCTGACTTCGAAATGTATGTTCGAGCTCGCGCTGCAGCGTTTCCAGGCTCTCGGTGCTCATCGTCAGCGTTCCATGCCGTCGCCTTCAGCGTATCCGAGGTCACGGCTGCGCAATGCCCGGGTCGCTCGCCCGCTCATTGCGGCGCCTTCGCAGGTGCCGGAGCGGACGTATCCCCGTCGTCGCTGTCCTTGTCGTCCCTCTTTGCTCCCGGTGGCGGGCCGTACGGCGCCTTGATGCCCTTTTCCGCCGCTTCCTTGGTGTCCACCTGGCCATCCCGCACCTGCAGCGCCGCGCGGTATTGGGTCAGCGCCTCATCGCGGCTCTGCTCCAGGTCGTCCATCCGTCCGAGATAGATATGCGACCACGCCAGCAGTCGCGGATCTTTGGAGAGCCGGATGGTCTCCTCAAAGTCCTTGCGCGCTTCCTCGCCATTGCGATTCATCACGGCACAACGCGCCAGAATAAAGTTGGCCCGCCCGGGATCGGCGGAGTGCTGCTTCAGCTCCTGCTGCGCCAGTGCCGTTGCTCCGGCCGTGTCACCTTTGATCAGCTTCAACTCGGCCAGATCCAGCCCGCGTAGTTGCCGCGGACTGCGGTGCACCACATCGCCGCTGCCCTGTTGCGCAAACTCAATTTTCTTGATCCTGCCCATCTCCGACGGCACGTCCATGCCGTACACCATCTCGCCGATGCTCTCCTTGAGGCTCTGCGGCTCCTTCTCAAACGCGGCGAGCCGCTCGTAGAAGTAGGCCGTCAACACATAGCCCTGCTCCATGGATTGCCGCACCGCCGCTTGCCGCACCGCTTCGGCCTTCTGTTCGGTGGCCCGCTTCTCGCGCTCGCTGCTCTCCATCTGCGCGCGCCGCGCCGCTGCCGGCTCCTGATAGGCAGCCACGCCGGTATCCATGGTCCGCGCTTCGATCGCCCGGATCATGCACTCGATCACCAGCGAAACGATGTCCGCGCGGAAGGTGTATTCGAGCGGCGCATCCCGCACGGTCTTCAATACCGGCAACAGCCGGTCCATCGACGAAGCGCGGGCATAGAGCAGCGGCTCGATCTCGTAATGCAGATACGTATGGCGGACCTCATCCATCCGCACTTTGCCATTCACCGGCGAGGCCACTACCACGTAATCGGTGCCATACACCCGTGCATTGGTCTCGCCCGGGGCGAGCATCGGTTCGAGCACTACCAGAAACCGGCTCTGACCGGCCGAACTCGCCGGCATCTTGAGATAGGCGTTCGTCTCGACAATCATGCGCTGCAGCGGATCGTGGAGTTCATTCACTTCCGCGTCGTACTGCGGCCGGTCGGTTATCCAGATCAGGTGCAGTTGAATTTGCTGCGCGAACTTCCGCAGCAGCGGCAGCACATCGACTACCTGGGTGGAATCCGGCGGCAGCTCCGTCATCTCCACGCTGGTGGTCAGCTCCGGCGGAGGCGTAAGGTAGAGCGCCAGCGACACATATTGCGCCAGATCATGGCTGGTATCGGAGAGCCGGTGCTGGCGGACAAAGCTGCAGAGCTGGTCTCGCGTATCCTGGGCCGCCGGCGACGCGATCACGGCGGCGTTCACCTGATCCCGCACATGCAGCCGCAGCGGATCGGAGTCCTGCAACCCGGTGTCATATCCGCAGGCATTCAGCGCCACCGCGACATCGAACAGCGCCTCGCTGGTCTCCAGCCCAATCTGCGGGCCGGCCGGATCGATCACCGCGGGCGGCTTCTGCTGTACCGGCGTGGGCAGGTTGGCGGACGAGGAGGAAGAAGATTGCTGGCCCGTCTGCGCCCCGCTCTGCGCCCCGCTCTGAGCCCCGCTCTGGGCGTAGAGAGCAGCAGGCATCGCGTACAGCAGCAGCGTAAAGGCAGACAGCAGCGGGAAGACACTACGGGATCTTCGAACAGAGAACGGCATAGGTATGCGAACAGCGTGCGTCAGCCCAGTCTATTGAAACGGCTGAATAAGGGTCAATGCGCGATCCCAGCCGTACCCCATCCGGGTGCCCATCCTGAGCGGCGCGAAGGTGGAGGGCGCACACTCAAGGTGGGAGGGCGCACGCTCTCGGATAGGTTTCATCTCTCGCCTTCAAGGAGACTCTGAATGCCACACTTGCGCTCGCGATTGTAGTGATTGCGAACGCTGAAATACTTTCCCGCCATGGCTATCTCGCGAAGAGGTGCCACGGCACCGCTGATGACACAGGAACGGCCTATCCCCGCACCGACACCCCGGAGAACGACATCACCGCGGTGCCGCGTACCGGTTGGTCGAACGACCGGGCCGGCGCAAAGATACTGAACAGCAGCACGTTCTCCACCTGCGCGCGGGTCATTGGATCATCGCTGCCGGCCAGGATGCGGTAGTCGTAGACCTTGCCTTCACGGTCCACGAACACTTCCACCACCAGCGGATTGCCGTTGGGGCTCATCTCCGATGCCACCGCTGAGTAGAGCAGCCGCGGAGCGGACGCGACGTTTAATGGCACATCCCGCGCCTCTACCGGCTGCGGTGTGGCAAACATGCCGATCAGCAGGACAAAGGTTCCCACCAGGAAGACCGCACTGGCCAGCCCCGCCGAGGCGCGCAAGGCGACCGGCCGCAACGTATTCTGCCACCGTACCTGCCACCGTCCCAGGCTCTCCCTGGCGGTGTTGGAGCGCTCGCGAGAGATGGCGATCCGCAGCTTCAGCCCCAGGTCCTCCGGCATCTCGCGCCGGCGCAGCGACGTGAGCATCTGCTGCGTCTGCTTCCATGAGGCAAAGTTCGCGGCACAAGCCGCGCAGCCCTGCAGATGCCCTTCGATGCGCTGCATCGTCGTTCCCGGCACATCGCCATCCAGATAAGCGGAAAAGAGCGCGCGTATACGGCTACAGTCGTTCACTTCGCCTCCTCCTTCATTTCAGGAAGCAGCCCGGTAAAGGCCGCGTGAGCGTCGGGCCCGGCAAGGGCCGCATGAGCGTTGACGGACGAGGGACGAATGCGGACAGCGGCGCGCACGGGCCGCCCCGTCAATTCTTGGGTCAGCGAGCCCTGGGTCAGCGAGCCCTGGTCCAGCGAGCCTGCAACTCGCGACCCTGCCGCCAGCGACCCTTGTACCAGCGGGGCCAGACGCGCCTTCAGATGGGCGCGGCCACGCATCAGCCGCGACTTCACCGTACCCAGATTCGTGTTCAGTATCTCGGCTACCTCTTCATAGCCAAAACCTTCGATGTCGCGCAGAATCACCGTCGTGCGGTAGGGCTCCGGCACCTGCCGCAGCTCCTCTTCCACGCGTGCGCGCATCTCCGCGTGCGCCGCCAGCTCGAAGGGCGATTCCTGCCGGTCTACCAGCGTATCCTTGAGCATCAGGTGTTCGCCGTCGAGATCCTCGCCCAGCTCCTGCTCAATCGTTACTTCGTTGCGTTTGTGCCGGCACCACCAGCGGCGGCCGTTGGAGGCCTCATGCAGGGCAATGCGGTAGATCCAGGTGCGCAGGCTGGACTCCCCGTGGAAGCCTTTGATCCCGCGATACACCTTGATAAAGACGTCCTGGGTTACGTCCGCGGCGTCGGAGATATTGGGGATGGTGCGCGCGATCAGGGCGTAGATCGCTGGGGAGTACTGCGCGATCAATGCCGCAAAGGCCTCCTCCGACCCCGCCTGCAACTCGGCGATGATCGCAGCCTCTTCCGGCCTCGCTCCCGTGCGTGCTTGAAAGACGCCTGCTAGATTCCCCAAGACCGTTCCCGCTTGCATCCTGCTGACCTCCATACAGTAACAGGAACCCTGAGCTGCTGTCCCGCGCGCCTGCACCCGAAACAGGGCATGTTGCGCAGGACAAAAGTAACCGCCGGCGGCTGGAGGGCGTCGCTCACTCTTCCGCCCCACCTGAGTCCTTAGACACCCGCGGGAGGAGAAATGTTCCTTCGCCAGGGGCTTGCCTGTATATAATCCGCCACGCATCCCTCCCCCGCGAAACTCGGCCCGGCACACATCCATAAAGCCGAATCAGGAGCACAACAATATGTGCGGAATTGTCGCCCTCTTCTCGCGTCGTGATCCGATCTCCGAGCCGATTATCGAACGAGCCACCCAGAGTCTGTATCATCGCGGCCCGGATGGGCAGCGCCACTGGATCTCCCGGGACCGCCGGGTCGCACTTGGCCACGCGCGGCTCAGCATCATCGACCTGACCACCGGCGATCAGCCCATCGCGAGCGAAGATGAACGTACGCGGATCGTCGTCAACGGCGAATTTTACGGCTATGAATGTATCCAGAGGGAGCTCGAACGCTCCGGGCACCGCCTGCGCACGCGGTCGGACAGCGAGATCGCCCTCCACCTTTATGAGGATGTCAGTGTGCAATGCCTGCATCGATTGCGCGGCGAATTCGCGTTCGTGCTGTGGGATGAGACCAACCGCACAATGTTCGCCGCTCGAGACCGCTTCGGCATCAAGCCCCTGTTCTACGCCTTCCACGACGGCACGCTCTATCTCGCATCGGAAGTAAAAGCGCTGTTTGCCGCCGGAGTGCCGGCGCGCTGGGATGCGGAGTCCGTCTCCCACTCCGTCGAATGCGGCGGCCATCTGGTGCGCACGCTCTTTGACGGCGTCTTCCAGGTACCGCCGGGCCACTATCTGCTGGCAACGGACAAGCACATTCAACTGCACCGGTATTGGGATTTCGATTATCCCCGGACGGATGATGCGGCGCCGCATCGCTCGGATGCCGACTACGCCGCCGAGTTCCGCTACGCGTTGGAGGAAGCGGTTCGCCTTCGCCTTCGCGCGGACGTGCCGGTGGGTTGCTATCTCAGCGGCGGCCTGGACTCCTGCGCGGTCCTGGGGCTTGCGGCGCAGCATCATCCCGATCCTATCCGCGCCTTTACGCTGACCTTCGATCGCCCCGACTACGATGAGGAAAAAGAAGCACGAGAGATGGCCGCGAAGGTGGGCGCTGAGTTTTGCGCCATTCCCATCCGGCAGGACGATCTCGCCGACCACTTCGCCGATGCGATTCTGCAATCGGAGATGTTCTGCATCAATGCCCACGGTGTCGCCAAATACCTTCTGAGCCGTGCCGTGCGCGACGCGGGATACAAGGTAGTGATCACCGGAGAAGGCTCGGATGAGATTCTCGGCGGCTACGCACACTTCCGCCGAGACATGCTTCTCTACAACCAGGAAGGCCAGAACCCGACTGACGTCGCGGCGCTGCTCCAGGATCTGGAACGGCTCAATCCCGTTTCGCGCGGATTGCTGCTGCCGCATGGCAACGCGAGGCCGCTGGGCGACCTCAAGCGTCTTCTGGGCTTTGTGCCGTCCTGGATCGAAACCTTCTCCGCCCGCGCAGCCAAGATGCAGGATTTGTTAGCCGGAGACTTTGCCGACACGTTTGGCCACCGCGAAGGCTACCACGCCCTGCTCAGCGATCTCGATGTCCGCGGCCAGCTCGCAGGGCGCGATCCGGTGCACCAATCGCTCTATCTCTGGTCGAAGACTCTGCTGCCGAACTACATCCTGACCATGCTGGGCGATCGCATGGAGATGGCGCACTCCATCGAAGGACGCGTGCCGTTCCTCGACCATCACCTGGTGGAAGTCATTCGTTCGCAGCCGGTCAGCCAGAAGATTCATGGCACGACGGAGAAATATGTTCTCCGGGAGGCAGTCCGTGACGTGATCACCGATACTGTCTACCGGCGACAGAAGCACCCGTTCCTGAGTCCGCCCGCTACCTTGAATCCCCAGGAGAAGCTCAGCGCCCTGGTCAACGACACGCTCCGCGGACCGGTGCTTGCCTCGATTCCGTTCTTCGATCAGAAGAAGATCATCGCCACTTTGGACAGCCTCGACACGATGGATGAAGGATCGCGCGTCGCCATGGACCAGGTCCTGATGGTGCTGGTGAGCGCCTGCGTTCTCCACGAAGGATTTCAGATGTCCTCGTGAGAACCAGAAGGCCGTAAGCGCCCCGTGTGGATTGGGATTTAGAGTGGGGCTGACCCATCCGGCCAGTGATAGCTTTCCACATATGAACAAAATGTATGTCGTCGGGATCGGCGGAGCTGAGGGATCGTTGAGTGCGTACGCCGAGCTCTTCTCAGCCATCTCCGCTGAGATCGGGTTCGCGTTCGTCATCCTGAACCATCCGCTCACCGGCTGGAAGGCTCTGTTGCCGGAGACGCTCGCGGCCCATAGCCAGATGGCCATTCTCCCCATGACGGAAGGGGATTATCTGCGGCCGAACACCATCTACGTCAATCCACCGGACGCGACTGTAACCCTGGTGGAAGGCGAGTTCATCTTCCAGCCGCGTTCGAAAGCCACCGGAGGGCAGGCATCGATCTCGCTCTTCTTCCATTCTCTGGCCCATGATCAGGAGGAGCGCGCCATCGCCGTCATTCTTTCCGGGCAGGGAACAGATGGGGCCGATGCGCTTGAGTATGTGAAGCAGGCGGGTGGCGTCACCTTCGCGCAGACCGCGGCCTCCGCCAAACATCCCAGCATGCCCGAGCGCGCGCTTGCTTCTGGCTTCGTGGACTACTGTCTGGATCCATCGGCCATTGGAAGCAAGCTGCAGCAGCTTGCCGAGAGCGCAGGCGTGTCCAGTCCGTAGGCCGGACAGCCGCGATTACTGAGGCGCGGCCTGGGTCGACGGCGCTGGCGCTGGCCGCTTCCGCCGCGGCTTGGCTTTGGTCGTCACCGGTCCATCGTCCACCACGGTCTTCTTCGGCGCCGCTTGTTGCACTGCTGCCGCCGCTGCCGCGGCGGTGGTGCGCAACTGGACCACCTCGGCATCCTGCGCCTGGGACTGCTGCAGCAGTGCCGTGCCAAGCTGCGCCCGTGCGTGTTCGAGCATCGCGCGGGATTGCTCCAGTTGGCCCGCATCGCGCTGCGCCCCGGCCAGCGTCGCCGTCTCCGTTACCCGCAGCATCACGTCATAGAGCGCATCCACGTTGCGGAACACAGCGAACGAGGGCGATACGGACGAGTTCGCCGACCTGGCCTTCGCCAGCAGGTCGGGCAGGGTGCCGTTCAAATCGCGCTGCATCGAATCGATGTCCGACTGTGCCTGTCCGCGCACATCGCCCGGCGCCTTCCACTTGCTTACGTTCAGGCTCGCCAGTGTCTGGTGCAGGCCATCCATCGCTGGTTGAAGGGCGTTCAGACTATCGCCCAGCACCATCGCATTCTGCGTACTTTGCGAGGACATGCTCTGGCCCGGTGCCGGCGCGGTCGTCGGCGCGGACGCGGGTTGGGCGTGGACCGGGATCGAGGAAAGCAACAAAACCGCCAGAGCGGCGGCAGAAACGCGCATGGTCAACAAAACAGAGACTCCCCGGGATGGCTGGCACAACATTGACGAATCCATCTTACTCGTCGAAAATGAGTGCAGTCCTTCCTTCCTCAAAGAGTGGGCCTGTGGCGCAGCTGGGAGCGCGCTTCCATGGCATGGAAGAGGTCACCGGTTCGATCCCGGTCAGGTCCACCAAATATCTCAACAACATAGCGGACACCCCAAAAACAATTTGGTAGCAACTTGGCAGCAAATTTCAATTTGCTGTGCGGCCAAA
>JBPCNO010000087.1:0-5004 GCA_051001135.1 Acidobacteriaceae bacterium
TTTGCTTTTGGTGTTTGTGTTGTTTGGTTGGTGGCGTTTGTGGGGGTTTTGTTGGGCTCCTGACTCGCCTCTCTCCCCCCCCCCCCGACCCCGGATTTGATGCCGCGTAGGACGGGCAGCGCCAAGCTGCAATCGAGTAACAACTCTCACCGCGCTCGCGCTGGCGGGATTGACTTCGCAGGACCAGCGATCACTATCGCGGCTTAACGATGTGGTTCTGTGCGTGCCGCTGCACCGCAGCATCGAGGGGCCGGCCCATGCGTTCGCACAATATCGTTCCGTCGCTCTTTCTCGACTTCATGCAGATGCAGGAGTTCGCAAGGCATCCGCTCGTTTTCGCAAAGGGAGACGGCATCTACCTGACCGACAGCGAGGGCAATCGGTATCTCGACGGCCTTTCCGGTGTTTTCGTGGCGAGCGTCGGGCATAACAATCGTGCGGTGATCCAAGCGGTCACCGATCAGCTTAACCAGCTTGCGTTCGCGCCGCCCCTGCACAGCACAACCTCGGCGGCACTGGACTTGACCGAGCTGCTGCTTCGGATTGCGCCGGAAGATGCTACCGCGGTGAAGCTGCTGAGCGGCGGATCGGAGGCGACCGAGGCCGCGATGAAACTTGCCCGGCAGTATCATAGGCAGAGCGGTCATTCCCGGAAATACAAGATCATCAGCCGCTATGGCGCCTATCATGGAGCTACGATGGGGGCGCTATCGGCCGGCGGCGGTCGTGAGCGCAAGTCAATCTTCGAGCCGCTGGCTGTCGGCTTCATCCACGTCCATCCCCCGTATTGCTACCGTTGCCCGTTCGATCAGACGTATCCGGACTGCGGTCGCACCTGTGTTTCGCTGATCGAGCGGACGATCGAGGCGGAGGATCCCGAGACGGTCGCCGCGGTCATCGTCGAACCCATCTCGATCTCCGCCGCTGGCTTTGTGGTACCGCCGCCGGACTATCTGCGGCGGCTCCGGGCGATCTGCGACCGGCACAATTTCGTGCTGATCTACGATGAGATCATCACAGGCTTCGGTCGGCTCGGAACCATGTTCGGTTCCGAATATTTCCAGGCTCCGCCCGACATAACCTGCTGCGGCAAGGGCATGAGCGGCGGATACGCGCCGCTCGCCGCAATTCTTATCCGCGACCGTATCGCCAAGGCATTTTACGGAGAGGAGGAGGACAACGTCCAGTTCCACCACGGCCATACTTTCGCCGGCAATCCGGTTGCCTGCGCGGCGGGCGTGGCCGTCATTACGCAGCTCCTGGAACGAAATCTCGTCGAGAACGCACGGCTGCAGGGTGAGCGGCTGCGCGCACGGCTGACCGAATTGGCGGCACGCTTTTCAATCATCGGCGACGTGCGCGGCGCCGGGCTACTTCAGGGCGTCGAATTGGTCCGCGACCGCAGCACCCGAAGCGGCTTTGGCGGCGCACGCCCTGGCAAGCTGGTGGAGCGGGAGGCGCGCACCCGCGGCCTGCTGCTCCGCTGCGGCAACGACTTTGCCGCATTTGCACCGCCACTGACGACGACCGCCGACGAGATCGACCGAATGGCGAACATTCTCGGCGACAGCATCGCCGCCGCACAATCCACTTTGTTGTCCGCGGCTGTCTAGGATGACGATGGCGGATGCCGGCGAGCAATCTGACGCATCGCCGGCGGCCGCAGCGCCCGAGCTTCTTCGCTTCGATCGTGTTAGCAAGTCCTACGGCCGCGTTCGCGTGCTGCGCGAGGTGACGATCGGGATCAACAGGGGCCAAGTGGTGTGCGTCATAGGCCCATCTGGCGCGGGAAAATCCACCCTGCTCCGATGTGTCAACCACCTAGAGCCGATCGACGACGGCACGATTTTCTTCGAGGGCGAGCCGGTCTACCGTTACATGCGCGACGGCCGGACGGTGATCGATCCCGAGCGCCGCGTGGAGGCGATCCGTGTGCAGATCGGCATGGTGTTCCAATCGTTCAACCTGTTCCCCCACCTGACCGCGCTCGGCAACATCATAGAGGCGCCCGTGCATGTCCTGCACGAACCATTGCCGGTGGCGAGGGAGCGCGGTCTGGCGCTGTTGCGCAAGGTGGGGCTGGCGGAAAAGGCGACGGCCTTTCCGCACCAGATCAGCGGCGGCCAGCAGCAGCGGGTCGCCATTGCCCGCGCGCTGGCGATGCGGCCGAAGCTCATGCTGTTCGATGAGGCGACCAGCGCACTGGACCCGGAGCTGGTCGGCGATGTGCTGCGGGTGATGCGCCAGCTCGCGACAGAAGGTATGACCATGCTGGTGGTTACGCATGAGATGGACTTTGCGCGCGACGTTGCGGACCGCGTGGTGTTCATGGCGGATGGCGCGGTGGTCGAGGATGGCTCTCCGAAGGAGGTCTTCTCAGCCCCGCGCAATCCACGCACCCGCCAGTTCCTGCAAACGGTCCTCCACCGGAACGGCCGGACCGCCGCGGATGTTTGAGACGTGAGTCGACGCGGGGCTTTGATAAGCCCAGCGGCCGAGGTAGCAACAGTGAGGACCAGGGAAAGGAGTTTGTCATGAGGAAGCACGCTGATCGACCGCAAGCGGGTGGGATTGATCGCCGGGGTCTGCTCGCGACCGGTGGCGCCGTGGCGGGCGTGGTTGCCGCGAGCGGGCTGGCCCGTGCCGCGCTGGCCGCCGAGCAACCGCGAATCGACACAACGTTCAAGGATTTTACCCTGCCGAAGTTCGCGTGCGATGAGTCGCTGGTTCGCGTGCAGAAGAAGGGAGAGCTTGTCCTCACCACGTCGAACGACTGGCCCTATTCGTATCTCGACACCAAGACCGGCGCTTTCACCGGCATTGACGCCGACATCATCGGTTCTGCCACCAAAATGCTGATGATCCCGAAGATTTCCGTGAAGACGGTCTCCTTCGACGGAATGATTCCGGGCTTGCTGGATGGCCGGTTTGACATTGTTGGTGATTCGATTCACTACACGAAGACTCGGGCAAAGGTCGTCGATTTCAGTTTTCCGACCTACTACTATTCAGAATGGCTTGCGGTGAAGAAGGGTAATCCGCTCCAGGTGAAGTCCATCGCCGATCTGAAGGGAAAGACGTGCGGTGCCTTGCTCGGCACGAATTATGCGCAATGGATCCAGGAGACGGCGGGAGTGACCTATAAGGGCTACAAGGACTGGCAATCGATGGCGCAGGATATCCAGAATGGGCGGCTGGATGGCGCAGTGCATGACCAGCCGATCGTCGCGGCGACCATCAAGGATCACCCGAACTGGGCCATCGAACTCGTGCCCGGATACCAGCCGCATCAACTCAAGAACCCGGCAGGCTACAGCCGGTACGCTTTCCGCCAAGGCGATGTGCAACTGCGAACCGGATTCTCCGCCGCGATTCAGTGGATGGAGGATTCCGGCGACATGGGCAAGATCCTGAGCAAGTGGGGCCTGGGCGGCTACAACAACTGAATATCCGATTTCCGGGGCTTCTGGCGGCGCCCTTGCGATCTCGTGCGTGCGCTTCCTTCCGGTGCCAATCGGGACGCAGCGGGCGCCGCCGGTCCCGATTAAGCAGTGGAGCGAAGTGCGCCGATGTTCTTGCCGACGGAGATGATCTCCTTCCTGCCGACCCTGCTGCATGGGGCATGGGTGACCATCATGGTTTCGGTCACCTCCTACGTCTTCGCCCTGATCGGCGGCCTGATCTTCGGCGTCGCCCGGATGGCTCGGTTCTGGCCGATCCGCGCGGTCGCGACGGCGTACGTGCAGTTCATCCGTGGCACGCCGCTGCTGTTGCAGCTTTTTTTCATCTATTACGTGCTTCCGTATGGCGGCATCGTATTGACGCCGTTTGCTTCAGGTGTGCTGGGACTTACCATCAACTATAGCGCCTATATGGCGGAGGTTTTCCGCTCGGGCATCCAGGCCATTCCGCGCGGCCAATGGGAAGCGGCGCGCTCGCTCGGAATGCCGCGCCGCCTGCTGATGCGCCGCATCATTATGCCACAGGCGATCCGGATCGTCATACCGGCGATCGGCAATTTTTTTGTGGCGATCTTCAAAGACTCAGCACTGGTATCGGTTATCACCATGCGGGATTTGATGTTCAGCGGTGAACTTCTTGCCTCCGCCACTTTCAAGCATTTCGAGATTTTTACCATGGTGGCTATCATCTACTTCATTATCAGCTATCCGGCTGCCAAACTGGTGGAGTTTCTCGAGGCCCGTCTCGACGTTGCCCAGGGGCAGATTGGAGGCAAGCTTGCGTAGACCGACTGGCGGACGTCGCGGCTCTGCAACCGGATGGGCGCGTGCGCCTCAGTGCGCCGGCGCGCCCCGGCCACCGGCTTTGGTTGGCGCGAACAGGAAGGCGAGCGGCACGACCGCGAATGCCGCGACTGCGGAGATGGCGAACACGTCCATGTAGGAAAGAATCGCCGCCTGCCCGTTCAGCATCTGGTTCATCCAGCCGAGCGCCTGCTGGTGCGCGACCGCGTGCGTGCGGCCCATCGCCTCCAGGCTGCTCTGCACGTGCGCGAGCGTCTGCTGATACGCCGGATTGAGCGGCGTGAGATTGTGGACCAGCAGCGTGCGGTTGGTTTGGACCGATTCCCGCTGATACGCGGTGACCAGCGAGATGCCGATCGAGCCAGCAAGGTTGCGGAACATCACGTAGAGCGCGCTCGCGTCGTTGTTCACCTCCTTCGGTAGCGTCGAATAGGCGATCGTGCTGGTGGGGACGAACAGGAACGCGAGCGCCGCGGTCTGGGTGATGCGGATCAGCGCCAGGGTGTAGAAATCGAGCCCCGGCGTGATCATGAAATACGCCCAGCTCAGCGCGCAGCCCATGAAGAAGAAGCCGAACGCGATGATGAATCGCGTCTGCACGCGCGGCAGCAGCCGGCCGACGATCGGAATCAGGAACAGCACCACGAGACCGCCCGGCGAGAGGATCAGTCCGGCCAGCAGCGCGGTGTAGCCAAGCTGCTCCTGTGCCAGTTGCGGGATGATCACCGAGCTCGAATAG